>JAAZJH010000029.1 GCA_012800435.1 Clostridiaceae bacterium | reverse complement strand
TTCGTCTGGCATATATGACTCGATAAATCTGAACAATCTTTTCCTGTTCAAATACCTTATAAAAAAGGAGATAGTTCTTGACAAGACATCTTCTATATCCTTGCTGTCTTAGTGTGTCGTCCCTAACCAACTCAAATCGATATGGCATGGTGGATAAACCTTGGACTGTTTCCTCGATTGCATCAAGAAAATGACTTGCCGCTGCAGGTGATTTAAGATCATGAATTAGGTAACGAAGTATCATTAGCAGGTCTTGGTGGTATTCACGGCTAACAATAACTTTATATCGTTCCATTTTCTAATCCTTTACGCAGCTTTTGAAAGGATTCTTCAAATGTCATTTCCCGGCCTGCTTTAAAATCAGCTTCCGCTTCCTGCAGTAAACGATACAGTTCGTTCTTGTGAATCAGTTGATCATAAAGTGCAATACTCATAACGGCTAAATCTCCACGACCGTTCTTCGTGATGAACACAGGTTCATTTGATTCATTGCAGAAAGTAGAAATGTCATTGTAATTGTTCCTCAAATCTGTGCTGGACTGAATTCTGGGCATAGAAACACCGCCTTTCTAAAGAAATTCTACCATTATTTCTCTAGAAAAGCTAGAAGAAAAAGGATGTTCGAAAACAAAACGGATACCGCCTTTCTCCGGCACTGTAAATGGGTCAACTTTATAGATTACGACGGACGACAGTGATAAGCTCCAGCTGTTGATTGAAATCTGAAATAACAAACGACGAGTTCTTTGAACGCTACCGAAAGTGTGTATACTGTTTTTATATATACGATCTCAGAAGACGGGCCGGCTGACACGAGAAGCGTATGAGGGGGAAACAATCGTTGATTGATATCAAGACAAAGATCAATCTTAACGGCGTCAGACAACGTATTCATGTTGTGACAAATGATGAGAAGAAACCGGTGCTGCTTTTTCTGCACGGCGGCCCGGGTGTTTGCAACCGTCACTCTATCTTAAAAGATCACATCGACCTTATGGACACATTTACTCTCGCTACCTGGGATCAGAGAGGAGCGGGCGGGTCGTACTACGGTGTTAAGAAGGAGACACTCACCGCAACGCAGCTGACAAAGGACGCGGCGGATCTCGTCTCGTGGCTCTGCGAACGCTTTCACAAGGAGAAAATATTCGTGATCGGCGGCAGCTGGGGCAGCCAGCTGCTGACCATGCTTGCCCGCGATTATCCGGAACACATCGCGGCAGCGGTCGGTTTCGGCCAAGTCGTCGACGGCGAACTAAACGAGAAGATCAGCTACGAGTTCGCTCTCAACGCAGCGCGCGAAGCGGGCGATCAGAAGTCGGTCGACAAACTCAGGCAGGTCGGGCCGCCGGTGATGGGAGAATACCGAGGCGGTTTTAAGGGACTGATGGTGCAGAGGCGCGTCATGATGAAATATGGCGGCTACTCCCAGAGCGATAAGAAGAGAAGTTATGCTCGCGCGATGGTCATTCCGATCCTCAAGTCCGGAGAGTACTCCCTCTCTGACCTTTACGGGTATGTCAAGGGTTACAAAACCGTCCTTTCCGCCATGTGGCATGAGGTCGCCCATGTCAAATTCCCTGAAACGCACACGACTTTTACCGTTCCGTTTTTCATTTTTAACGGCAGACATGACATGAATACGCCGGCGGAGCTTGTTCAGGATTGGTTTGACGCAATTGAGGCACCTAGGAAGGAACTGATTTGGTTCGAGAATTCCGGACACAACCCGATGGGCGATGAACCAGTTAAATTTAAGAGGCTCTTGAGAGAACGCCTCACGGAGATTGCAGAAGCGGAGACAGGAAACGTATGAGCTTGAAACATTACACGGCGATGACCCCAAAGATGCCCGTGAAAGAAAAGGCTGGATTCGCGGCTTTTTCGGCATCCAACAATATCGTCTATCAGTTTAAGAGTCTTTACTACATGTTCTTCCTGACCAACGTGCTGGGTATCAGCATCGGTCTTGCGGGAACGGTTTTTGCGATCGGCA
>JAAZJH010000028.1 GCA_012800435.1 Clostridiaceae bacterium | reverse complement strand
CGATGTTTGTCATCATGTTGGGCTTCACATTTTTCTCCGCCAGCATGAGTGTTGGCGCAAAAATGGCTAACGGCCTCAATTTCACTCAATTTGTTTGGGCCGTCCTCATCGGCGGCGTAATCCTTGGCGCGTACACCGGTGTGCTTGCGTACATCTCTTGTGAGACAGGTATGAGCCTTGACCTGCTGACACACCGTTCATTCGGTACGATCGGTTCATATCTTCCGTCTGCGCTGATTACATTCACTCAGATCGGCTGGTTCGGCGTTGGTGCTGCGATGTTCGGGTATCCGGCAGCAGAGCTTCTCAATATCCCGGTCTGGGTACTTGTCGTACTCGCCGGCGTGGCGATGACGTCGTCAGCATACTTCGGCATTGTAGGACTTGAGATCGTCAGCTATGTATCGGTACCGCTAATCACCGTTCTTGGTAGCTATTCGATGATCACTGCCATCAGAGACGGCGGCGGCATCATCACGATCTTTGACAAATCAACGGGCGGAATGACGCTGTTTACGGCGATTGGAATGGTCATCGGATCCTTCGTATCAGGCGGCACGGCGACACCGAACTTCACCCGTTTTGCCAAGACGAAGACATCTGCTGTAGTTACGACGGTGATCGCGTTCTTCTTGGGCAACACGCTCATGTTTATGTTCGGCGCCGTTGGCGGTGCTTTCACGGGTAAGGATGACATATTCTACGTCATGATTGCACAAGGGCTTGCCATACCGGCTCTGATTGTACTCGGCGGAAATATCTGGACAACGAATGATAACGCACTCTATACGGCCGGACTTGGACTCTCAAACATTACAAAAATCCGCAAACGCCCAATGGTTATTGTTGCCGGCATTATCGGTACAGCATCAGCGATCTGGCTCTACAATAACTTCGTCGGCTGGCTCAGTTTCCTGAATGCGACGTTACCGCCGATTGGTGCCATCATCACGATTGACTACTTCCTCAACCGCGGCAAGTACACGGAAGCAAATGACGATAAACTTCGCACGGTGAACGTGTTTGCTCTTCTTGGTGTTGTTGCCGGCGCGCTGGTCGGTAACTTTGTAAAGTGGGGCATTTCAGCGATTAACGCAATGGTTGTGGCTTGTATCGTCTACTACGTAGGTACGAAATTCTTCTACAAGGAAGAAAAACATGCCTAAATAATCGTTGATCCGTCATCGAGTAATAAAAACCGCCGGAGGCATAATATGCTTACGGCGGTTTTTGATGTTTAAGAAGTTTCAGACAAACAAATGAACATCTTCTATGAACAAATGACGCGCAAGCCTATGAATGGCGTTCTGCGATCGCCAAAAAGTTTTCTTACACGACGGCAAAGCGCAAGGCGTTGTCCAAAATGTTTATCCCGTTTCATTAATTTCTCATTCTGATGGTCATTTTTAGGTAGAATAAATATGTCACCATAAACTCAGTGTGCTGTTCGTTCGTAAGGAGGTTTCCCATGTTGAAAATTCAAGCGACGGTTTGCTTTACGAGGGGTATCGTCATTGGACCTGCCTACGTCGTCCCTGAAAAAATCAAAGAGAAACCCGTCGTTAACTCTTCGCATATTATCGATCAATCGGTGGAGAAAGCGCGTTTTGAACGCGCTGTGGAAGAAGTGTCACAAGATCTGGAAAAATTGGCACTGGAACACGATGTGTTTGCCGCACATCTCGCCATTGTTCAGGATCCGACGCTGAGTGAAGAAGTCGAAGCCCATATCGAAGCGGGGAAAACGGCTGAAGCGTCTGTGGATGAGACGATCGAGGGCTTAAAACTCGTTTTTCAGATGATGGACAACGCATATATGCGTGAACGGGCAGATGATATTGAAGATATCGGCAATCGCTTGATGGCGGCCTTGCAGCAAAAATCGCTACGCCGCTTTCCCGGGCTTTCGGTGCCGTCGGTGATTGTGGCGCGAGACTTGTTTCCCTCCGACACGGCGAATCTTGATGCCTCGCTTGTACTTGGTTTCATTACAGCGGAAGGCGGTGTGAGCTCGCATGTCGCGATTATGGCAAAAAATCGCGGTATTCCGGCGCTGATCGGCGTGCCTGAGATCGTATCAAGTGTTCAAACAGGTGATCTTATTGCCTTTGATGCAGAAACAGGTGAGATCTGCATCCATCCGGATGAGGCGGTAAAGGCTGATTTTTTCGAGCGAGCAAAAGCGCTAAAAGAGAAAGAAGGAGCACTCCTTGCACGCGCATCGGAGCCCGTCATAAGTCGAGACGGTAAAACACTTAGGGTCTATTGCAACATCGGTAGTCTTGAAGAACTGAACGCTTCGATGGCGTACTCCCCGGACGGTGTCGGCCTTTTCAGAAGTGAATTTCTCTTCATGGACAGTGATCATTTCCCGACGGAAGAAGAGCAGTTCATCGCGTATCGAGAAGCGTCTGAAAAAATTGGAAAAGAGATAACCATTCGGACTCTTGACATCGGCGGAGACAAGGAATTGAACTATTTTTCCTTTGATCACGAGGAGAACCCTTTTCTCGGATGGCGCGCCATCCGCATGACGCTCGATATGCCGGATCTCTTTTGCACACAGCTTCGCGCTATTCTCCGAGCGAGCGCCTATGGTCCCATGCGCATCATGTTCCCGATGATCACTTCGCTTTACGAGTTTGAGCGCGCGAAAGCGTTGACGGAGGCGTGTAAAGCGTCATTGAAAGATGAAGGAACAGCCTTTGACGACCACATCCCGCTCGGCATCATGGTTGAGACGCCGGCGGCCGTTTTTATGGCAGATGAACTTGCCAAAGCGGTCGATTTTTTCTCAATCGGAACGAACGATCTTACACAGTATATCCTTGCCGTAGACCGAGGAAATGAGAAAATTAAGCACATGTTTAATGCCTTCCACCCTGCCGTGATTCGAGCGATTGCACGTGTGATTGAGGCGGCGCATGAGGCTGACATTGAGGTGGGGATGTGCGGCGAAATGGCAGGAGATTTACGGGCAACCGAAATATTGCTTGGCCTAGGTCTTGATGAATTCAGCATGTCGGCTCAGATGACGCCGGACGTCAAAGAAAAAATTCGCAGCCTCGACGTTTCAAAAGCGGCAGAAAAAGCGATGAAAGTACTCGCGATGAGCGATGTCGATGAGATTGAAGCGTATCTTTCTCTAAATTCAGGATCAGACACAATAATCGATTAGAGGTGAATACAAAAATTGACTGGAAATCAATAAACTGTTATCAAGACGTTTCTGCGGTAAGCGGCAGAAAACGAGGGCAGCGTTCAAGATGCGAACGATGACGGCGAAATCAGATCAGTACTCGCCTCGCATGCAGATGAGCGCGCGAAAACGGATTAAACGTCGACAATATCGTCGCCAAGACCGCTTTGTATGGCTTCTACGACAGCCTGAAGGTCTTTTTCCTCAGTTGGACCGTCGCAACGGACTTCCACTACATCGCCGGCGCGGATACCGCAACCCATCAACTTCAGAATACTTTTCGGATTGATTTCCTTATCGCCGCAAACCAGAAGAATATCCGATTTGAGTTGTGCACAAAGCTGCGAAAGTACGGCAGCGGGTCTCATGTGAAGTCCGCTTTTATTACAGACGGTTACTTTTTCACTCACCATGTCAGTTCTCCTTATTGTCGGCGCAATTTACCTCACCCTGAATATCCTTATTGTCTCGTGTTTGATTCAATTTGTCACAGCGTGATCCCTTGCTTCTTTCTCGTGATCAATCAAACTTACCTAAGAGCGACTCTTCGCTTCTATCTCGCGTTTGATCCTGTTTGCCTTAGTGCGGCACTTCGTTCATCGCCTCGAAATGAAGGTCAAGCCTATGTTTTTATGCATTTTAGATAAAAATATAAGTTGCGGCAAATTTTTTCATGTCTTATTATATAACAAATAAATAAAAACGAATTTTACGATTCGTTGCGACCGAAAGTATTGTGTCTTTCTGTATTGAACATTTAAGGCGCGCGTGATCCGGATCGGCTGTTTCTTAAACTATGAAAAGGCGCGTTCTCGGTCGTGCGGTCGAGTATAAATTTGGTGATCTGCGTGTTCAAGCTGAATGCGTTTTTGAAAAAATCGGAGGTATTTTTATGAAAAAGTTCATTAACAGCGTCGAAAACGTAGAAGAAGAGATGGTACAAGGCTTAGTCAAGGCGTATCCGCAGTATCTTAAGAAACTTGAGGATAGCCATGTCATTGTGCGGGCTAAGAAGAGAGAAGATAAAGTTGCGCTGGTTAGCGGCGGCGGAAGCGGACATGAGCCTGCTCATGCCGGTTTTGTTGGCGAAGGCATGCTTGACGCGGCTGTTCCCGGTGCTGTTTACACATCACCGACTCCGGATGCGGTTTATGAGGCCATTCAGGAAGTTCAGACAAAGAAGGGCGTCTTGCTGGTCATCAAAAACTATACGGGCGATGTCATGAATTTTGAGATGGCTCGTGAAATGGCAGAAGGCGAAGGCATCAAGATGGCGCAAGTGGTCGTAGCGGACGACGTCGCTGTTGAGGACAGTACCTGGACGGTCGGACGCCGCGGCATCGCCGGCACGATTTTTGTGCACAAGATCGCGGGCGCTAAGGCAGAAATGGGTGCGGATCTGGAAGACGTGCGCTGTGTCGCGCAACGGGTCTGCGACAATGTACGCTCTATGGGTGTTGCGATCGAACCGTGTATTGTGCCTGCAAACGGCAAACCGGGTTTTGAACTGGCAGATGACGAGATGGAAGTCGGTATCGGCATTCACGGTGAGCCGGGCACGCATCGCGAGAAAATTCGCCCCGTCAATGAAATCGTTGATCATCTCCTTGAGAAGATTCTGGAAGATTTGCCGTACGAAGGCAGTGAAGTCGCCGTTATGATCAACGGCTCCGGCGGCACGCCGTTGATGGAGCTTTTGATCATCAACGATCATGTGGCCGATGTACTTGCCGAGAAGAACATTAAGATTGCGAAGACGTTTGTCGGGAACTACATGACGTCGATTGAGATGGCCGGCTTTTCCATCAGCCTCCTCAAACTGGACGACGAGATAAAGGCGCTGCTCAATGCAAGAGCAGATACGCCGGCGCTCACCGTCATAGGATAATCGTTTTATTAATGTTGTTCGAGACGGTTGACACGGAGAAGTTGACCGTCTCGATCGTACAATAAACCTCCTTCACTTAAACAGTCGAAGGAAGCAGGTAAACACATAGAAAAGACGACCGAGACTGTCGGCATGATGCTGACTGTCTCGGTCTTAGTAATACGAGGATTGTGCAATGGAACTCGAAACATTAGTGAGCGTCATCAGTCAAATGCAGAAAAATATAGCGGAAAATCGCGAATATCTGTCTGATCTGGATCGTGCCATCGGAGACGGTGATCACGGCATCAACATGGACCGCGGTTTTCGCGAGGTCATGAAAAAATTGGAAAGCAGCTCCGTTAATACGCCTGCTGACTTGTTGCGCACCGTCGGCATGACGCTTGCGTTTAAGGTCGGCGGGGCAGCCGGACCGCTCTATGGCACAGCGTTTATGAAAGCAAGTGAAGCCGTTAAAGGTAAAGAGACGCTTTTGCTCGACGATCTTTTACCCATGTTGGAGTTTGCTATCGAAGGAATCCAGCTTCGGGGAAAAGCGGTCAGAGGTGAAAAGACGATGCTGGATGCGCTGATTCCTGCAAAAGAAGCGCTGGATCAGGCGCTTGCCGAAGGGCTTGCGGGAGACGATGCGCTTGATGCGATGATAAAAGCGGCGGAAGAAGGTGCCGAATATACAAAGACGATCATCGCGACTAAAGGACGCGCCAGTTATGTCGGCGAGCGAAGCATCGGACACATGGATCCCGGCGCAGCATCGTCGTGTCTGTTGCTCCACGCCATTAAGACATATTAAAAAAGCGGGAGGATCGTATGGTCGGGCTAGTTTTTGTGTCCCATATTCGAGAGCTGTCAAAAGGTGTCATTGCTCTTGCAAGATTGGTGGGGCCTGATGTTCCAATGGAGGAGGCAGGCGGACTGGAAGATGGCAGTGCCGGCACCGATATGGAGCGCATAGCGTCAGCCATTGAAAACGCGGATCAGGGCAAGGGTGTTCTTATTTTTATGGATCTTGGGAGTGCCGTGATGAGCACAGAAATGGCGCTGGAATTAAATCCTAATCCAGCACATATCATGGTGGATGCTCCATTTGTCGAAAGTGCTGTCGTTGCAGCCGCCGCAGCACAAGGAGGTGCTTCTGCAGAGGAGATTCTCTTTCTTATTGAATCGCAAAAGGACGTTAAGAAATTCTAAATGCACCTTCGCAATTTATTGAAAGAAACGCGACGTGATCGTGTTGCGCTGATCGCGCTCGGCTGCAAAACGAATCAATACGAAATGGATGCGCTTGCCGACTCGCTTCGGGAGATGTCGTTCGAGATTGTTGAGTCGGATGAAGCCGCCGATGTCTATGTGTTAAACACATGTACGGTGACGGCAGAAGCAGAACGCAAGACACGGCAAATTCTCCGCCGATATCGTCGGGAACAACCCGATGCGCTTCTCGTTGCGTGCGGCTGTTGCGCGGAACGATCCGATCTGTCCTCGTTGGCGGACATTGTGATCGGCACCAAAAACCGACCGTCACTTCCCGCGCTGATTCTTCGAGCGCTGCACACGAAGAAAACGCAAGGTGCAATACCCGAGGTGTGCACAAAAAAAGATGTGGGTTTTGATGCCTATGAGGAATTGGGTGCGATAGCGGTTCCGAAGGGTGTACGTGCTTTCCTGAAAATACAGGACGGGTGTGATCACCATTGCACGTATTGTGCCATTGCGCCTGCGCGCGGTCCTGCGCGAAGCCGTAAGCTTGAGGCGATTGTTCAGGAAGCGCGGGCGCTGGTAGTCCGTGGTTATCGTGAGCTTAATCTGACGGGAACAAACATTAATCTTTACGGGATAGGAAGTGTTGATCAAGAGATAGATCGGCCGGAACTCGCAGCGTGTTATGCCGGCTATGCAGGCCATAAACAGGATAAGACCAAACGCATCGGGTCTTGTACCGCTCTTGGAACGAAAGGCGCTGCCTCGTCTGTTGCTGTCTTGAGAACGCATCTTCCGGATGTGCTTGATGCTCTCGAACGCATTGACGGTCTGGATCGAATCCGTCTCGGATCGCTTGATCCGACGATACTGACACCGGAGATGGTGAAGCGGCTTACTTCTTATAAAAAACTTTGTCCTCATTTTCATTTGTCACTTCAGAGCGGATCAGACCGAATACTTTGCAAGATGGGTCGAAAGAATACGCATCAGGGCTATGTGGATGTTTGCCAAAGACTTAATGACGCGTTTCCGAGCGTAGGTATCACGGCTGATATCATGGTCGGATTTCCCGGAGAAACGGAAGAAGATTATCAAGAAACGATAGAACTTTGTGAAAAAGTACGGTTTTTACGTATGCATGTCTTTCCTTATTCGCGGAGACCCGGAACGCCGGCGGCGGAGTGGAGTAGTCAAGTTGCGCGCGATGTGGTAAGAGATCGCGCGGCGAGACTTCGCAAGCTTGCTTCGCGTTTCGCGCTGGAAGCGATCATGGCACGTGTCGGAAAAGAGCGCGATGTATTGGTCGAGTGCTTGGATAACGAAGGCAGGCTATGCGGCTATACGCCGGAATACATTTACGTTCGAGCTCAACGAGCGGACATCCTCGACACCTTTCAAGAGGGAGGATGTAATGAAGGCGACATTGTACGAATGCGTATCACAGGCGCTAAAAGCAAAGACGCGTGCGCAATCGTGGTAAAATGAGCCTGGAGGTACACATGGTTGACGAAAATACGAATCGGTTTGAAATAGGAACGGAAAAAAAGATCTACGCGAATCAGATCATGACGGAAGTGATGGATGCCTTGGAGCAGAAAGGTTATGATCCGCTCAATCAGCTTGTCGGTTATTTCCTTTCCGGAGATCCCACGTATATTACGAGCTACAATGGTGCGCGCGGCATCATCCGTCGCATGGAACGCGATGAATTGCTGGAAGTTATTCTCCGCGATTACGTTAGCCGCTTATAAATAGTGTAGAGCACATTAGATTGTGCACATATTTTCTTCGTGTGAAACGCGTTCTTGGGATTGATTACGGCGAAAAGCGTATCGGCGTTGCGGTGAGTGACCCTTTGCGCATATTGGCGCGTCGTCTGATGACGATTGAGCGGAAGAGCGGTTCTTTGGAAGACGCCGCGGCAGAAATCGCCCGTCTTTGCGATGAACAGGACGCGGATACGGTCATCATCGGCAGTCCAATGCGTACGGATGGCCGTTTTTCAGAGATGGAAGAACAGGTCAATAAGTTCGCTGAAGCGGTGCGTGTGTGCTCCGGCTGTCATGTAGAGCTTTTTGATGAACGATATACATCCATATTGGCATCACGCGTCATCCGCGAGACGTCAGCCTTCGGTCGACACAATCGTTCTTCACGCGCTGATCGAGATCGAAGGCGCGACCAAAAACCGAAAGATAAAGCGCTAGTTGACCGCATTGCGGCAGAAATCCTCTTGCAAGATTGGCTTGATGTTCAACGCAAGTCGTGAATAATGCCAAGTTATTTGCTCTGTTCGTTATCTTTTTAAAGCCAGTTATAGTATCATAAACTGAACACCGGGTCGCGGTTTTTCATTCGTGTTGCCGCTTTGTTGTGGCGTACACCTTATTGAGAATCGCGCGATTCGGCAATATTGCCGTAATGAACGGGATAAACACCTTAGGAGGACACCTAACATGGCATTTTTCAGAACCTTTTATATGAACGACGATTCTTGCGGACACTGCGGCGGCTACTGCGGCGGAGAGGATATAAGTGATCCTGTTGCCGATATGGACGATGCATTCGAAGACGAAAATGATGTCGTCGTTTTAACCGACACGGAGTCGGGTGAAGAATATGCCTTCATCATGGCCGATTCTTTCATGTTGGATGACCAAGAATATGTTGTGCTCATTGACCCGGACGAAGTTGCTGACGAAGAAGAGATGAGTTTGTTTTTTATGAAAGTGACCACGTCGGCTGACGGTGAAGAGATTTTGACCGCGCTCGACGACGATGAAGATGATCGCGTATTTGACGCGTATAACGTTTTGCTTGACGACTACGAAGATGAGGATTTTTTCGAGGATGAGGTCGAGGACTAAACCCGGGCCAGGGAGCCGTCACGATCGCGAAGATGCCCGTTCGGATGAGAGCGTGCTGGCTGTCTTGATGGACGAGAGAAACGGTCGGGAATATTACGTCTCTTTTTTGGATTCGTTTGTCCTTGATGGTCAGGCATATTCTGTGATGTACAATTACCAGCCGGGTGAGAGGTTGAGTCAGAAGCCCGAGATCGTCATGATGCGCACATGGAAAAACGAAAGCGGTGAACAATTGTTTTCTTCCATTACAAGCAGAAAAGAACTGAATCGCGTTTTCGATTTCTTCTACAAACGCTATGCCAAATCGTTGCTTCAATAATCAGGCGCCTCCTCTTGGAGGCGCTTCAGATGGCGCATCACACGGTTCCGGTGGCGCCTCGTACGGTTTAAGAAATGCCCCATACGGTTCCGGTGGCGCCACATATGGTGTCGGCGGCACCGCAAATAGTTGTGATTCAGTCCCATACGGTCAGCCCATGTCGCGCAATACCGACATGAACCGAGATCAGTGGCCGCCGCATATGAAGCCAACAGGGAAACGTCGCGCGAGCGTCGTGACGTTTATCGCGCCGATTGCGTTCATGATATTGCACTATGCCGTGCTTTCAGTGATGGCGTTTGTGCGGGTTTTTTCGTTCATGCGTGTGTACGCTGCGCAAAAGGGCATAAGCTACGGTGACTTGATGCTCGAGTTGAAGTCGAAAGACGCGATGACGGAGCTGATCGCCAAGTCCGATGCCGCGAATTACGCCTCCTTTTACACGATGCTCATCGTGATTCCACTCTACCTTGTCTATCTTTACTTAAGAAAAAAAAGAAGCTCTTCTATATTATTGACTCGACGCGTTAGCAGTCTTCAACTGTTGCTTTCTCTGTTCGTCATCTTCGCGGCGATGGGACTGACGCAACTGTGGATGTTGGGCATTCAGGAAATAAGTCAGTCTTGGCCATGGCTCATGGAGAAACTCCATTCGTATTTAGATGCCGTTTCGACGTTTGAGACGGCTCCATCGTCCCTGTTCTTTAGGATCCTTGTTATCGCGATTCTTGTACCGATTGGAGAGGAACTGCTCTTTCGCGGAATTGTGCAAGGCGAGATACGGCGCGCATTCGGGTCGACAGCGGCGGTCATCGCGACGACGCTCCTTTTTGCGTTTTTCCATTTAGATGTTATTCAGAGTTCGTACGTTGTGATTGCTGGACTTGTGATTTCGATCACATATGAGTTAACGGAACAAGTGGCGATTCCGATGATCATGCACATGGCATTTAATTTTATCGGATCGGGTGTTTTATCACAGCTTATGGGTGTGGGCGAGGCGGGAGATCGGATTATCCTTTACGTCATGTTCGGTTTCATTTTTCCCGGTATCGCATCAATTTTTTTCCTGAAGCGGATTCATAAGAATAAACAAGCGTCAGAACAAGACGCGGCGTTTCCCGTAGCGAAGGGGTGGTAAACCATGTCCCGTTTCTTTCGGCATCTTTCGGGCAGTCTTCGCCGGAGAGCTCTGTTTGTAACGGCGGTCGTGTTATTGGTCGTTATTGTCGCGACAGCAGCGATCGTGTCACGCTCGACGGATCGACTGACGTCGCGGCGCAATGCCATGGTTTTACAACTTAGCAATAAATCGGTCGGTCGGAATGCCGTGCTGGGCACAGGCATTAACCTTATCGGACTCCCTGACAATAATCTGATTTCAAACGGTTCTTTTTCACCGAATATGTTCCAGGCGTATTACGCCGTCCACAGTGGCAGTACTGACGCTTTTGACATTAAAGTATCGGAGACGCGTACTGATATTTCGCTGACGGAAAACCACTTTGTCGACGCTTCTATTGCCATTTATCGCGAAACGCTCAGTTCTATGGATGAGATTCATGAAGCGGTGATCACGAGTTATGAAGCGGGTCGCATCATGAATAAAACGCCCGTATCGCTTCCGGAGGAGCTGAAAGGACTTCGCCTTACCGGCTTCGCTGAATGGGAGGGTTACACTTACGCATGCGGTCCGAGCAGCACCTTGATAAAGATCCCCTCAGGCGGGGACGCAAAGGCGCTGTCTTTTGATTTTTTAAGCGATCTGACTGCCATTGCGGCCGGTCCGAACGGACTTATGACCGGCGACGCGACAGGACGCCTCTTTTCATCTCAGGATGGTGTTTCCTGGCAGCTGCTTCCTTTAGAGATGTCGACGGCGGTGCGTGCCATCTCGTATGTTCCTATTCCCGATGAATCAAACGGCTTCTTTCTTGCTTCGGGCGGGCCGGGCGAGCTGATGTTCGGACATCTTCAGGATATGACCCCGCTTGTAACGTCGATTAAAGAGGATGCGGTGGCTGCTTTCATCGTGACGGAAGACGGCATTATTTACGCGCTTGGCGACAAGGGCCACGTCTATTATTCAATGAACGGCATTGAATGGACTGAAGAAAAAGAACTGACATCGGAGCAAGCTTGGTTGGCGGGAGATGTGTCCGGCAATCTTGCTTTCTTCACGGGTGCTTCCGGCCAGATGGCCATTCGGCGCGCGAACGGTATTTTTGTTTTTTTGGGTTTTGAAGGGTCTGATAGCCTGCCGCGGACGCTTCGCCGCATGACCCCCTATGATCCGGATCAGAATGTGCCGTTGCGAAAGAGGACACTTGCCAATCTGACGGGTGTGCTTGCCATTACGTCGGAAAAAATCGTAGTGCTGACCGATCGCGGCGATGCCCTTTTCTCAAACGACCAAGGTGAGACGTGGCAGCCTTATACTCTTTTCTCAGATCAGCCGATCAGTCGGATGACGCTGATGCCATCGGGAGATCTTTATCTTGTACATCCCGGCGGTACGCTTTCACGGACGGAATTGACGTCACGATTTACCTTTGAGCCGCCCTTGCCGTCGGGCGAAGTGCAGGCGGATGATCTCATCGCCCTCTCACTTGCCACCGGATACCGCATGGATGTGGCGAATCAGGATCTGACAGCTCGCGAAGGTGTTCTTCGTGTCGGAGAATGGTGCGTTTCAGGAGGCGCGGAAGTTTCATCGTCTGAGGATGCCGATATCGGTCGAGTCGGTTATGATTCGAACGGATCACTAAAAATAATGTTTGCCGAACACGATGCTCCGGGGGAAGAAAAGGACAATGAGTCACATGACGACGACGGTACTTTAGCGACAGGGAAGCACGATACGTCGCCGACGATTTTGCGCCATGAGCGCCTTTTTTCGATTTCTAGACAGACGGTATTTCAGACGCCGGTCAACAATCCCAACCGTCCTTATCTTTCAGCACGTCTTTCACAGCGCATCGATCTTTCTCGCCTAGTGACGAGCAACATCTTACCGCTCTTTCGTTTGGAGTTTGACGTGGCTCGATCTGACGATGCGGATGGTAATCTTGAAGTCTGGTTTTCAGGACCGCTGGTCAACGAGGGAGAAGTGTTTACGGTGCAATCAGGAGATTGGCGCCATCAGCGCGCGACAATTGCCTTCTCACAAAAGCTTCGTCCGGAAGATGAACTGTGGATCAACTTCGGATTTTCTGGCAGCGGAAGTTACATGTTGGATAACGTATGGTTTGGCCGAAGTGAGGACGCTCGCGGAGCACTCTCTTCTCTTGTCGCAGAAAATGAAACGTTGCCTTCAGCGGATGTTCTTCGATTTGATTCTGTTCCTATCGGGCGTGCAGGCTATCTTCCGGAATCATGGTGTCTTCCGGAAGGCAGTACATCCGGCGTACGTGAAAAAAGATTCCATAATTTAGGTTGCGCGATGCAATTAGCCGATCTTTTAAGTGCTCAACCGTGGCTTGTCGTTGACATGCACGCCACGGAAGTTGAGTTGGCACATCTGATGGAGTACATAGCCGGTTCGCCGCTCACACCTTACGGACGGCTTCGTTCACGCGATGGGGCAATAGGAAAGTGGAGCGATCGTTTCGATGCGATCTATATAGAAATCGTTGATCGAAGCAATGTGCTGCAAAATGACGTAACGCGTTCAAATAGTGTACGTCGAGTTATCGATCAGTTGTCTTCGTCACCTGAATTTCATACGATCAGAAATCGTGTATATTTCATTGACGGCATGTGTTATGAGGACGGGCGATCGCATACATCAACGGACTACCATGCAGGGGACTTTGTTATCAAAAAGCCTTTTGCGACAATAGATGAATTTAACGTCATCCTTGAAGAATGGGTGAATGCGATGCCGCGCTGGCGGACGGGTGATCACCATCTCTATTCGGAGCTTATGCGATCGTTTGATGTGAGCGCATGGGAAGCTCCTCCGCGCATTGCCGATACAGTCAGCGTTATGCTCGGCGATCTCGGCGATCATACGGTACTTTCGATGATGGATGTTGATTTTGCTTTGCCGGAGGCACTGAGCGGTCGAGCGATGAATGTACGCACGCTTGAGGTGACACGTGGCCTATTCGGCATGGAACGCCTCGCCTCGCCGACGGTGATCCGAAAAAGCGGGAGTATCGATGAAGAAGGGATGACGGTTGAGGAAACGACACTCTATAAAGTCTTTCGTTCCCGAGAGGAGGTTGCTTTGATCGCTGCCAATCTCGGAAAGTCCACTTCCATCATTTCCGTAGAGGGCTTTGACTTTGAATCGGACGTTTCCTATGACTTATATGACTATCGCGGTTATAAGATCAGCAGCGGTTGGCGCTCATCTTATAGGGAGGCCTTCACTCTGCTTCCTGGAGGTGTCATAGTGATCCGGCAGCTTCACGATTGAAGTTTTTATTTTGAGCAGCGTTAATATGAATATACTCCGGAAGAGAATACTAGCTCAAGAACAGGGGTAAAGATGGCATCTGTCCTCGAGTATCGCGTATTATGGCATGAGGTCACGATGGTCAGGCAACGTCCGTCTGAGTCACGGTTTAAGCGAAAAAGGCATTGTAGAAGTGAGAAAACTTAATGGAATGGCTTGACATATTAAAAAGTGTTATATACGGCATTGTGGAGGGGGTGACGGAATGGCTTCCCATCAGCAGTACAGGTCATTTAATTCTGCTGGAGCGCCTGATCCCGTTGACCTCGGGCGATTCTCCCGAGCAAAAAGCCGCTTTTTTCTCATTTTTTCTTGTAGTGATTCAGCTCGGCGCGATCATAGCGGTTGTCGTAACGTTTTGGCGTGAACTTTGGCCTTTTCCAAGGCGTCGTTTCGCAGCGCCCGATCCGGGAGGCGATGCTTTGATCCCTTTTCGACTCGGTCGTCGCTCAATGGTGATCGATCGTCGGATCCTCAGACTTTGGGGGCAAATATTAGTCGCTTGTATTCCTGCTGCTGTCATCGGTCTTCTTTTTGATGACAAGATTGAAGCGCTTTTTTATAATCCTTGGACGGTTGCGATCATGCTGGTGGTCGTTGGGCTTGCCTTTATTGTGATTGAGAGTGGCATGGCAAAAAAAGGAGGAACGTCTCACATCATATCGATGGAACAGATGGGTTGGAAAGAGGTAATCGGTATCGGCCTTTTTCAAGTCATTGCCGCCGTTTTCCCGGGCACATCTCGATCCGGTGCGACCATTCTTGGAGGACTAATAATGGGGATGAGCCGGCCGGCTGCCGCTTCGTTCACTTTTTATCTTGCTGTTCCTGTTATGGCGGGCGCGAGTCTCTTGAAGTTCTTGACACGAAGCGGATCATTTTCCGGTATCCAGTGGCTCTGTGTCGTTGTAGGCATGGCGGTAGCATACCTTGTCTCGATACTGATTATCCGATTCTTGATGCGCTACATCCGTCGGAATGATTTTCGGATCTTCGCGTATTATCGTATTTTACTCGGCGCAGTCGTGTTGGTAGCAGCCGTTCTTAAATTCATTTGACAAAGTGAGAATGACGCTGGTATGATCAGTGGGCGCTTGTGCGCGTGGCGGTATAGCTCAGCTGGCCAGAGCATTCGGTTCATACCCGAAGTGTCACAGGTTCAAATCCTGTTGCCGCCACCATTTTGCAGTGGCCCGATG
>JAAZJH010000027.1 GCA_012800435.1 Clostridiaceae bacterium | reverse complement strand
GACCGCCCGTAAACAGCCCTTGGATTTCTTCCATGCTTACCTTAAAATGTATCTCAGCCATTGTTCTTCTCCTTCAATTTGTTGCTGAATCTTTATCTTAATCGAATGAGAGGAATAATGGCTCCTTTTTTATTTCTTCCTTTTACACCACTATAGGGACTTAATCTGTAAAAAAGGGAATTAATAATTTTTGTGTGTGATCTTGTGTGTGATCTTGAGAGGAAAGAGGGATTGAGGAGAACAATCTGTTTTGAGGCATGGAAAAGGAGCGTTAGGGTGATAAAAAAGTGACAAAGGATGGTTTTAACACTTGGTGAAGAGACCGTTGAGGGATGGATGTCAGAGGGAAGTATTAGCGAGAAATAAGCGAAGGATACCTGCTGTTTTTATCTATAGAGGATTGCTATGGCGCCCGAGTAAGAACGAGAGTTTGGTTGGGATAATGGAAAAGGCGTTTCCAAGCGTCAAGATATACGCGATACATGCGCGAGACACCGGGGAAGTTTGGAAATTCGAACAATTCTGTCTTTTTAAAGCGAGAACGGATGCGCCGGCCTTCCTTCGAGAGAAGGTCGCGCAAGGCGGCAAAGCTTTCAAAGAACTTTCGGGCACGGATGCGAATTCGCTTGCCGATACGTCGCGCGATGTTTATGGCAAGGGTCTCGAAGTGCTTGAGGTTATAGAGCTGGACGGGTTTGATGGAGAGGATTTGGTAGCCCTCTCTTTCGAGGTTGGCGGATCGGATGCTGTCGCTTGAGTATGCAGTAGGACTATCGTGATGAGTTTGACTATCGTATTCAATGTCGAGTTTACAGGAAGGAACATAAAGATCGGCGAAGTAGGTTGTCTTAGATTTACGCAGGGTTAACTTCTGGTTTAGTCGTATTTCGGTGAAGGCGCAGCCACCTAGAGCGTTGGGGAGACGGAGGAACATATAGAGGATCGATTCCATGGGAGATCGTGAACCGTTGTCGAGATAGCGGATGGCGCGCAGAGCTTTTTTGCGACCGCGGTGGCCTGTGAGCTTCTTGGCGCAAGTATACAGCTCCTGCACAGAACAAATTGGTTTTCCTTTCTCCGGATAAGAGCAGATTTGTAGTCCGAGGTAGATGAGTTCATGGATGCTGTAGTCGTTTGCGACTTGTAGGAAAACAAGCGGCAGGGTACAGACGCCTTTTTTGGTGTATTGCTCGGCTCCCTTGATGCGGCAGGTATGGATCTTTATGCCTTGCGGTCGATAGAGTGATTGATCAGTAAAGATCACGTGCTCCAAGGCAAATTCAGCTTTTTCAGGCTCAATCACGCCACGAAGGTTGGGCACCTTCCAATAATCAAGAGCTATTTTACCGCAGAGGTATTTTCTAAGATAAGTCGTCATACGGTTTAGCTTAATTGAGTCCTTGGCGACGTTTTACGACTTCTTCCTACTAACAACCACCTTTGGCTACCTTTTTGTCATCAGAAAAGAGGACAGCTATTAGTTATGTAGCAAATGTTAGGGATCACTGGAGCTGCCTTTTTGTTATTCATAATGGAGGAATTGAGATTTTACAGCAAAAGACTAGGACAACCGGAGTTGCCTCTTTTTCGTTAATGTGCAACTTGACGTTGATTAAAAACACATTTCAAAAGGCATCATGAGGATACCTGATACTCTTTTTCAAAAAAATATTCAACTGGCATTAGCTAAGAAGAATGAGGAAAATGAAAAAAAGAAAATACGCGAGGCTTATCCGAGTGATTCGTCAAAAATACCGTCTTTAACGAGAAGAGATTGATCACACCGCGTCAGAGTCTCCTGAAAAGCCAAGGTATCGTGCTCACACGCAATTGATTCATAAAAATCTGAAGATTCCAGTGACAGAATACAGCCGCAGTATTTCTGTCGATAAAGTCCTCTTTCCTTTGCCATCTGCTGACCGCGCCGATATCCGTCACGCCAATCACAAGGAACAAACTGAATCGAATACGGCTCACAAGCGCGCACGCCTTCTTCGATCAACATCTCACGGTCTTGCCACGGGCTGACCAACAGCGTCGTGCTGACGTATTTAATACCGAACGCGTTCGCCGCTCTTGCCGTGAGTTCAAGGCGTACACGGTAACAATAACGGCAGCGTTCAGTGTCATCCTCCGCTCGCTCGCGCCATGCATGCGGATCGCAAAGAGAATGGGCGACAAGAGGAACTTCGTAACAAGCCGCCGCTTTGCTGGCGTTTTCCATACGGCGACGCCATTCCATGCTCGGATGAACATTGGGGTTAAAGAAAAACAACGTCACATCGACACCGGCATGGCGGAGCATATAAAGCGGCCACATCGAACACGGTCCACAACATTGGTGAAGCAACCATTTTTGGCCTTTGTACTCCTCGTTCATAGAGGCCCCTTACCATCAATCAGATCGTTAAGCGTGATTTGCGAGTCCGGTATACCGCGGGTGCTATCACGTGATATATATGGTAATCCGAGATGTTCATACCCTCCCCGCGTCAACATGCGACCGCGCGGCGTCTTTGCGATAAAACCGATCTGCATGAGGTAAGGTTCATAAATATCTTCGATCGTTACCGGATCTTCACCGGTTGATGCAGCCAACGTATCTAAGCCAACGGGGCCACCGTCGTACATTTCCGCGATGATGCGCATGATTAGCCGGTCATTGCCGTCGAGCCCGATTTCATCAATGTCGAGAGCCTTCAAACCGATATCACATATTTCACGATTGATGACGTTGTCGCCGATGATTTGCGCGTAATCACGCATGCGACGCAAAAGCCTTATAGCGACACGCGGCGTGCCGCGACAACGCGTCGAAAGCACCTCGAGACCGTCGGCGTCAATGCCGACGCCGAGCAGACCGGCATATCTTGTTAAGATCAACGCAATGTCGTCCGGACTATATAAATCGAGACGCTGAATCAGTCCGAAACGGTCGCGCAACGGTGACGTCAAAAGACCGGCTCGCGTCGTCGCGCCGATTAAAGTAAACCGCGGAAGATCCAGTCTGATCGAACGGGCGGAAGGTCCTTTGCCTATCATAATATCCAGCGCATAATCTTCCATGGCGGGATAAAGAATCTCCTCAACTTGGCGATTTAGACGATGGATTTCATCAATGAACAGCACATCGTGCTCGTTGAGATTGGTCAAAATAGCGGCAAGGTCGCCTTGGCGCTCAATCGCAGGACCGGACGTAATGCGCATGTCCGCGCCCATCTCGTGCGCGATGATACCGGCAAGCGTTGTTTTTCCGAGACCAGGCGGGCCGTAAAGAAGCACATGATCCAGCGATTCACCGCGCGCCATCGCCGCATCAATGGCAATCTTCAGATTCGCTTTGACCTTGTCCTGACCAAAATAGTCATTCCAACGAACCGGTCGAAACTGAATATCCTCTCTATCTTCACGAAGCGCCTTGCGGGAAAGAACGCGCTCTTCCGCCTGATCACTCATGTCATCGTCATATTCAAATGGTTCTCTTTGAAAAAAATCCATACTCTCCTCGCCGTCGTTTAGATCCGTTTAACAAGGCGTCATATTTGCCCCTTGTCATCTTATCAGATCTTGACGTCGTGAGGTTAACACTTAAACAATCGCGAGGTGTTTAAGCGCGCGTTTTAGCAATGTTTCGACCGTGTCGTCAGGTTCAGGACCGGCGCGACGGATTGCGTCGTCAGCTTCCGCGCGGCTATAGCCGAGGACCGCTAAAGCGACTCCTGCTTCTTCGATGAGCCCGCTGCCGGGCGAAAGCGTCGGTGTAGCCGACAAATCATCGCGCGTGATGGGCACGCCGGCTTTTTTCAGCTTATCTTTTAATTCGAGAATCATGCGTGCGGCACTCTTTTTTCCGACGCCGCGAATGGCGGTAAGCCGCTGTATATCTTCTTGCAAAATGGCAAGTGCAAATTCGCCGGGCGATACGGAGTCAACGATCTGAAGCGCCAGTTTCGGACCGATACCGCTAACCGTCTGAACGAGTTCAAAGAGTTTCTTTTCCTCATCTGCTTGGAAACCGAAAAGCGCAAGTTCATTTTCCCGAACGTGAAGGAATGTATAGACCGTACATTCTTCTCCGGAAGGAGGAAGCGATGCCACCATACGGGAAGGCATCTCAATCAGAAAACCGATGCCGCTCTGCTCAAGAACGATATGTTGCGTTCCTTTGCGGAGAATACGTCCTTTTATACTTGCGATCATGCCAAAGCACCTCTTCTTTTCCCATCCGTAGGTTAATCGTCCTTGTCAATCTATAGTTTATCGTATCTATCTGCGCCAGGTGCTATCTCTCATTCATGGTTTATTAGCGAAAAGCCTTCTCTAGAATAACGAGAAAGCCAACTATTTATCAGCGCCATTGCCGCTTCGACGGCCGCTTCTGATATCCGCCAACAGCACGTGTTGAATCTAGATTACCCGTATGCGCGTGACAAATCGCAACAGCTAAGGCATCCGCGGCATCATCCGGCTTAGGAATCTCTTTCAAATTAAGCAGAATCCGCACCATTTCCTGGACTTGCGTTTTTTCCGCGTGACCGTAGCCGGTGACGGCTAACTTGACTTGCATCGGCGTATATTCGTGAACAGGCAAACGTACTCGTGCAGCCGCGACGACAGCCACTCCTCGCGCTTGTGCCGTACCCATGGCGGTGGTTGTGTTGCGATAGAAAAACAATTCCTCGACGGCGACACAGCCGGGTTGATACGTTCGAATCAGCGAATCGATACCTTGGTCAATAGCCAGAAGACGTTCGGGGAAGGGCATGCCTGCCGGCGTCTCGATCGTTCCGAAATCTAGCGTCTTAAAACGCTGACCGTCATGTTCGACCACGCCGAACCCTGTAATCGCATAGCCGGGATCGACACCTAGGATAATCACGTTCAACCTCCTTTCACGCGTGTTCTGTTAAACCTATTATAAGCGGGGAATTGATTTTTTGTCCGTCAGCTTTCCATGAAAGTGTGCAGTGCGTTAATATTCTTCACCCAATCAATATCATACATCTCAAGGTCGTAGATGTATTTCATCGCTTCATACGTTTCAAGAGGGAGTGATAACTGATCGAATGAATAATTCTTATATTGAGGCGCTTTGAAAATGAACTGCATCATCTCCTGATCGGTAAGATTCGTTTTCACGCAAGGCATCAGCGCTTTGACCGAATCATTAAGGCGCGAAAGATCGCTGTTCTTCATCTTCTCAAAAAGCGCGAGCATCACTTTACGCTGACGACTCATACGGTTGAAATCGGAGTCGATTTTTCGAATTCGCGCATACACAAGCGCTTGTTGCCCATTTAACAACGTCTTCCCTGCTTTGAAGTTTGCTTGACCTGCTTCCTTGCTCTTATTCAACACCTTGGCTTCGGCTTCCGTAAGAACGATCTCGACGCCGCCTACACGATCGATCGCCGTTTTGAATCCGTCAAAATCGGTTTGTATGTAACGCGTGACGTGCACGCGGAAATTGCGCTGAACGGTCTTCAAAAGCAGTCTCGGACCTCCCCACGTATGCGCAGCGTTCAGCATGAAAAGCGGCACATAAAAGTCACGAAAAGCCGGATCCGGATCATTCGGAATACTCACATAAATCGCCCGCATTAACGACGTCAGATGAAGCGATTTCGTTTTGTCGTTGATGGTAAGCAACATGATCGCATCGGCTCGACCGTGGCTTTCCGGATCGCGTGTGTCGGTGCCAATGATAAGAACATTCGTCAGTCCTTTGTCATCGACCAAAGGGACCTGCATCCCGTGTCGCATATGATCAGGTACGTCAAGTTGCTCAAGCCCCGTTTCGATCGGAATCGGATCATCGATCGGCTCATAATCTCGAAGTCCGACGATCGACCGTAAATAAACGTAACCGAAAAGCACGGTAGCAAAAAGCAGGCCGAGGATCACACCAAACGTGATCAACGGCCAGCGCTTACGTTTCGAAGAATGACGGGCAACCATGATTTAGGAACCAAAAAAAGATGCTCGCAGGATACCCGCGGCCGCATCTTAAGCACATCTTGATTGTGCGTTTAGTCCGCGAGTTGCTGAGTGCGGGCAATCCGCGCCTTACGGCGCGCAGCCGTATTCTTGGAAATGATGTTGTCAGTCACCGCACGGTCAAGGGCAGCTTGCGCTTCGCGCGCGAGCTTCTCGGCATCGTCTTGGCCCTGTTCTTTTGCAAAAATCGCCTTTTTGACGAGCGTATTCATTTCCGATCTACGGTGTTTGTTCGCAACTCTTTTCGCTTCCGACGAGCGAACACGTTTTATTGAAGATTTAATATTTGCCACGTGTGTTACCTCCCAGTTGTAACTTGCAAGCACGCCGTATTTTATCATGATGCCCGATCTCGCGCAAGTTTTTAGACAGGCATTGTGAATCTGGAAAGACAAGAGCTGAATGCTCTCGCTGAGGTGTCATGAAGCAAGAAAGACCAGAAACTGAACTTCATCGCGGCCCGGTCATTGAGATATACGCGACGCCCGTTTCTTTTGCAAGTCATTCAATTTAGTCAAGTCCAAAATGTGGTGTAAATTCATTTTTCCTCTCACGCAGTACCTTTGGGGGGGTTGTTTTAGAAGAAGGCTAGCCTTCTTCTAAAAACGGTCGGCTGCCTAAGCCGCCCTCCACTTGTTT
>JAAZJH010000026.1 GCA_012800435.1 Clostridiaceae bacterium | reverse complement strand
TGTTGATGCCGTCTAACGTATGTTTTAAACGCTTTCGCATTAGATGAACAAACGAAGGATGGGAACTGGAAAGCAAATTAGCATTTGCGCGGAATAGAAAAATGTTTTGGAATGCTAAAAACGGAACAGTCTCAATCGACAATGCGGAAATTAGTTACGTTTCCTTTGGGTATGGCAATAAAGCTTTGATCATTTTGCTCGGTCTCTCGGATGGGATAATTACGGTAAAAGGGAAAGCATTGCTATTGGCAAAACCGTATAAAATCTTCTTTGAAAAATACACGGTTTACATATTCAGCAGAAGGAAAAACTTGCCGGAAGAATACTCAATCAAAGAGATGGCGGATGATCAGGCAAAGGCGATGCAGAAACTTGGCATCAAGAAAGCATCTGTCATGGGTGTGTCTCAGGGCGGGATGATCGCTCAACATCTTGCCGTTGACCATGCGGAGATGATTGAAAAACTCGTTCTTGCCGTTTCCGCCCCGCGGGCAAATAAGATGATACAGACAAATATCAGCAAGTGGATTGAGTTTGCGAATCAAGGCAATCATAAGCAGCTCATGATTGACGTGATCGAAAAGAATTATTCGCCGAAATATCTTGCTAAATATAGAAAACTCTATCCCGTCATCGGAATGATCGGCAAACCGTCTAATTACAAGAGATTTTTAACAAATGCCAACGCGATTCTCCAATTTGATATTCTTCACGATTTGAAGAACATTACCTGTCCGACACTGATTGTTGGCGGAGAAGAAGATAGAGTCGTTGGAATACAGTCCTCCTGCGAGATGAACGAACAGATTGCCGGCAGCGAACTGTATGTATATGCCGGATTAGGTCATGCTGCCTTTCAGGAAGCAAAAGATTTTACCAAACGAGTTTTTGACTTTTTGGAACCGACATTGGAAACGACACTATAATAAAATTTCCAGATCATCGGCATGTTCCATTGAACATAAATTATGGAACAAAAGTCGTTATAATTTTCATGCACGATCGGTTTGTCCAAAGGAGCTCTTCTTACATGTTTTTGTCGGTTACAACTGACAAAAAACAATTTTCTTGATTATCCGATGTCAATGATTCCAAAATTTGCTTGTCCAGCTTCATTTGTTTCTGAAAGATGCTTGTGTCCAAAGACAGGACACCGCTTATCAAAGTGTCGTTGCGAAAACTATAGGAATAATCTTCAAACATTTACAAAAAACGCAGGAATAATCCTTGGATAATTGCAAAAACAGCAGGAACAATCGCGCTAACGACCGCGAAAGCCATAGGAATAACTCTAAAATTGTTGCAAAAAGCATAGGAATGTTCTAAAGAATGGCGAACTTTACACTTAAGTCCTTGATTGAAAAAGACGAGTCAACAGGTGGATTTAGGGGATCCTTAGCTGAAAACTTCATAAATAATGAACTCGTTTCTCTAGGATATGATACATACTTTTGGAGATCAGACAACACAGCAGAGTTGGACTTTTTAATTGAGGACGAAGCCCGAGTTGTTCCGATAGAAGTAAAAGCAGATATTAATACAAAAGCTAAAAGTTACAAGGTGTTTGTTGACAGATACAAAAATGAAGTAGGTTTCAAGTTTTCGCTAAGAAACATCGGGGAGAATTTAGTAGGAAGCACAAAGACATATAGCTTGCCATTAGCTTTAGTCTATAGAACCAAGGAGTATTTAGATTGATGAGATGTCAAAACGTTGTCTCAAAAGCAGAGTCTTTCCCATAATAAGGAAACTTGACGATTCGAGATGTCTCTTAATTCAAAGCTCAACACAATGATCTAACAGAAGAATAACCGTTTTTATTCCTATCAAGGATTTTTGCTCTAAGTGAAACATGTGGCAGGAAAAATCTTGTATGATTCATGATAAAATGACGTAAAGATCAGGATGTTCATATTATCAAGCAATACCCGTGCCGGCCATGGGACTAAAGTTGGTTTTTAAAGGTATCTGTGCATCCGACAAAAGGGCAGCAAAGCGCGTGCGGCAGAAGCCTTATATTTGACGGAATGACGACACGACAATATAATCACATTATTCTGAATAATTATTCACAATGAATTGAATTGCCTGAAGGTAGTTCAAGACAATACCAACACTGGTCCAGACCGAAAGGTCTCGAAGGGCTCTTAAAGATTTCATTTAGAGCATCAACGACAGCAGGCTCTGTCAGTGGGTTTCGAGGTATCGAACCCACACAATATGTTAATTGCGATTGGAGGTAATTATGAAAAAGGCAATAAGAATATTTATATTTCTAATTGCGGCAGTACTAGTCCTTTCTTGTGTTGCTTGTGATAAGGAACCGGCAAAACCCTCAGGGGAGGCTACAGGAAAAAAGAAGATCACATTAGTTGTGCAGCAGCTCGGAGACATGGCGTACAACGATGACGCGTGGCGCGGTGTTGAGGAAGTTGCCAAGAAGTATGGTTACGAGGCAAAAGCATTAGAGGTTGGAGCAGATCAATCCAAGTATGGCTCCATGATCCTTGATGTTGCTGAAGCAGGTACGGATTACATCTTAACGGCAACAAGCATAATGGACTATGCCTTTGAGTATGCTCCTCGTTTCCCCGATATTAAATTTATTGCTTTTGATACGACAGCGACCGTTGAAGTGAGTGATCCAAATATTGCATGTATTTCGTATCTGCAGAATGAAGGTTCTTTCTTGGCGGGAATGGCAGCTGCCGGAGCCAGCAAGACCGGGGTAATAGCGTGTGTCGGGGGTGTGAACACCTCTCCGATCATTCACGACTTTATTGCCGGTTATGTTGATGGAGCTCTTTATCAAAATCCTGACATTAAAGTGCTTACAGCGTACTCCTCCGTTTATGGTGATGCCGCTCAAATGAAAGAAATAGCGACTGCTCAAGCGAACTCGGGGGCGGATGTCATTTTCCAGATTGGCGGTCCGGGCGGCCTAGGCGTCTTCCAAGCTTGTATGGAGAAAAATATTTGGGCCGTTGGAGTAGACAGCGATCAGAGAGCCGTTTACAAAGAGTCAGAGAACCCCGAATTGGCGGACGTAATCATGACTTCAATGCTTAAGAAAGTCGGAGAAAGCCTGATCTGGACATTCGACAAAATCGAAGACGGTTCCATGAAATGGGGAGAAGTCGTCATTCTAGGCGTTGCGGAAGATAGCACAGGTATTGTTGAGGGCGACTTGTATGAAGCAAACGTGCCGAAAGAAGTTAGAGACAATATTGAGAAAGCAAAAGAAGACATCAAAAACGGAACCATTAAGGTCAAGACGTATTTCGAGATGACTCACGAGCAGTTTGAAGAGTTTATTCAGGATGCATCAAAACCATAAGGGATAGTGAGACTGTCTGGTCGGGGCGACCGTTAGGTCGCCCTATGTTTTTAGGAGAAAACGATGGCAATAGAAATGTTGCGAATGCAAAACATCACAAAAGTGTATCCGAATGGCTTTGTTGCGAATACTGATGTTAGTTTTTCTGTTGATCAAGGCGAAATTCATGCGTTAATAGGTGAAAACGGAGCGGGTAAAACAACGCTGATGAAGATTCTCTTCGGCATGGAAGATTGCCAGACCGGCAAGATTTTTATCCAAGGAGAAGAGTCGCGTTTTTCAAGTCCCCTAGACGCCATTGCTAAAGGCGTTGGCATGGTGCATCAGCATTTCATGCTCGTGCCTTCCTTGACGGTCGCGGAGAATGCGGTCATGGGCATTGAGCCCCTTAAGAACGGAATCTTCGATTTTGAAGAAGCGGTTCGCATGACGCAGGCCATTGCTGATAAATACAATTTTACGATTGATGTAAGAGCCAAAATTAAAGACATCTCGGTTGGTCGAAAACAGATTGTGGAAATACTGAAGGTTCTAATCCGCGGAGGGAAAGTGCTCATCATGGATGAACCGACAGCAGTCTTGACGCCGCAAGAAACTGACGAATTGTTTGAACAATTAAAGATGTTGAAGGAAGACGGACACTCTATTATTTTCATTTCGCACAAACTGGAAGAAGTCATGAGGTTATGTGACCGCGTTACTGTGCTGAGAAGAGGAAAAGTCGTCGGTTCAGGTGACGTAAGCGAGCTTGATGAAGTTAAGCTTTCCAGAATGATGGTTGGAAGGGATGTCATTTTAAAGATCGATAAGCCGCTTTCTGAACCGGATAATATTTTAGTAGAAGTCAAGAATCTAACCCATAGAAGTAGAGAGGGAGTATTGCAGCTTGATAATGTTACTTTCAATTTGCGGGCGGGGGAGGTGCTTGGCATTGCCGGCGTTGAAGGAAACGGACAAAGCGAACTCTGTGATGTTATCGCAGGAATATCGTCTTATGAAGGCGGCTCTGTTTCGATAAACGGGCAAACGACGATGGGAATGACCGTTAACCAGATAAGGGAAACAGGTCTTGCCATGATCCCGGAGGACAGAATGAAGACGGGTTGCTCGGTGGATCTTTCTGTAAAAGATAACATCATGGCCAATCGAATCTTCTCCAAGGAATTTAGAAAAGGATTGTTTCTAAACAGGAAGAAAATTAACACATTAGTTGATCGTTATATTGAAAAATTTCAGATTGCCTGTAATAACAGAAATCAGCTCGTTCGATATTTATCCGGTGGAAATATACAAAAGGTTGTTGTGGCTCGAGAGCTGACATCGGGAGCGAATGTGATCATTGCCAATCAACCCACTCGCGGCATTGATGTAAATACAACTGAAATGATTCGAAAACTGCTCATAGAAATGACCAGAGAAAACGATATGGGCGTCATCCTAGTGTCTGCGGATCTTAACGAAATTCTCGAAGTGTCAGATCGCCTCATGGTCATGTGGAAAGGCCAGATCGTAGCCATTTTCCCTCAGGCAGATGAGGTGGATGAAGAAACGCTAGGTGAATATATGCTTGGGTTGAAAAGGATGCCCGTGGAAGAACTGGAGGCATTAATATGATTAAGAAATTCCTTAACAACGATAAGATGTCCCAAGCAAGAAGAGTTGAGATTGCTTTTGAGGTGGTTAGGGTAATTGTAGCGATTCTCCTGGCCTATGCTCTTGCTCTCGCTTTATTGCTCATTTTTAGCGATGACCCCGCAGGAACGGTACGCCAGTTTATTATCGGTCCTTTCACAAATTTGAGGCGTGTCGGAAACATTATTGAGCAGGCCATCCCTCTCATGTTCACCGGTCTTTGCATGTGTTTTATGTACTCAGTAAATGAGTTTAACCTTGCAGGGGAAGGAGCTTTTATTATGGGCGGGTGCATTACGAGCTGGATAGCTCTAAGCATTCCCGGCGGTATCATCCCTTCTTTTCTGATGATCATATTATTGTTTCTCATAGCCGGTATGGTAGGAGTCGCTGTAGCGTCTGTTCCCGCTGTCCTAAAAGCGAAACTCAATGTTAACGAAATCGTATCGTCGTTAATGATGAACAAGATCATGTACTACTTGAGTTCCTTTATCCTTTTTTATTACATGCGAGATACGACGATTGCGATGGGCGGATCATGGAGACTTCCTAACGAGCTCAAGCTTCCAATCCTCATTCCGAGAACAAATGTGCACTTGGGTCTTATCCTTGCATTGATCGCAGTCGCGGTGACTGTCATTGTGTTTTACCGGACCCCGTTTGGCGGCGCTATCCGCATCGTAGGCTCGAATCGTTTTTTTGCCGAGTACACCGGAATAAATGTGAATAAGAATCTTATCGCGGCGCAGATTGTCGGCGGGTTTCTCGCGGGACTGGGGGGTTGTATTGAGATCTTTGGAATGTACACTCGCTATCAATGGATCATCGCTGCTCCTACAGCCGGTATGGACGGAATATTAGTCGCGGTCTTAGCAAGGCGTAAACCGGCGCTCATACCGGTCACGGCATTGTTGCTCGCGTACATAAGAACCGGGGCGGATGTTGTGAATCTTTCAACAGAGGTTCCCGCGGAGTTCATTCAAGTGATTCAGGCCATCGTAATCCTGTTGGTTGCCGCTCAGATGTTCCTTGCAAAAACAAGAAACAAAATCATATATAAACAGGCTCAGGATGATTTGGCGAAAGAAGAGCAACCGGCATAGAGAAAGGAGGTCAACGAATGGATTTAGATTGGCTAGTAGAATTTCTGTTTACAATTATCAGGTTATCTACTCCACTGATTTTTGCTGCTTTAGGTGCTGTCATATCAAGAAAAGCCGGCGTATTAAATCTGGCTTTGGAAGGCATGATGCTCGTTGCTGCTCTGACAGGAGTCGTTTTTAGCGCCATAACGCAAAGTTGGATTGTTGGTCTTTTGACTGCAGTTCTAGGTTCTATGCTGATGGCGACAATCATTAGCTACTGTTTTCTTGTGATTAAGACAGATCTTTACCTTACATGCATTGCTACGAATATGGCTTCTATTGGGGGAACTGTTTTTGTCATGTTCTTGTTGACAGGATCAAAGGCCACAACGGCTGAAGCTTTAAGAAGTATGAGTATTCCCAGAATCGATCTCCCTTTGATAAAAGATATTCCTTACATTGGGGATGTGTTGTCAGGGCATAATCTGCTTACCTACGTATCCTTTGCGATGGTATTTTTCGCATGGTTCCTCATATATAAGACTCGAATAGGTTTACGCATGCGTGCCGTTGGAGAGGCTCCGGAAGCCGTTGAGTCCGTAGGAATATCTGTGCCGAAAATAAAGTATATCTCCTTCTTGTTGTCCGGCGTGTTTGCAGGATTCGGCGGAGCTTTCATGTCGATGTCCTACGTCACATGGTTTTCGAGAGATATGGTAGCCGGAAGAGGCTTTATAGGCATGTCCATCATGAACATAGCGAACGCGTCTCCGGTTGGCTCTCTAGGAGCATCATTTATCTTCGGAGGCGCTGATGCGACGGCAAAGTATTTGCAACTTCAGAATTTACCGACGGATCTTGTTTTCATGGTTCCTTATGCCGTTACCATTATCGCGTTAACCGTGATTTCAATCGTGAGAATAAGACGAGAAGACAGAATCGTTCATGGCAAGTCTCTTAGAAGAAAAAAGGCAACAGAGAAGGCAGCAGAGTAATTCCAGAAGGCAACAGAGTAATTAAAGAGGAATTAAGGGTGACAATAGGATCAGCAGCACGGTCTGTTGAAGAAATGTTCTGAGCCCTTTAGACTATGGGCAAACGGAACGGCCTTGCTTTTAGTCTTTCATGAGGGACAGTTTTCGAGACTGACAAAAGATTAGGAACTGACAAAAAGTTATAAAGAACGCACTTCAACAAAGAGGAGGTTGAACGATGAAACGCGCATGGGAATATTGTTATGAACTGACACAGAACGCTAAGAAGCCGAAGAATGATAGTGCTATTGAAAGATGGGCAGAAAGACTTGCGTCGGCTCCTGACCACAATTATGAAATGGCGCGCGCCCATTTTCACAGCAATGTGCCAGGCTCAGGCGCGCCTGAAAGCGTACTCGTAGGAGGAATAGCGAGCGTAGGAAGTATGGGCTATGACGTGAGCAAAGCGGAAGCCCTTATCGAGCCCGCCTATAAGGCTTATCAGGAAAAGAACGCTCCCGATCTCGTTCGTATACGCGCTCAGATTATGTTTGAGCTCGAGAACGCCCCGAAAATTCCGGATCATCCTTATTGGAGCTATAAACAATACAACTCATTTTCCGAATATGAGGCGGATGTCGATTTTCCTGCAGATGCCGGATACGACATTGCCAGCGACGATTTCGAAGAGAGAACCTATGCCGGATGGGTAACCCAAGTTATTGGATCCGTTCTCGGAACGGCGCTTGAGGGATATACGACCGACATGCTGTACGACGTGTTCGGCGAGATCAATGCTTATGTTGATCCACCTCAGACCTACAACGATGACATCACGTACGAAATTGCCTTCTTGGAGGCTTTCAAAGAGTACGGTTATGACGTGACAGCCGATATTTTGGCGACGTATTGGGTTGGCTTTGTTCCTTCCGGATGGTCCGCGGAAGAAGCGGCTTTGGCAAACATCATGCAGGGAATCAGGCCCCCGAAGTCCGCTGTAATTGGCAACCCGTGGAGAGAATGGATCGGCGCTCAGATGAAAGGCGCTATTTGCGGCATGGTGGCGCCGGGGAATTACCGCGAGGCCGCGCGTTTGGCGTGGATCGACGGCTCCGTCGCTCACGTTAACAACGGCATCATCGGTGAGATCTTCAACGCGCTTCTGGTATCCGGCGCATACATAGAACCCGATGTCGCGACGCTGTTGAAGAAGGTCCTAGGTATGATCCCGAAAGAGAGCGAGTACTACTCCGTCGTGAACTTCGCGTATCAGCAATGTTTGAAGAATTCAGAGTGGCTCCCCGCTTGGAGAGCATGCGAAGAAAAGTTCAAAGAATACAACTGGATTCACGCCTATCCCAACGCCGCGGCCGAAGTCGTCGCCTTGTATTTCGCGGGTGATGATTTTAACAAATGCATGAATATCATCGCGATGTGCGGGCAGGACGTTGATTGTAACGCGGCTCAAATAGCCACGATTTACGGCGTCATGTTTGGCCTTTCCGACATTGACTCGCACTGGATCGATCCGATTGGCGATGACATTAAGACCTACGTGAGAACATACGAGGATTTGAACCTAAGAGATCTGGCCAAAGCAACAGTAGAAGCCGTGCGAAGCGCCGTTCTTTAGAGCTAGACATGAGGTTGAACGATGAAACGCGCATGGGAATACTGTTATGAACTAACACAGAACGCTAAGAAGCCGAAGAATGACAGTGCGATTGAGAGGTGGGCGGAGAGACTTGCATCCGCTCCTGATCATAATTATGAGAAGGCGCGGAAGCATTTCCACAGCAATGTAACCGGTTCAGGTGCGCCTGAAAGCGTGCTCGTAGGGGGAATTGCGAGTGTAGGAAGCATGGGCTATGACGTGAGCAAGGCGGAAGCTCTTATCGAGCCCGCCTATAAGGCTTACAAGGAAGAAAACGCTCCCGATCTCGTTCGTATACGCGCTCAGATTATGTTTGAGCTCGAGAACGCCCCGAAAATTCCGGATCATCCTTATTGGAATTACAAGCAATATAACTCCTTTTCCGAATATGAGTCGGATGTCGATTTTCCTGCAGATGCCGGATACGACATAGCCAGCGACGATTTCGAAGAGAGGACCTACGCCGGTTGGGTAACCCAAGTCATCGGATCTGTTCTTGGAACAGCTATTGAGGGATATACGACCGACATGCTGTACGACGTATTTGGTGAGATAACGTCTTATGTGAATCCTCCTCAGACCTACAACGACGACATCACGTACGAAATCGCCTTCTTAGAGGCTTTCAAGGAGTACGGTTATGACGTGACAGCCGATATTTTGGCGACGTATTGGGTCGGATTCGTTCCCTCCGGATGGTCCGCGGAAGAAGCGGCATTAGCCAATATTATGCAGGGGATCAGACCGCCGAAGTCCGCTGTAATTGGAAATCCGTGGAGAGAATGGATTGGAGCACAGATGAAAGGCGCCATTTGCGGCATGGTGGCGCCGGGGAATTACCGCGAGGCCGCGCGCTTGGCGTGGATCGACGGTTCTGTTGCTCACGTCAACAACGGCATCATCGGTGAGATCTTCAACGCTCTTCTCGTATCCGGCGCGTACATAGAACCCGATGTCGCGACGCTGTTGAAGAAGGTCCTCGGCATGATTCCAAAAGAGAGCGAGTACTACTCCGTTGTGAACTTCGCGTATCAGCAGTGTTTAATGAGCTCTGAGTGGCTCCCCGCCTGGAGAGCGTGCGAAGAAAAATTCAAAGAATACAACTGGATTCACGCCTACCCCAACGCCGCGGCCGAAGTCGTCGCCCTGTATTTCGCGGGTGATGATTTTAACAAATGCATGAATATCATTGCGATGTGCGGGCAGGACGTTGACTGTAACGCGGCTCAAATAGCCACGATTTACGGCGTCATGTTCGGTCTTTCAGACATTGACTCTCATTGGATCGATCCGATTGGCGATGACATTAAGACCTACGTGAGAACATACGAGGATTTGAACCTAAGAGACTTAGCCAAAGCGACCGTAGAAGCCGTGCGAAACGCCGTGTGATTCTTGTTATCTTAAAAATTCGACACAGCCAAAAATAATGCACTTTAGACAAGTATTTTAGTTATGTTAGTATTTATTTAGGAGAATAGGCTAAAAATCAGCATTGGAAAAGCAGGAGGTACAGATTATGCAGAACAACAAGTATGCCAAACTATTTGAACCTATGAAAATAGGTAAAATGAACCTCAAAAATCGTCTGGTCATGTCGCCGATGGGAACCTTCACGCCTCAACAAGATGGTACTGAGAGCGAAGAAGGTATGAAGTACTACGAGGAGCGAGCTCGCGGCGGAATAGGCATGATCATTGTCGGATCCTCGTTTTTGAACGAGATGACCGCTCAAGGAGGCTATACGTTAGGTCTCGACAATAACAGAGCGCTCCCAAAAGCAACGGTATTGTGCGAACGCGTACAGCGCTGGGGTGCTAAAATTTGTTTATCGATGGGTCCCGGAACGGGTCGTAACGGTATGCCCGGTATTGGCGAACGCGTTCCCATTTCAGCCTCGGAGGTCCCCTCATTTTATGATCCCAATTTGATTTGCAGGGCTCTCACCGTCGAAGAAATTCATGAACTGTTAGATTTATGGGTTCAAGCTTCACAATTTGCTGTAAATGCCGGATTTGACGCGATCGAAGTCCATGCCCACTCAGGATATTTGATTGACCAATTCATGTCCCCCATTTGGAACAAACGGACGGATGAATACGGCGGAAGCCTCGAGAATCGTCTGCGCTTCCCTGTGGAAATTGTTCAGACCATTCGCAAGACGGTTGGTCCGGACATGCCGATTCTCTTCAGAATTGCGCTTGATCACAAATTCCCTGGAGGCAGAACAGTAGAAGACAGTATGCCATTGCTTGAAGGACTTGAAAAAGCAGGTGTAGACGCATTCGACGTAGACGCCAACGCCTACGAGAGTCTTGATTATGTTTTCCCGACAGCTTATCTGGGTGAAGCCTGTATGGCATACGTCTGTGAAGAGGCCAGGAAACATGTCAGCGTGCCGATCATGAACTCCGGTAATCACAGTCCTGAAACGGCTCTTGAATTAATAAATTCCGGAAACTG
>JAAZJH010000080.1 GCA_012800435.1 Clostridiaceae bacterium | reverse complement strand
GGATGTCGTTTCCCGTATCCGGTACACCCAATGAACGATGCGATTTATGGTTCCGGCAGAAAGTCGGGAATGGCCCATTTTAGGAAGACAGACTTGCCGTCGACCAATTCCATAATGGCAGCAGCTTTGTTAGGCTCGTGGCCGGTTGCTGCGTCTGACCAGTCAAGCTTACCGGTCAAGAGATTAAAGGTATGCTCCTCCATGTATTTCGCCATAGCTGCACCGTCGGTTCCTACTTCGCGTATCGCTTCAGCAAGCACCATCACGGTGTCATAGCCTGACATGGACCAGGGGGCGTCAACATCGCGCCCGTATTTTTTCTTGTACGCATCGTTGTACTTGCTAAACCCGGGAACGGCCTCTTCGCTGGCAAAGGTATGAGATGACCAGACGATTTTGTTGCCAAACTCCGGACCGAGCAAATCAAACAGCGCAGGATCATCGTAGGAGTCTCCGCCGTAGATGGGCGAATCGATGCCGGCAGTACGCATTTCTTTGATAAGCGTGCCTAGATCGGGCAAGTATGAGCTGATGTAAATGAAGTCAGGCTTCTCAGATAGCGCCTTGTAATGCGCGATCAAGGCAGCTGTGTCAACTTTGCCTTGACTAAAGACATCTTCGCGCACGACTTCACCACCATGATGTTTGAAACTCTCCACAAAATAACGTGAGAGGCTCTTCGTGTAATCGATAAAGTCATCGGTGATGACATAGACTGATCTAAAGCCATCTTCAAAGTATGCTTTCTCCGCGATAACGGAACCCATCGTGGTGTTCCACATGGACAAGGTGAATTGCTTGTCGCCGAGCATCTTGCTGCCGAAGAGGGGCGAAGACGCATTGGTGGTAATCCCAACAAGGCCTGCCGCCTGTGCCGCACGCGCGGCGGGGCCGCCAAAGTCATAGTCAGATGAAGTGATAATTGCGACGGCTCCCTGGTCAATGAGCTGCTTAGCCACTTCTGAAGAAGTCGCAGAATCGGACTTGGAGTCCATGTTGCGGAACTCCAGCTTTTTTCCGTTGATACCGCCCTTTTCATTGATTTCTTCGACTGCAAGTACAATGCCTTCCATGGCGGGTGCGTCGAGTGGTCCTTGGATACCTGTCACGGCCATGGCTCCGCCAATGAGAATTGTGTCTTCATCTCCTGAGTTCGATCCACCGCTTTCTCGTCGGCATCCGACTGCCGATGTTGCCATTGCAACGACCAGCAGAACTGCCATCAAAAGCAAAAGCTTCCTTTTCATGTTGCATTTCCCTCCCAAATTTTGTGGTGCATCCAATAATCTGAATGTTTATACAGATAATTGAAAATATGAAATCAAAACTACGCTACAATCCAAAGGAGCGTCAATATGTGAAACGCACAAGAAAATGTGTAGATTCCAGTGTTTAACGAGTTTATTTCGATGGTCATCCATGAATAAAATTTTTTCGTTTCACTTTAACAGATAAATCGAGTAATAACAGTGCCAAGAGAGTCAATCAAGTCGCTCTTGTGCAGGTTTCTGCGTACAATACGCAAGGCAGAACCTCACGCCTCAACCGTTCACATCAATCGTTGCGAGAAGATGTCTTCTGCGCTAAAATTCAGACAAATATTACTTTTGCCTTCTAACAATCCTTATTCAAATTGGTTTTGAAGAGGGAAAGGTGATTTCTCATATTTCATATTTATTTCAATATGCTGGAATTGACAGAATGCAGGCATAATTTACTGGGGTGGAGATAAGAAAATGCTTCTAGTAAAAGAAAGAGAAGAACTGGTCGCGTACGGCAAAAAATTGATCACCAGCGGTTTGACAACGGGTTCCGGCGGAAACATCAGTATCTATAATAGAGACGAAGGACTCATCGCCATTACGCCTAGCGGAATGGATTATTTTGAGACGGAAATGGACGACATTTTGATCGTCAATATAGAGGGCGATGTCGTTGAGGGGAAGCACAAACCTTCCAGCGAAATAGGGATGCATTTAGCATTCTATAAAAAAAGACCTGATGCAAACGCCGTTGTGCATACACATTCACTATTTGCGACGGCTATCGCGTGTATGGGGTGGACATTGAAGCCTGTCCACTATATGGTCGCGATGGCGGGTTTTGAAGTGCCGTGTGCCGAGTACGCCGTGTATGGATCGATGGAATTGGCGCACAATGCCGTTAAAGCCATGGGAGATCGGAATGCGGTTCTTTTGGCGAATCATGGCTTACTTGCTTTGGGCTCGGATGTTCAATCTGCATTTTCAACGGCGGAACACTTGGAATATGTAGCCAAGTTGTATTGCATCTGTAAGGGTTTAGGCGAGCCGAACATTCTTACGGAAGAGCAGATGCTGGACGTGATGAAGAAATTTAAAACATACAGATATCGGTAACGTCAACTCACACCCGATGGACCTTTCCATCGTGACCTTCTAAGAGTATAAGGAGGAATGATTATGAATAATTTCCATTACAATGTGCCGACTGAAATCTTTTTTGGCAAGGGAGCGATCGAGAATCTGAATCAAATAGCCCACTACGGTAAACGGGTTTTACTTGTTTGCGGCAAAGACAGTATCAAGAAAATGGGGCTTTACGATGAAGTTGTTCGCATCCTCGAGCAACTTGACATGGATTTCTTTGAGTTGTCCGGCGTGGATCCTAATCCCAGGATTGAATCTGTCCGTCAAGGAAGCGTTCTGTGCAAAAAGCATGGCGTGGACGTTGTGTTGGCGGTGGGCGGAGGTAGCGTCATCGACTGCGCCAAGGTAGTGGCAGCAGCCGCACTCTATGAGGGTGATGCTTGGGAGCTCGTGCTTGATCCAAAAATGATTGTAGATGCCTTGCCCGTCGTCTCTGTTCTCACGCTGGCAGCGACCGGCTCGGAGATGAACGGCAGTGCAGTCATCACCAATTTTGAAACACGTGAAAAAATCGGCGCCTATTCCACTCTACTGAAACCGAAGTTCTCGATTATGGATCCCGTGTACACCTTTACCGTTTCAAGGGCGATGACCGCGGCCGGTGTCGCGGACATTATGAGCCATACGCTTGAGAATTACTTCACGCCCGTCAAAGGCGCGTATGTGCAGGCACGTTTTTGCGAATCATTGTTAAAGACTTGTATACACTACGGTCCCATTGTAATAGAGGATCTGAGCAACTACGAGGCCAGAGCCAATCTTATGTGGGCAGGTACGCTTGCCATCAACGGCATCTGCAGTCTTGGTCAACAAACCGGCTGGTCTGTACACCCGCTTCAACACCAATTAGGTGCCTATTACGACATCACGCATGGCGTCGGTCTGGCGATTTTGACGCCTCCATGGATGAGATATGTGCTGAGCGATGAAACTGTCGGCAAATTTGTTGAATTTGGCGTGAACGTCTGGGGATTGAATCCTGACGGCGATCCCTACGACATTGCCAATCGGGCCATCGATAAAACAGAAGCGTTCTTCATGTCTCTCGATCTTCCCATGACATTGTCGGAAGTCGGGATTGACGACCAATACTTGGAAGAAATGGCTAAGAATTGCGAGTTCCGCACATTGAAGGGTTACGTACCCCTCACATACCGCGATTCGATGGCCATTTACGAAGCAGTTTTGTAAGTCCGCCGTTTAAAACGGATAATAGTGGACCATCTTCCAGAGGTCTTCTAGACGGTTGTGAATGGCACGGACGGCTTCTCGTCACAAAGTGTCCGATAGAATAAATCATTATGTTGCATTTGTGCCGAACGTCAATTGTTCTTGCGTTCTCGCGGGGGTCGTCGTATACTATGGCTGGTCAAGAAAAATGGACGAAAGCATGGGCGGGGCACGGGTATCTTGCCCCTTTTTCCCGCGAATACACTGTTTTATTACGATTTTTGCACGGAGGGAAAATATCTAATGAAGAAATTTGATCGGGAACTGGCCGGTAAGCTCGTAGGCGGCGTCATTATGGATGTCGTCAATGTT
>JAAZJH010000025.1 GCA_012800435.1 Clostridiaceae bacterium | reverse complement strand
AGCGTTGAGGAAACCGGATGAGATTTCCGGACTATCCCAGTAACCGTGAAGCGGACGAACGGGCAATGAAGTCACTGTCTTTGGATGGGAAGGCGCCCTAGTAGGATGAAGCCAAGTCGGGAGGCCTGGATCATGCGTGATACACTTCTGGGGTTGAGTAACGAATTTCGCCTGTTTTAGCGTTTCTTTTTCTCCCCGGTATTGGGGAGTTTTTTATGCTCCTTGCTTTTCAGCAAAAAAAAGAAAAGGAGTGATCCGGAATGAAAAGAAGAAAATGGATGGCGCTTTTATTGAGCGTGCTGATGTTGCTTTCAATGTTGGCATTAAGCGCATGTGACGACAAGAAAGGCGGACAGGAGACGGCAACTCCTGTTGTAACGGATGCAAAAAAACCTGAGCTCTCGGAGGAACCGACTGATCCCCAAAAAACGGAGCCCGAAGAAACAGAACCCGAAGAGCAAGGCATCGTTGTAACCGATATGACCGGTCGCACGATCGTCCTTGAGAAACCGGCAGAGAAGGTGGTCGCGCTGACGGCGGCAGACTGTGAGATTGTTTATGCGCTCGGTGCAGGCGATACCGTCGTAGGTCGCGGTGAATACTGCGACTATCCTGCAGAAGTGAAGGAGGTGCCTGCCGTTCAATCCGGTATGAGCACGAATATTGAGCAGATCATTGCGCTGGAGCCGGATGTTCTCTTCATGGGCACGATGGCTCAAACAGAAGAGCAGGTTCAGCAGCTTGAAAATGCCGGAATTGTCGTCGTCGTATCTGATGCAGACGACATTAACGGCGTCTATGAGGCGATTAAGATGATTGGGCAAGTATTGGGCAAAGTTCATGAAGCAGAGGAGATCGTATCCTCTATGAAATCATCCCTTGATGATCTTGCAGAAAAAGCGACAGGTGACGGCTCAAAGAGCGTCTATTTTGAAGTGTCCCCCCTCGAGTACGATCTTTGGACGGCCGGCAAAGGCACGTTCATGGATGAAGTTGCCAATCTTCTTGGTCTCAAGAATTGTTTTGACGACGTTGAAGGCTGGGGTGAAGTCTCTGAAGAGCAGGTGCTTGAACGCAACCCGGATTACATCGTGACGATTGCGATGTATTTTGGCGAAGGCCCGACACCTGAAGAAGAAATCGTGGGACGCGAAGGCTGGAGCAACGTGACGGCCATCAAGGAGAATGCAATCTTGCATCTGCCGAATAATGAGCTTTCCCGCCCGGGTCCCCGTATCGTCGAAGGCGCCCAGAAGCTATTCGATTTGGTCTACGGTGAGGCGGAAAGTCCCGGTAAAGCGGCATAAAGGATAGAGCCGCATAAGGGTTAAGCGATATATGGGATAAAGCCGCATAAGGGATAAAGCTGCATAGTGGATAAAGCTGCAAAAGGATTAAAGCCGCATAAGGGTTAAACGGCATAAGGGCAAAGCGGCATAAGGGCAAAGCGGCATAAGAGTTAAAGCAGCATAGCGGATAAACAGCATAAGGGTTAAAGCAGCATAGCGGATAAAGCTGCAAAGGGTTTAAGGTGAAGAAGGAGCGGGGAGAGTCTTTTCGGGTAAGTGAATACGTCCTCTTCGGAATCGTGGCGCTTGCCGTGTTTATCTTGTGTGTCGGCGCAGGGAGTGTCAACATCCCCCTGAAAGAGACAGTTACTGTTTTTTGGCGTCATCTTTGCGGGATGGGTCAGAACAATACGTTGGCCGAATCCGTCATTTTATCTGTTCGGCTGCCGCGTGTGATCTGCGTCGCGCTTTCCGGCGCGGCATTGGCTCTTTCCGGCGCCGCCATGCAAGGACTTTTGAAAAACCCGCTGGCGGACGGTTCGACGCTGGGCGTGTCTTCGGGCGCTGCATTGGGCGCGGTGTTTGCGATTGCCTTCGGCATTACTTTCCCCGGTCTTCCCTTCGCGGGAACCGTTGTGATGGCTGTGATCGGGGCATTTTTCTCGCTCCTTCTTATTCTTGCTCTAGCCTATCGGCTCGATTATTCCCTCTCGACACAAACCATTATCCTCATCGGCATCATCTATTCCATGTTTGCATCGAGCATTATGAGTGTGATCATCACGTTCGCGTCCGCACGCGTAAAGCATATTACTTTTTGGACGATGGGCAGTTTGCAGGGCACAAGCTACGAGAATGCGGCGATGTTAGCTGTCACACTGTTGCTTTTTGGAAGCGTAATCGCCACACGTGCTCACGAACTCAACGCCTTTGCCGTGGGAGAGGACAACGCGCATTATATCGGCGTAAATGTGCGGAAAACGCGCT
>JAAZJH010000024.1 GCA_012800435.1 Clostridiaceae bacterium | reverse complement strand
CCATGGGATCTCTGATAGGCTTTTTAAAGCACCGCTTCAACATCCATGAGGTCGTAACCTCCATCATGTTAAATTACATTGTCAGCTACGTGACAGCCTTCTTTATTAATACCTACTTTGTTGATCCTGTAACGCGGAACTCTCGGACGATCAAGGAAACGAGCCGCCTATTGATTTCCGGAAAGGCAGGCGACGTCCGCTTTGACTTTCCGGTGGGCCTGATCGTTGCCTTGCTTGCCGTTTTCGTCATACGTTTCATTCTGGACCGCACTACTGTAGGCTTCCGTATTAATGCCGTAGGATTGAACAAGGACTGCGCGCGTTATGCGGGCATTAACGTGGGCGGAAACATCGTCCTCGCCATGGCCATGTCGGGCGCCCTGGCAGGCTTGGCGGGCGTTACTTACTATCTGGGCTTCGCCAATAACATGGTACCTAAGGATCTTGTATCTCTAGGCTATGACTCAATTGCCGTAGCCGTTCTGGGCAACATCGCGCCTGTAGGCACTCTCTTTGCCTCCATCCTAGTCACCATCTTCCAAAAGGGCAGCATTTACATGAGCTCAAACGTTGGCGTGCCGAAAGACATCGCCTCGGTAATAATCGGTATTTTGCTTATGTTCTCAGCCAGCGGCCTCTATATTGAGGAAAAGCTGCAGCATCTCGGTAGAGCTGTCCGCTCAAAACGGGATTCCAAGACCGATAAGGATAAAGCAGAGGAGGAACAGTTATGAATATAGATAAGATCATGACAGATGGACTGTCCTTTTCCCTGCCTCTCTTTATAATGGCCATCGGCGGCATCTACTCCGAACGCTCCGGCGTTACCATGCTGTCGATAGAAGGCTTTCAAGGGTTTGGTGCCTTTACGGGCGCCATTACTGTCGTTATACTTCGAACGGTTATGGGTTCATCCCCGAACTGGCTCATTTATGTTGCTACCTTGGCGTCCGTCTTAGGCGGTATGCTTCTGGCTCTGCTCAATGCTCTTATGGTGATCAAACTGAAGTCAAAGATGACGATTGCCGGCGTGGTTGTTAACATCTTGGCTGTCGCCCTGACCTCATTCCTGTCCAGCGTCATTACCGGCGCCGTTACAGGCCAAGCTACCAATAAGATTCAGCTCGGGGTGTCGCCGAGGTACACCATTCCTTACCTGTCAAAAATACCGGTGATTGGCGGCCTCTTCCAAAACGTCTACCCCTTTGCTTTTATTATCATTGTGGTGGCTCTGTTGGCCTGGTACGTCCTATACAAGACTTCCTACGGCCTCCGTCTGAGGGCAGGCGGAGACAACCCCCACAGCTTGGATGCCGCAGGTGTTGATGTCAATAAGATCCGTTTTTCTGCCGTAGTATTGGCGGGTGGATTTGCCGGATTGGGGGGAATCGCCTTCACCTACATGATGGCAAACTTTTCTCCATCCAGTTACGTCGGCTACGGTTATCTTGCCATTGCCGCCCTGATCTTCGGAAACTGGAATATCAGGACAACGTTTTGGACTTCAATGTTCTTCGGTTTCAGCCGATCCTTCAGTGATCAGCTTGTAAACGAGTTGGGCATGTCCAGCAATTACTCGGACCTCTTCTCCGTCATGCCCTATATATTGACCCTCATCGTCCTGATCTTCTTCTCGAAGCACAACAGGCCGCCCAGAGCCTTAGGTGAGCACTTCGACAAAGGCAAGAGATAATGCAGGAGAATCTGCTGAGTAATATAGGAGACAAAAGCCAAGGACATCGTTTAGCAGACCCGTGTTACAGGATTGCCGCAACTTTCATCGATGACGATTTGCTCTTTCTCCTAATTGTCAGCGTCTCATATAAACTGGCAACCGAACTGGCAAAGTGTTCTACTGAATAGCGCTCGGCTGTTTCTTGTGCGCCGACTGAAAGAAGCTTATAGTCGTTTTTATTCAAGTTGAGTAAGAGGTCAAGCGTCTTCGCAAAAGATGCCTCGTCCTTATAAGCGTAGCCATTGACACCGTTGATAACGACATCCTCTAAACAGGGGTCTTCACGTACAAACAACGGTACGCCTGCCGCCATTGCTTCGATATATGTTAAGCCTTGCGTTTCACTTTGCGAGGCGCTCAGAAAAAAATCTGCCGCGGCGTAATAACGAGGTACATCTTGCCACAGTATGGCGCCTGTGAAATGCACACGGTCGGCAATGCCTGCTGCGTAGGCATAGTTGACAAGTTCGTTTCTAGCCGGACCGTCTCCGACGACGACAAAATGTACGTCATGGCGAGCCGCCAAGACATCCTTCAAGTTAGTGATAATTTCATCGATACGTTTTTCACGGGATACTCGCCCCACGTACAGCAGCATCGTGTCATCGGTATTCAGTCCGAGCGACTTGCGGATTTCTTCGATATGGTCATTATCAAAGCGAGCCTCTCGGAAGGCGGATAGATTGATGCCCGTCGGTATAATCCCCGTCCGCGTCGTGACACCGTACTTCAGTAAGACATCCTTAGTCTTTTGGGTCGGTACGATTACGTAGTCTGACTTATTGCAGTAACGGCGTGCAGCGTGTTTCACGTACCAAGCCGTCAGCTTCTGATACATTCCGCCTTCTTTCGCCTTCACCTGATCGTTTAGCCAGTCTTCATAAAGCGTATGGAACGTATGCACATGGGGGATGTCCAGCTGTTTGGAAATCTGACGCGCATAGAGCCCCATGCCAAACTCAGTCTGACTGTGGACGATGTCAAGATTGAGCGCTTTTATCTGCCTTGCCAGAACGGGAGGAACTCCGAAGGAAAGCCGCTTGGAAGAAATAAAAGGTAGACTTGGTACGCGGAACACATCCATTTCATTTTCCGCCTGTTCCGGATCACTTGGAGTGATGACGTAAGCAAGATGTCCCATCTCCCTGAGGGCTCGCTGCAACAGTGCCGTTGACGATGCGACACCACTAATTTGCGGTAAATATGCATCTGTAAAAAGACCGATGCGCATATGCGTATGTGGTTGCCTCCGGCTTCGAGTGATTCTTACCCCCCAACCAAGTGTAACAAAGGTAGAGCAAATATCGCGTAATCTATCCGAAAAAACTATGTCAACTAATGAGCATAATATTCATCTTTTCGCCTGCTTAAGAGGTCGCCGGTCTCTTTGTCGGCATCGTCAAGCAACCCCAGCAGTCATTTTTAAACACAGGTAAAGCATCTTCTAGGTTCATCACCCTGAAATCATCTTTTATAAAATAACTATTGACAATGAGTTAGTTATGACTTACCATGCTGTTAGCAACGACTAACTCTTCAATCGTCGATCATAGATATCTTGAAGAGAATGTCATTAATCCGCAACACAGCGTACAGCGTACTAGCTGTAAACACGAGGAAGGCATCGTCTCATATTACGCCGATGAAAGCGCATGGGATGCTCTCGCTGTTAGTGCTAGGGAGGCTAACAACATGTTTTTATCCGCAGGATGTGCCGGGGAAGACTACGAAGTTCTTAGACTTTTGGGGCGTGATAAAGTTCAAAAACAACTCATGAATTTAGGCGTCGTACCCGGCTCAACAATCACAGTTTTACAGTGCATGGGACGAAATTTGATTGTCTGTATCAAGAATGTTCGTCTTGGTCTCGGTCGGGAACTTGCCCAACATATTCTGGTCAAACCTGTCCCGTCACATAAAATTCCGCATCCCACATGCAAGGAGGTCATAAGCTATGCGAACTGTACTTGATTTAAAAACCGGTGAACAAGGGATTGTGCGACGAATCCACGGTCGCGGCCCGCTAAAACGTCGCTTTAGCGATATGGGCATTACCAAAGGAACTTCGATTAAAGTGACAAAAATTGCACCACTAGGCGATCCCATCCAAGTCAATTTATTAGGGTATGAACTGAGCGTCCGCAAGGAAGATGCTTGTGAAATAGAAATTGAGTAATGCTCAAACAGCATAAAACATTAAGAACCGGAAAGAATAGACAGCACAACTAGAAAGCTAAACAAACAAGAGGTGTATGTTTATGAAGTATACGATCGCTCTTGCCGGAAACCCGAACTCCGGAAAAACAACCTTGTTCAATCAATTGACAGGTGCCCGAGCACATGTCGGAAACTGGCCGGGTGTAACGGTAGAAAAAAAAGAAGGGTCTATCCTGCGAAGTGATAACTTGAACTTGATTGACCTGCCCGGAATATATTCTCTCTCACCGTATACATTGGAAGAGGTCATTGCGAGAAATTATCTCTTAAAGGAGAGGCCTGATGTCATCATCAATATTGTTGATGCTACAAATCTCGAACGCAATCTCTATCTAACGACGCAAATCGTTGAAACGGGCATCCCAACCGTAATTGCTTGCAACATGATTGACCTTGTGAATCAAGCAGGCGACTATCTGAATAGCAAAGCCCTATCCGCACACTTCGGTGCGCCCGTTGTAGAAATCTCCGCCCTCCGCGGCGACGGGTTGGACGAATTAGTCAGCGCAGTAAAAGAAGCAGCCAGTTCACGACGGGAATCACATTACGTTTTGCACCTTTCTAAAGAGGTTGAAGCTGAAATCAAACAGGTCGAAAAAGAACTTGAAACGACTTCTTCTGATAAATTACATGGTATGCCCCGGCGCTGGTGGGCGCAAAAATTGCTCGAACAAGACGAGAAGGCACTCGAAGAGATCCCCCTTAGCTCTGAACAAAAGGCCAGAATTGATGCCTTGGAAGAAAAGCTTGATGACGATGTGCAGTCTGTCATTTCCACGGCACGCTTCAAATCCATTGCTGCCATCATGGACAGTATCTATACATGCAAAAATCCTCATCGCCTTTCTCTCTCCGATCGCATAGACAAAATCGTTACGAATCGTATTTTGGCTCTGCCCATTTTCGTTCTTGTTATGTTCCTTGTCTACTATCTTTCCATCTCTACCATCGGCACCTTGGGAACTGACTACGTCAACGATGTAGTTGTAGGCGAATGGGCTCAAGGAGGAGTCGAGGCACTTCTCACTAATCTGGGAGCCAGCGATTGGATCATAGGCCTAACCGTCGACGGGGTCATTGGCGGGGTCGGCGCAGTCCTTGGTTTTCTCCCCCAGATGGCTGTACTTTTCCTTCTTCTAAGCATCTTGGAGTTAAGCGGCTATATGGCGCGAATCGCCTTTATCCTCGACCGAATTTTCCGAAAGTTTGGTCTTTCAGGGAAATCCTTCATCCCCATGCTTATAGGAACCGGTTGTTCTGTTCCCGGCATCATGGCTTCAAGAACAATTGAACAAGAAGCCGACCGCCGCATGACAGCTATCACAACCTCTTTCGTACCTTGCGGCGCAAAATTACCCATTATTGCCTTTATTGCCGGTGCCCTCTTCAGTGGAGCATGGTGGTTCGCTCCAATTTGCTATTTTGTTGGCGTGGCAGCCGTCATCGTTTCCGGAATTGTACTCAAAAAAACCCGGGGGTTCGCAGGAGATCCTGCCCCGTTTGTCATGGAACTTCCGGAATATCGTCTGCCAACATTCAAGGGCGTACTCTTGTCCGTATGGGAACGCTCTTTCGCTTTCGTAAAGAAAGCCGGCACGATTATTTTACTTTCCAGTATTGTCCTATGGTTCTTGCAAGCCTATGGCGTCACAAGCCAAGGAATTGTGGCGGTAGAAGATGCCGGCGACAGCATCTTGGCTGTCATTGGCGGCGCCATTGCTTGGCTCTTTATTCCACTCGGATTTGGTGACTGGCAGTCTACTGTAGCTACCTTTACCGGTCTCATCGCCAAAGAAAATGTCATGTCGACCTTTGCCATTGTTTTCGGGGTTCAAGGTGATGTGCTGGAGTTGATTGAAGCCGGAGAATGGAGTTCTCTTGCCGCCATAACCCAACATTACACGATGAGTTCCGCATTCTCTTTCCTGCTCTTCCAGCTGCTTTGCGCGCCCTGCTTCGCAGCGATCGGCGCCATGCACCGCGAACTCGGAAACGCTAAATGGACGTTATTCGCCGTAGCCTATCAAACCGCCTTTGCCTACTCGTTTTCACTCATCTATTACCAATTTGCTCTGCTCTTCAGCGGAAATCCTTTCACGCCTGTAAGCGCGGTAGCAATCGTTGTACTTCTCGCTTGGTTCTACCTGCTCTTCCGGAAAAAACCGATAGAACAAGGAAAACTTCAAGTAGAAAGCGTCTAAAGAGGGATCGTCATGCTCTTACTCAATGTCATCAATATCACAGATATAACAGTTATTCTTGTCATTCTAGCCCTGTCTTTATTTGCATTGCGCACGTTAAAACGATCCAAAAAGAACGGCGGATGTTCCGGATGCATCCATCAGCGAGAGTGTCAGAAGTACGGCATCCGGGCGTACAATGAACCGTCAGGATGTCGAACGCCTCCTGCTCCGAATCTTACTGTTAACCCATGCCCACAAATGGAGCCTTCAAAACGGTTGCAACGATGAATCGTGATAAGGCAACTTCGCATAACAAATCAAGAGGGGAGCTTGTTCTCCCCTCTTACCCGCTGTGTGTGCAACTCGACATACATCGGTTTCAGTTGAATAACGATTAATGACTTATCTGTTTTTTAATCTTCAAATAAGTCCTGAATAATATAGTAGGACTGTTTCAATCGTTCTTGGTATTCGGGTAAATCCCAGTCGTCCCAAGTATAGGCGCTCAAATCGTTTAGAACATTGTTCTCTATACTCGGGAATGAATCCAACACAGTACCAGTGTCGTCTACATATAGGGCGCCAATAAAGATCTCATCGACAATTTGGCTTGCCTCAAGCCCGTTTTCATGGACATTTCCGATGAATTCCTTTTGACTCGGATCTCTTGATTGGATGAGCAGCCAAGGAATTCTTAATTCCAGTCCGCCTTCATCGTTGATATAAAAATCGACAAGAGAATCATAGTCTTCTGAGTCGGGATTTGCATTCCCTTCTCTTAGCTTTCCCGTTTCGTGACTGCTGAATGCCATAAGCACTTCGCCATCATCTGAGATATATTCCCTGCTGAGCACATAGTGGATCTCTGAAAAGACTCCCCTGTTCTTATTGAGTTCCGGTTCCGGCTTTTCTATCATCTCCAGATGATAAGCATACATATAGGTAAAAAAGTCATAGTACTGATCAATAAGGATTCTGGGCTCGTCGTTTAGATTAATGATGAAATCTATTCCGTCAGAGAATTGAATGCTGTTATTGTCCTTTACAAAAAAGTTGCCTTGATCGGGCAATATGTCCAGCAGAATGACCGGATAGCCCTTGCCGACATCAGAGTAATCCAATCTGATATACAGGTATCTTTCATCATGATCGACATATAGCCCCTTCATGGCTCCTTGATTCTTGTAATAGAGAGGTTCCGTTTGCCATTCGTTCGTATCACCGTCGATATTTATTTTGTGCCTGTCAAAACTTAAAAGACCAAATTGCTGTTCGTTTGTTTGAGCATTGGACCAAAACGGTCTTCTGTCGGGATTATCGTAATCCATGGTGTTCCATGTTCTTTTGAACCACTCGTCTTGCCATGTAAATATCAGCCCCCCGAGCATATTCTCTTCCAAAATGTCCTCATAAAGGCGACTCAGAATCTCTCCTTGTTCCTTTTCAGATTTAAATCCTTGATTCCAACCGTAAGGATTTTCGTGAGTAAGACCACGCGATGCAGGTATACCAAATTCGGCTACTAAAATGGGAAGTCTATGAACACTGTTTAGATGATTTAAATAGCCGGCGTAGTTATTGTTTTCTCCTCTATGGTCAACATAATTGACATATCTTTCTTCGACATTGAGGAAATCGGGATAATACGGATAGACGTGGTAAGAGGCAAACTGTCCCGCCAAATCCATTTCTTCTTTCGTGTAGATGACATTGGGGTCTATGCTGACGAGATCCTCGCTATCCTGAAAATTGGAAGGATGCTCTAAAATATCTGTTGTAGGCCAATTGGTGAAACTCATGGGTCTTATATAGTTATAGTGATCCATCTCATATTTCGTGATGGCATCCATCTGCTGTGCGAGCCAATATTCAAAGGGTTTTGCACCCCTCGTCTCAAAATACTTGCCGCTGTAATCTCCGACGGATGAGTGAAGATCATTCGTATTTTCCACCATATATGGATCCCACTCTATGCCTAGAATCCAAGCAATGACATATCGGGAAATATCTGCCTTATAATTCCCTGATGCGTGTCCCCGTCTGGCTT
>JAAZJH010000023.1 GCA_012800435.1 Clostridiaceae bacterium | reverse complement strand
CAGGCAGTATGAAGTAGGACAGACGGTGACAGACGTCATCGAGATGCAGGTTCCTCATGCGATCCCTCAGAAAAAGAATATAAAACGCTGGCTTGTTCCCGTTGCCGCGGTTGCCGCTTGTCTAATATTAGCGCTGGTCTTCGTGCTTCAGTTAGAGCTTCGAACCTTTGCCTCAATCTACATGAGCATTAACCCGGAAGTTCGGATTGATGTCAATCGCCGCGACGTGGTTGTCGGATTGGAGGGGGTCAACACAGACGGTGAACATTTAATTGAGTCATACAACTATAAGAAGAAGCACGTAGATACGGTTATCAATGATCTCCTTGATCGAGCCATCGATATGGGTTATCTCTTAGAGGGAGGTCAGATTTCATTCGTTTTCGATGCGGAAAGCGGCGAGTGGATCGTTTCCCAAAGTGAGTCACTGGAGAAATATTTAAACGAGTATTTTGGTAAAAAAATAACGGTAACCATCGTTCTGACCGATAAAAAAACTGATAAAAACAAGGTGATTATTCCGGTCGTTCCCGGTAAAAGCGATTACGATGACTCCGATTATGGAGAAATCCGGCCGACTACATCCCCTTCTGAAACTCCGGGTGCTTCTGCCAACGATTACACCGATTATGACAGCAATTATGGTGATAACAGCGATTATGACGACGGGCAAACGGATTACGGTGACAGCAGTTACGATGACGACTCGGATTACGATGATCCTTTTAACCCTAAGATTACTCAGAGCGACGACGATTCCGACTACGGTGACCCTAACAACGACGATTCGGATTATGACGATCCTAATGATGACGACTCTGACTATGATAGTGCCGGTGATGACGACTCAGATTATGACGATCCTTTTGATGACGATTCTGACTATGACTGATGTTTAAATGTCATTCCTGCACTCCGGTGTAAATATTGTGTTTTTGTGAACAACCAGAAAATAATATTCAGTCGTGATAAGCTCCTTGAATCGAGAGAAAAGACACGGTATGCAGGAGTTCAAAAAATATTTTCCTGACGACCCCGTTTTTAAGAAAACACGTCCGTAGTCTATAAACGTAGGATGAACAGAAAATCACATCCAAAAAGAAATGCTACAAAAGGAGAATAGTGCATTATGAAAAAAACAATTTTTACAATAGCCCTCGCTCTAGTCCTCAGCATCTGCCTAGTCGTTGGCTGTTCCAAGGCACCGGCCAAGACGGATGGTGGTGAAAAACTCGCTACCGGAGGCGTCCTCGTTCTGAGCGTCAACCCGAAAATCGCCGTTCAATATGACGAAAACGGCAGTGTAGTTGCTGTCGAGGCTCGTAATGAAGATGCGAAGGCGATCGTTGAGAGTTGTGAAGACCTGGTTGGTAAAGAGACCCGCGAGGCAGTGAAAATGCTCGTTGCCGCCATCGGTGAAGCAGGTTTCTTCGTTGAAGAAATTGAAGGTGAACGCCGTCAAATCACGATCGAAATTGAAGAAGGATCCAAACTTCCGAACGATGTATTTATCAAAGACATTGTTTCCGATATCAAAGACTACATCAAGAGCAATGACTGGAATGCTCTTCTGGATCTTATAAACATGAGCGACTATGGTCTGACCGATTTCGATATTACGGATTATGAAACCGACGATACAACTGACTACGATGACACGGATTACGATCCCGACGATACAACCGATTACGATGACGACGATGACGATTCGGATTATGATCCCGATGATACAACCGATTACGACGACACGGACTATGATGACGACGATTCGGACTACAAACCCACATCCAAGCCCGGTCGTAACGACAATGACGACGACACGGACTATGATGACGACGATGACGACGACTCGGACTACAACCCCGCACCTCAGCCCGGTAGTGACGATGATGACGATTCGGACTACGGCGACAGCAGCTCCAACAACAGCAGTTCATCTGACTACGACGATGGAAGCTCCGACTTTGACGATAATTCCGATTCCGACTACGACGACAGCGACTACGATGATTAAGGAAAAACAGCCTTTAAAACTACGTCATGAACGCAAACACGCGATCAATAGACAGGATGATTGGACACTTTCGTCCAGACTGAGAAAGTTGTTCGATCATGACCCCCACGCTGACTCACACGGTTCCTACCGTGTGAGCAGCTTTTATTTTGATACACCTTATGATAAAGCCCTTCGGCAAAAGATCGACGGTGTGAATCTGCGTGAAAAATTTCGGATACGGTACTATGGTGAAGATGCCTCTTTTATCCGACTTGAAAAGAAATTCAAAATCAACGGTCTTTGCGGCAAACACAGTGCCCGATTAACGAAAGAAGAGACTAAACGCATCCTTGAAGGGGACATCGCATTTTTGTTGGACTCGAAGGAAGCGCTGTTTTTGGAATTTTACAGCAAATTACGCGGTCAACTTCTAGAACCAAAAAGTATTGTTACTTACGATCGAGAAGCTTTTCTTTTTGAGCCGGGAAATGTGCGCATCACCATTGACCGCCATTTGCGTTCTGCGTTAGGCAGTACGGATTTTCTGAATCCGGAACTGCTTCATGTTCCGGTTTACGATGATCTTGCCGTTTTGGAAGTAAAATACGACGCGTTTCTGCCTGAGATCGTTGCTATGGCGGTGCAAACACCTAATCGGCAGGCAGCTGCCTATTCAAAGTATGCTGTTTGTCGCCGATATGACTGATGCAAGGAGATTAACCATGCCCTTCACTTTCAAAGATATTTTCAAATCGAGCTTTCTTGAAAATGTTACGGCCATTCCCATTCTGGATATGGCTTTAGTCCTGGTGCTGTCTTTTGCGCTTGGCTTGTTCATTTTCTTTGTGTATAAAAAAACGTATGCCGGGGTCATGTATTCGGCCAGTTTCGGCGTGACTCTAGTCGCCCTTAGCATGATCACCGCTTTAGTGATTCTTGCCGTAACGAGCAACGTCGTGCTCTCTCTCGGCATGGTCGGCGCGCTGTCCATTGTGCGTTTCCGGACGGCAATTAAAGAGCCGTCCGATATCGCTTTCCTATTCTGGTCGATCGCGGGAGGCATCGTCTTAGCTGCCGGATTAATTCCTCTGGCGATTATTGGCAGTCTGTTCATCGGTCTCATTCTGTTGATTTTTGCACGCCAAAAAAGTTTCGAACAACCCTATATTTTGCTCGTTCATTGTGAGGATGCCGATGCTGAAAAGAACTGCCATACCTTCGTTGCGAGCAAAGTACGCAAATTGACTCTAAAAAGCAAAAGCGTTTCTCCCGGATGCATCGAACTAAACTATGAACTTCGTCTTAAAGATACCGATACTGATTTTATTAATGATTTAGCCGAACTGCCCGGTGTCAGTAACACGGTCATGGTTTCTTACAACGGCGATTACATGAGCTGATGTCATGCTAAAACACAAATCGATTGACCGGATCTGCATAGTTGTCATAGTCGTAGCCCTGATAGTGACGCTGCTTTTTATGAACGGCGAATCGATCGGACTTGTTCCGGCGTCTAAAAATCCGGAATATGTGACGCGCCTATTTGATAAAACGAAAGTCCATACCGTCGATATTTTGATCGATGACTGGGATGGCTTTCTCGAAACGGCGATCAAAGAAAAATACACGCCTTGTTCGGTTGTCATTGACGGCGAAAAATTTTCCAATGTCGGCATACGGGCAAAAGGCAACAATTCCCTACGTTTGACTCATAAATACGGTCTCGATCGCTACAGTTTAAAGCTGGAATTCGATCACTATGAATTCGGAAGTTACCACGGTCTGGACAAGTTTTCGCTGGATTCTTCGTTCCAGGATAACAGCTATATGAAGACGTGGGTTTGCTTTGACATGATGGAGCACATGGGCGTTCCTACACCGCTTTGCAGTTACACGTGGGTGTGCGTCAACGGTGAGGACTGGGGACTGTTTTTGGCTATTGAGGAGCCGGAAGAGGCTTTTGCCAAACGCAATTTCGGCGCGACTTATGGCAAACTCTATAAACCTGATTATAAGTCTCTAAAAGCTGAAAATGCCGATGTGCATCTGCGCTATACGGATGATGATTTCAAAAGTTATGACAATATCTTTCGCAAATCGAAGTTTAAAATAAGAAATGCCGACAAAAAGCGTGTTATTTCAGCTCTGAAAGTTCTATCCACCGGAGAAAATCTGGAAACAGCCATTAATGTCGATGAAGTGCTTCGCTATTTTACCGTTCAGGTTTTTGTCGTTAATATGGACAGCTACCTGGGCAAAACCGGCCACAACTATTTTCTCTATGAAGAAGACGGCATATTGAGCATTCTGCCGTGGGATTACAACTTGGCCTTTGCGACGTATTCGCTTGGCATGCCGAACCCGATCAATGACTCAACTTTATATGTCAATTATCCCATAAACACGCCGGCAAGCGGAGAGATTATGCTCAAGCGCCCGCTGTATCATAATCTCATGAAGAATAAAGCCTACTTTAGGCAATATCATGAGTATTTTGACGAGTTAATCAAACAGTATTTTGAGAGCGGTTACTTTGAGCGGTATATGGCGGAAACGCGAGAGATGATAGCTCCCTATGTCAAAAAGGATCCGACAGCCTTTTGTTCCTTTGAAGATTTTCATGTGGGGGTGGACACTCTGACAGAGTTCTGTCTTCTGAGGGCAAAGAGTATTCGCGGTCAGCTTAACGGGACGATTCCTGCTACCATTGCCGGTCAAGCTAAAGATAAGAGCAACTTTGTTGACGCTTCTTCCGTATGGCTCCCGGATATGGGTGAAATCGCTGATTTGAAAAATAAGAGATAAGAGAAGAGAATAGTGGTAAGCCCTTTTTTTGTATATGTATTTATATGCCAAACTTTGTATACAACTCGACGCGCGATGTAGTCCTATGTTGTTCAAATGAGCAAAAAGGACTATGATGTACGAGAAATCAGAATGAGCGTTTCCTCTTTTCCTGAAAGGACGAAGGTATCCATCGGGTTTTCTTTTTGTGCTGAACCGATTGTTAAAAAGCAAATACCGTTGCCGGACGAAGAACAGAGGAAGTGCTGTTCAAGTTTTTTTTAATGTCATCGTGTAATGGGGGGGCTGGGCGATGTCAATCATCAAGAAGCTTTTCTATAGAATATTTCAGTTCTTATTGGTGGGTGTCGGCATGACTTTTATGCCGCAACTAAGTCCCAAATTGCTTACGGGAGCCGGCTGCATCAAGAAGCTTCCCGCGTTTATCAAGGGACGCGGCATTGATAAAGTGCTGATTGTGACCGATAAAGTACTGTCCAAAATAGGACTTCTGGATAGTCTCTTTAAGGCATGTGAACAGGAAGGATTGACGTACCTTCTCTACGATGAGGCGATTGTCAATCCTTCCATCGAATGCATTGAAAAGGCCTATGAGATGTATCGCGACCATGGATGCCAAGCTTTTATCGCTTTTGGGGGAGGTTCAGCGATGGATTGTGCGAAGGCGGCGGCCGCCCGCGTAGCACGACCTAGGAAAAGCATCTCCCAGCTCGGCGGCACGCTCAAAGTGCTTAGCTTCAAGGTACCGCCTCTTTTTGCCGTTCCGACAACGGCAGGTACCGGATCTGAAGCCACGCTGGCAGCAGTGGTCACCGATTACAGCACACAGCACAAGTATGCTATCCAAGACCCGTCACTGCTTCCACGATATGCCGTGCTCGATCCCGAGCTTACAGTCGGTCTACCGCCACATACAACGGCGACGACCGGGCTTGATGCCCTGACACACGCTATTGAGGCGTATACCAATAAATTTGCTCCAAGGTATACACGGCGTCTGTCAGAGAAGGCCACCAAACTTATTTTCGAGAATTTGCCGAAAGTGTATAGAGATGGAAAAGATCTGGAAGCGCGTGCCAATATGCAGCTTGCAGCACTTTATGCAGGCAGGGCTTTCAGTCGTGCCTGTGTCGGTTATGTGCATGCCATCGCTCATACATTAGGCGGTCTTTACGGTACACCGCACGGCCTGGCAAACGCTATCATCCTCCCTTACGTCATGGAAGATTTTGGCGCTACAGTCTATAAAAAGCTGGCACGCCTTGCCGAGATTGTCGGCATTGAGGGGAAAAACGATGAAGAAAAAGCACGCGCCTTTATTGCCGCCATCAAGCAGATGGGAAAGGACATGGGCATCCCTGAAAAAATAGACGTCATCAAGGATGAGGACATCCCTAAAATGGTTCGATTTGCCATGAGGGAAGGCAACCCGCTTTATCCTGTCCCTGTTATCTGGGGCAAGGATCAGTTTGTAAGTACCATAGAGCGTATTCGTTCGAAAGATAACAAGAGAGTCTACTATATTAACGATAAATGTATAGGATGCACTCTTTGCGCAAAAAACTGCCCCGTGTTTGCCATTGAAGGGAAATTAAAGGAAAGACACGTCATCAATCCAGAACGCTGCATTGAGTGTGGCGTATGCGCCAATGTGTGCAACGTGGATGCCATATTGGATTCGGAAGGGAAGATCGCAAAGAAAAAACCGAAGCAGGAATGGAAAAAACCTGTAATTGACGAAGAACTTTGCACCGCCTGCTCCATTTGTGTTCAAGCTTGCGGAAAAAACTGTCTCCGTATTTCACTTCCGAAGTACAAAGGCGACATTAAAGTTCACGCATACCTTGAAAATGAAAATCAGTGTGTCGGATGCGGCTTGTGTGCCTTGCGGTGCCCGCTACATGCCATAACAATGAAGGGCGGTGAGGCATGAGCGAGAGACATCAGAAATTGAGATTGCCGAAGTATGCCATTATTGACTTGTCGACAGGAACGGCAACCGAATACCCCATCCCGGAAGAACTGTATACAAAATATATCGGCGGTAAGGCTTTAGGTTCAAGGCTTTTGTTTGACTTGGTTTCTCCGGGCGCAGACCCGCTGTCATCAGACAATGTGCTCATTGTTAACACGAGTCCTATGACAGGCACAGGAGCAGCTTCGACGAGTCGTTTCAACCTTTCTTTTAAGAATGTCCTGACAGGCGGGATCGCGACGAGCAATTGCGGCGGGACATTCGGAATCATGCTTAAGGCGGCTGGCTATGACGGGATCATCTTAAAAGGGAAAGCTGAGTGTCCGACCTACATCGAAATTGTTGACGGTGAGGTCAGCCTGAAGAATGCAGAACATCTGTGGGGCATGAACACGGAGGAAGTACAGAAGCAGTTTGATCCGCATTGGGGCAAGCTGGTGATCGGGCCGGCAGGTGAGAATCTTGTACGCTATGCCAGCGCCGTTTCCGGCGAGCGTGTTGCCGGTCGCTGCGGTGCCGGCGCAGTGATGGGTTCAAAAAAGATTAAGGCGATCATTGCCTTCGGTACAAAAAAGCCTTACATCTACGACAAAGAAAAATTCGACAAGTACAATAAAAAATATATTCATCTGCTGAGGGATCATCCTGTTACTGGAGAGGCTTTGCCGAAATATGGTTCCGCTTATTTTCTTAAAAACACGAATTCTTCACATTCCCTGCCGACAAAGAATTTTAAGATGGGCCAGTTTGAAGACGCGGAAAAAATTACCGGTGAAGCGCTGGCAGACAAGTTTCTTACGAGAAACAGCGGGTGCGTCAGTTGTCCTATCCGTTGTGAGCGCAGAGTGATGGTGTACGGCAAGGAGGTCAAAGGGCCGGAGTATGAAACGGTCGGCCTTCTCGGCGCCAATATCCTGAACAATGATTTAGATTTGATTAGTGAATTGAATTATCTTGCCGACATATACGGCATGGACTCTATTTCGTTGGGAGGCACCCTCGCTTTCGCGATGGAGCTTAAGGAAAAAAATCTAGCCGATTTCGGACTGGACTTCGGATCAAAAGAAGGTATTTTAGAGGCAATTAACGCCATTGCGCACGGTATCGGTTCCGGGAAAGAACTCGGTCAGGGTACGAAGCTTTTGGCAGATAAATATGGCGGCGAGGACTTCGCCATTCACGCAAAAGGCCTTGAATTAGCGTCTTATGAACCTCGCACATCGGTCGGTATGGGGTTGGGCTATGCCACGTCGAACAGAGGCGGCTGCCATCTCAACGGCGGGTATCTTGCTCTCGTGGAAACCGTTATGCTTTCTGTTGATGCGCAGACACCCAAAGGAAAGGCGGAGCTCACCGTTCTTTTTCAAAATATGATCGAGGCAATTTCCGTTGCAGGATATTGTCTTTTCACCGCGATAGCTGTCCTTCCGGGTCCTTTGCTTAAGTTGGGACCGGCGCATCCGGTAAGTCGATTGGTCAGCAAGATTCTTGTCGGTGTGCGTTTTGTACTTGGAAAGCTTTGGAAGTTCATGCCAAAACTTCTCCCTTTTAACTTGCTCTATCTTTTGCCGCATTCCGAATCGTTGAAACTTGTCACGGGTATGCCGATGACCTCGGGCAAATTCTTGCAGATTGGAGAACGATGCTTCAACATCGAACGGATTTTCAACCTAAAAGAAGGTTTCACGGCGAAAGACGACGATCTCTGTGCCAGATTGACAGAGACGCCCCAAGATCCTGATCGTCCCGATACGATCGTTCCGCTTGACAAGATGCTGCCGAAGTACTACAAGGTACGCGGCTGGGATAAAAACGGCGTTCCTACGAAGAAAAAAATGAATAAACTTGGTATAGACATAGACATAAAGGTATAAGAAAAGGCAAGGGATGTGATTGTACAGAATGGGAAGATCACACACCTGCTCCAAATCATAATAAAAATGCAAGACAAGAGATGGGGCACTATATGGCCAAGATAAAATATTTTGGGAAACTTCGCTCACTTTGTGGCAAGAACGAAGACTGGATTGCCGCCAATAGCCTCACGGAGCTATTACGCGCGATTCAAAAGCTATACGGCAAAGAGGCAAAAAAAGCGGCAAAGGCGTCTCTCATCACTGTTGACGGCAACAAGGTTCTTTCGATCAGAAAGACCGCTTTATCTGACGACGCAAAAGTCTCTTTTTATCCGATAGAATAAGTTGACTCATATTCTATACAGGTTGCATAATTATTTGACAACAAAAATCAGTTTCGATAAAATATAATCCACAAAAATAATACACATATTCCACAATTTAAAATACTTACGGAGATATTTTAGTTTAACGACAGGGGTGGTTATTGAAAATGAAGAGGGTTATTTGTTTTGAAGAAATCATGTCTTGTTCATTAGCTGAAAGGTGTCTCCGTTTTCTGCAGTTTGATAGTTTTGATGCTGTTCATAGCGATGCTAAAGCCAGAGTCGGCGCTTTCCCCGTTAAATATGATATTATTCAACACCCCGGCAATGTTATTAATGATTGCGCTGATTCTTCCTTTCCCCAAATCCAGTTTGGAATTTTTAACAAGGAAGAGATAGCCGGATTTGCTATCCACCTACTCCAATGTTAATCCGATGGGATAAAACAGTCGCTTCAGATTTGGATTCAGAGCATTCTTTGGGTGTGCTGGTGGTAGGCTCAATAGAGCAACACAGCAACTATCTTCCCTTAGGGACGGATAGTCTGCTAGGAGAAAGGCTCGCCTGTGAGGCGGCAGAACAGGCGGATGCACGAATTTTGTTGCTACCGGTGCAGCGGGTTGGATTTTCGCCTCACCACAGTGCATTTCCGGGGCTATTGACTCTACGTCACAATGTGATGACAGACTATCTGACAGATCTGTGCGAAAGCGCATTTCGCACAGGGCTTCCTAGGCTTTTGATTATAAACTCCCATGGTGGGAATCAGAGTGCTTTACAGGGCGTGGTGAACAGACTTGGCGCTGAATTTGGCCGAGAAGCCATATTGGTTCGCTACTGGGATCTGATAAGCGACATCGTACCGTCCATTCGTAAGTCTGAGCCTGGCGGAATGGGGCCATGCGGGAGAGTTTGAAACCTCCCTGATGCTACATTTTTATCCGGAGCTGGTCGATTCCTCTCGTATCGATGTGCGACCCGTCGCAAAGGGAGATTCATGGCATCACCCAGATATGTTCGCAAAAAACAAAATCTTTCGTTACATTCCATTTAACACCTATTCAGAACTTGGCAATATCGGTCAGGCATATCTGGCTTCAAGAGAAGAGGGTGCACAGCTTGCCAAATATATCACCCTGGAGCTGGCGAAGCTGATGGAGTATCAATATGAATTGCTGACGCAAGAACGTCGGTAATATAATAATTTTAGGAGGGAAAACATGAAAAAGTTACTAGTAGTATTTATAGTAGTTGCGATGCTGCTGGGTATGGTTGCCTGTCAGCCGTCAGGTGGCACCGATCCTGTGACAACACAGCCAGCGGATACAGCTGAAGGAACAAAGGCCACAGCTGAACCGGGAACAACGGAGGAGCCTGACATTAATGTGGAATTCAGCGACAAAACATTCCATGCAGCTATGACGGCCACTCCAACGGCTTTGGATGAAGGATATTCTACCAATGCTTATTGCCGTCAAACATCCGCACATATGTTTGAAACGCTGTTCACATTCGACGAAGCTTCTGCCGTTATTCCGCAGCTGGCTGATTCTTTTACCGTTAGTGACGACGGTCTAGTCTATAATGTAACGCTACGTCAGGGCATTACCTTCCATGATGGCAGTGCCTTCGATGCGGATGACGCTATTGCCTCCATAGAGCGCTATAAAACCAACAGCACTTACAGTGGCGCTCTGGACACCGTAATCGTAGAAAAAGTTGGGGATTATGAAATCAAGTTTACGTTGGAAGAACCGCTCGCCCTTACTTCTTTGCTTGCGTTCCCACAGCGCGTTATTATGATCCCCAAAGAGATTGCAGAATCCCACATGGGTGTTGAGCTCGACGAAAAAGCTCTTATCGGTACCGGCCCTTATATGCTCAAAGAATGGACACGCGACGTGCGCATTATCCTTGAGAGATTTGACGACTATGTCCTTGATGAGCGTTACGAAGGCCCCACAGGCTTTGGCGGCAAGCGCATTGCGTATTACAAAACCATCCAGATGGATTCTGTAACTGAAGCGGAGGCTCGTATTGCCGGTTTGGAAACAGGAGAATTTGATTTTGCCGATGCCATTCCAACAACAGCTTATGACCGTATTGTTGCTAACGCTGACTTAGCTCTCAATGTCATCAAGCCCGGCAAGAGCATCGTTGTTGAGTTCAACCATGCAGAAGGCTTTACGATGGACATTAACTTCCGCAAAGCGTTGGCACTAGCAATCGATCCGACTGAGGTCATGTTGGCGGTTACTTCCGGCCGTAGCGAGTTTTACCGCTTAGATCCTTCTTTGTATCAGCCTGAGCAGTATTTCTTTACAGAAGCGGGCAGCGAGGGAATATATAACGCCAAAGATCTGGACAAAGTAAAGGAACTGTTAGCTGCCGCCAACTACAATGGTGAAGAGATCGTATACCTTTACAACAAGGATTATGCAAGTCACTATGCAGCGGGTGTGTCTCTCATTCAACAGTGGCAAGAGGCGGGTATCAACATCGTTCCCAAACTGAATGACTGGACTACGCAACTCTCCATTGCACAAAGTCTCACAGGATGGGCGATCAATCAGAGTTCCTATTCAGCTCGCTTTGATCCCAACCAAGTTCGCAATATGATCCGTTCCGGTACGCTGGGTGCCTATGGATTCGCGGATGATAAAGTCGACCAGTATCTCGATGAGATTGGCAGAGGCGGTACGAATGAAGAACGCCTAGCCGTCTGGGAAAAACTGCAGGAGCGTATTTGGGAGACGCTTCCATTCCTGAAATTTGGCGATGAGTTTTCTCTTAATGCCATGCGCGCCGACGTCAAAGGTTACGTTCCATCCTACATTGATCGTTTCTGGATGGTTCACGAGTAAGGATTGCCCTTAAACATATGTTAAATTAATGTGATTGCTGCGAAGGGATTCCCTTTGCAGCAATCCTTACTCAAAACTCGCATACGTGCTACAGGAAAGAGGAACACTTCGTGACTCGCTATATAATTAAACGATTATTGATTATGATCCCAACGCTCCTGATCGTTGCATGCGTCATTTTTCTTGTGGTCAATTCCATGCCCGGCGATCCTGCATTGACGGTGATTGGTCCCGAGTTTGAAGGTGATTATGAGATGGTAAGAGAGCGCATGGGTTTAAACGGTACCATCTGGGAACGACTATGGAAATGGCTTTCAGGCGTGCTCAGAGGTGATCTAGGCAACTCCTATTTCTTGGGGGATACGGTATGGGGAGCCATCAAACAACGCCTTCCTGTTACGTTGAGCCTAGCAACTACAGCGCTCATTTTTGCTGTGACAATCGGTGTTCCTCTGGGTATTATCGCTTCGCTCAAACCTAACTCCGCGTTAGACACGACCATTTCCGGCGTTTCGCTACTCGGTATGTGTACACCGGAATTTTTCGGCGGTCTCATATTTATGCTTCTTCTGTCAATAAAGTGGAAAGTTTTCCCCTCGGGTGGTTATAGACCTATTAGTGAAGGGTTTGGAGAATGGGCTAAATATATTATCTTGCCAGCATTCACCTATGGAATGTCTCAAGCAGCATATTTTGCCCGCCTGATTCGTTCCAACATGTTAGAGGTTATGAATCAGGACTTTATTACCACTGCGGTGGCTAAAGGACAGCGGTCATTTGTCGTCGTTATGAAGCATGCTTTGCGCAACGCTTTGTTACCTGTTGTGACGGGTATTGGTATGGTATATACGATAATGCTTGGTGGCGCGTTCATTACTGAATCACTGTTCCGCCTACCGGGAACCGGTCTTTTAATAATAAATAGCATCGCAAAGCGCGATTTTCCTGTCGTTTGTGGTATTTTGCTGTTGATCTCCGCCGCGATTCTCATTATCAATCTTGCAGTGGATATTTTGTATGCCTTTATTGATCCGCGCGTGCGGTTTGGCAAGAAATGAGGGAAGTACGGTGAAGCAAGTCAATGAAAACTCTATCTGGTTTAGGATTTTCCACACGCCATCGCTTGTAGTGGGTTCTATCTTATTAATAATTATCGTATCCGCACTTATGTTACAGCCAGTACTTACTCAATACGATGCCAATCGCAATGACTTTGCAGCTGTATTACAGCCTCCCTCTAAGGAACACTGGTTTGGTACAGATTCTTTTGGACGGGATTTGTTTACCCGTGTCCTTGAGGGCGGCAAGGTCAGTCTACGTATCGGTGCCGAGGTAGTGGTGTACACTACCATTATTGGCACGCTGATCGCACTGCTAGGTGGTTATTATGAGAAATTGGACGTCATCATCATGCGTGTGATGGACGTGATGATGGCGTTTCCCACGTTGCTGATAGCTATGGTGTTAGCAGCTGTGTTTGGAAACAGTATTAGCGGGGTGGTTATGGCTCTGACCATTGTTTATGTGCCGAGAACGGTGCGCATTCTCAGAAGCGCTATTCTGACCATTCGCGAGGAGGTCTATGTTGAAGCTGCACATGCGATCGGTGTCAGACCGTGGAAGATTATGTCCCTGCATATACTGCCGGGAGCAATGCCGGTGCTCATTGTACAAGAAACATTCCTATTTGCCTATGCGATACTTGCAGAGGCAGGGATAAGTTTTGTGGGCGTCGGTGTGCAGCCACCATTTGCAAGTTGGGGTAATATTCTTAGCGACGCAACAACTCTAATGAGCGTAGCGCCTTGGAACGTTTTTGCTCCCGGTCTTGCTATCGTAATTACTGTGTTAGCTCTGAATCTGATTGGCGACGGTCTCAGAGAGCTATTGGATCCCAAGCGACAAAAAGGAAAGGCGCGTAGCTGAGATAATTAGATCCCAAGCGACCACAGAGATTGAGGAGACGCCGTGCAAAACGAAGAGATATTAAGAATAAAGGATCTTTCGATGGGGTTTGAAAATCGAAATGGTGTGACGCCGATATTAGATCGCGTTAATCTTTCGGTGCATAAGAATGAGATTGTTGCCATCGTAGGAGAGAGCGGCTGCGGCAAAAGCGTGACGGCTATGTCTATCATGCGTTTGCTTAAAACGCCTCCTGCCAAGTATTTGGAGGGAGAGATACTTTTTCATGGAGAAGACTTGCTAAAGGCGAGTGAGAGGCGACTGCGCAGCATTCGAGGTGACCGAATCTCTATGATATTTCAGGAGCCGCTGACCAGTTTAAATCCCGTACTGACCATTGAAGACCAAATCGGTGAGGTATTTCGGCTGCATAGTAATATGAATAAAAATCAGATACGTGAAGCCACCATTGAGCTGCTCAATAAAGTTCGAATTCCGGCTCCTGAAGCTCGGTTAAGAAATTATCCGGGCCAGTTTTCTGGCGGTATGCGTCAACGTATTATGATTGCGATGGCAATAGCCTGTAATCCTGAGCTGCTCATTGCGGATGAACCAACCACTGCGCTGGATGTGACGATTCAGGCACAGATTTTGAAGTTGATTAAGCAGATCAATCAGGATTCCGATATGGCATGCATTCTGATCACGCATGATCTTGGTGTAGTCGCGGAATTTGCTCAGCGCGTAGTGGTGATGTACGCGGGGCAACCCATTGAGGAAACTTGGACAACACAGCTGTTTACGAATCCTAGACACCCTTACACAAGGGGACTTCTTGCCAGCTTGCCCAAGATGAATGATTCTGCCGACAGACTTAGCACCATCTCTGGTAGTGTACCTTCTCCTAAGAACATGCCCAAGGGATGCCGATTTAATACCCGCTGTCCTTATGCGCAGGATCTTTGTAAAGAGGAAGAGCCTCTGATGAGAACCCTTTCCGAAGGCCATATATGTAAATGTCATTTTGCAGAAATCATCACGGAGGATGAAGGCAAATGGAAGTGAACAACCAACCAATTCTGCGTGTAGAGCACCTGCGCAAATACTTTGACGCCCAAAGACATGTGATCTCACGTGCCAAGGATCAAATCAAGGCTGTTGACGATGTTAGTTTTACGATCAATCGAGGAAGCACATTCGCGTTGGTAGGAGAAAGTGGTTGCGGAAAATCCACAGTGGCGAGACTGCTGTTAAGGCTCATTACTGCCACCGACGGCAAGGCATTTTTTAACGATGAGGATTTGTTCGCGATGTCGGAGAGTGAAATGCGTGTCATGCGTCGCGATATACAGATGATTTTCCAAGATCCCTATAGCTCACTCAATCCTCGTTGGCAGGTACGCAAAATCGTTGCGGAGCCGCTGGATACACACAACATTGGTACTTCCGCACAACGCAAAGAGATGGTGAACGACATTCTACGTATCGTCGGGCTCAGTGAGGATAGCGGCAATAAATATGCTCATGAGTTCTCCGGCGGTCAGCGACAGCGTATCGGTATTGCTCGTGCGCTCATTACCAATCCGCAGTTTATTATATGCGATGAGCCTATTTCCGCGTTGGATGTGTCTATTCAGGCGCAGATCATCAATCTGTTGCGCGATTTACAACAACAATATTCCTTAACGTATCTGTTTATTACCCACGACCTACGCATCGTTAAGTTCCTTTGCGATCAAACGGCAGTGATGTACTTGGGCAAACTAGTCGAAACTGGCTCTACGAGGGAGATATTCGCAAAGCCAACGCATCCGTACACTAAAGCGTTATTTTCTGCCATCCCGATTCCGGATCCGTACTATGAAAAGCAAGAGGAGCCTATTGAGGGTGATGTACCAAGCCCGCTGAACCCTCCTTCGGGCTGCCGATTTCACACTCGTTGCATTTATGCCAAGCCCATCTGCTCTGAACAGGAGCCGCCTCTAACCGAGATTGCTCCCAACCACAGTTGCGCTTGCCATCTGCTGTCTGAGTTCTAATAGACACAAATATAGCAGAGGGTTTTGTCAAAATAGGAGAAAATGATATGGATATCTATGCTAAGCTAAATGAATTGGGTTACGCTCTTCCGGAATTGCCACCAAGGGGCGGAATATACAAACCGGTTAGGCGGGTTGGAAATTTACTGTATGTGTCCGGGCAGGGCCCGACGGTGCGCGGTGTACCTGAGTTTACCGGAAAGGTGGGAGGCGAGTCGACGTTGGAGCAAGCACAGGACGCTGCGAGGCTGTGCGCGCTCAACGCTCTATCCACTTTGAATAATTATTTAGGTGATCTGAACAAACTCAAAGGATTAGTCAAGACACTAGGATTTGTGGCCAGTGCGCCCGGATTTAACATGCAACCCAAGGTCATTGACGGTTGCTCTAATTTCTTAGCGCAGTTGATGGGTGATGAAGGCATTGGTGCGCGTTCCGCTATCGGTGTTAATGAGTTACCCGGAAATATAACTGTGGAGATCGAATTTATTTTCGAAATTTAACATTATGACGAAAAATACTATTGCTGACGATACGCAGACGCGTATTGATTATTTGATTAACTGCCGCAGGACATTGCATCGCTGTCCGGAAGTGGGATTTGAAGTACCGGAAACTTGCTCACTTATCGAACGATTTCTAGATGAATTAGGAATTGTGCACACTCAAAAATACTGTAAATACAGCGTTGTAGGGTATGTAGGAACTAGAACAGATGTACCGGTTATTGCTGTTCGTGCTGACATGGATGGGCTACCTGTCGAGGAAAAAACAGGGCTGGACTATGCTTCGGAAAAGGCGGGTTTCATGCATGCATGTGGCCATGATGCGCATATGGCGATGCTGCTTGGTGCGGCGAGAACCCTCAAGCCCATTGAGGATAGTCTGCCTTTTCGATTGAAGATGATTTTTCAGCCTGCAGAGGAGAGTGCGGATAGTGGCGCTAGGTTAATGTTCGAAAATGGTGTGCTAGATGATGTGGACTATGTGCTCTGCCAGCATGTGGACGGCTCGCTTGACAGCGGATGTGTGGGTTACGCATATGGTACGGTATGTAGCGCTTGCACTCCCATCGACATTACTTTCCACGGCAAAACGGCACACGCTACAATTCCTCACAAGGGTCATGATGCTATCGCCATGATGTTTAAGACATATTCCGGGATTCAACTCATGCTCTCCCGAGAGATTGATCCGTTTGAAAATATGGTTTGCTCGGTCGGTGCGGTCAATGGCGGTGTCGTACATAATGTGGTCTGCGATAAGGCCAATATGAAGATATCTTTACGCACATTTGATGTGCAGGTTAACGATTTTGTAGTGGATCGGGTGAAGTTGCTTGCTGAACATGCAGCGAAGGAACTGGGAGGGACGGTGAACTATGAGGCGCATATGAGTGCGCCTGCGGTAGTCAACGACGATTTTGTAGTAGATTGCCTGAAGGAGGCGGCGGAAGATATTTATGGAGATAATGTTCGCCTCGTTCGACCTAAAATGAGTTCAGATGATTTTTCATGGTTCGCTGCAAACAAACCGTCCGTTTATTATTGGCTCGGTATACGAAATCTGAGCAAATGGCATGAAACTTCCTTACATAACAACGATTTTATGGTGGACGACGACGCGTTGTTGGGCGGGGAAAAGCTATTAATCAATACTATGTACAAGCTGGCAAAAGCAATACAGTAGCGTAGTCAGAGATCTTTAAAAGTGCTTTTCTCTCACAAAACTGTTATGGTGATATAGACTTTGATGGGCTTTCGACAGTCCTGTGAGATTGCCTAGCGTGGAACAGCAACGAAAACGGAAAAAAGACTTGTCAATAGGCGTTTCCCAATCTCCATTCAAAGAGATCGAAACGCCGCTTTTCCATAACCCAATATTATCTAATTATTCTACCGGCAAGAGGATACTTATCGCAATGGCCGAGTTTGGTATAGTTCATATTCGTGAAGCAGGCTAATAATACATTCAATACAAAAAGAGGCGGAAATAGAATATGGAAACGACTTTGGATTATACACAGAAGGCACTGGAAGCGGTGGATCAGGCGTATATTATATCCCTTCGGCGCGAGTTCCATGAGCATCCGGAGGTAGGGTTCGATCTTCCCAACACCCTTGATGTTGTACGCCGGGAACTGACGGACTTAGAGGTAACTTTTACTGAAGAATATGGAAGAAGTGCGATTGTCGCCTATATCAACAGAGGTTATTGTGGAGTAACTATAGGTTTACGTGCGGATATGGATGCATTGCCGCTGACTGAACGAACCGGATTGCCATTCTCGTCAAAAATAGAAGGTAGAATGCATGCTTGTGGTCATGATGCTCACACCGCCATGCTGCTCGGAACTGCAAAAGCTCTCAAATCTGTGGAAAAGCAACTAGCATGCACGGTGGCTTTGATATTTCAACCCAGCGAAGAGGGGCCGCTTAGTGGCGCGGAGCTGATGGTCAGAGACGGGCTGATGAAGGAGATTGATTTCATTATCGCGCTTCATGTAGAAAACTTGATAGAAAGCGGCCGTGTGGGTATTAGCCCCGGTGTGGCACTGGCAGGTTGTTTGCCTATTGAATTAAAGTTTTTCGGGAAGACGGCGCATGCCACGATGGCACACTCCGGCGTAAATGCTCTGGCTATGGCGGTCAATACTTACGTAGCCATACAGAACATGATGTCCACACAGATGAATCCCCTTACTAAGTATGTTTGTTCCATTGGTGTACTTGAGTCCGGAACAACGCACAATGTAATTCCCGATCATGCAACTATGAAGATTTCGTTGCGCACTTTCGATCAGGAAACGGAACAATTCTTTTCCACTCGCATCCGACAGATAGCAGAGAACGCAGCTGCGCAGCAGGGCGGCAGAGTGGAGATGCACGAGGGCTTTCGAGCTTTACCCGTTGTTAACGATCCGGTAGTTTCTGCGGCTGTAGTTCGAGCTGCAGAAAAGATCATCGGCAAGGATCATGTCGTTGAAGTGCCGGTCAAACTTGGTTCAGAGGACTTTTCTTGTTATATCCATGAAAAGCCGGGTGCGTTTGTGAGACTTGGAACGCGTAATAAGGATAAAGGCTGTGTGACGCTGCCGCACAACAATGATTTCTTGATCGACGAGGATGCCTTGTCTATAGGCAGTAAAGTTTGTGTCCAGTTCGTGCTGGATAATATGCACGGATTAGATTTTTAGAGTCGGAATCATTCTCAGTATGCCCTGCTGACTCATAACACTTTCGATTATATTTGTCACCTTTGCATATCTAGTTGTTTTTGCGAATAGGTGCTCGTATATGAATTGCAAGAATATCAGTCAGCTAAATTCAGGATAGTCAGAATGTGAGTTTTCGCCCGCATGCGAAGACTCTCGATATTGGCGCGTTCACGTAACGTATGTGCATTTTCCGCAATCACGCCCGTAGAGCAGATAGCGGGAATGTCCAACATAACCGCGTAAGACGCGTCAGAACCGCCGCCGCTGTGAACGGGTTCAAAAGCGCCATAGCCTAACGCCCGAGAAGCTCTGTCAAATTGTGCAAACAGAGCATTGTTTTTTGAAGAAGCGGCCATAGGCACTATGTTGCCGGTAAGCTGTACCTTTGAAGTCGTACCCGGAATGTGAGACTTAGCGGCAACTTGAGTAAGTATTTGCTCTAGTACCGGAATAGATTCTTTGGAACGTATACGGCAGTTCACCTTAAATGTGCATTTATCGGGCACGCTGGTAAACACGGTACCTCCCTGTATTTCACCGCAACTGAATATGAAATCCTTGTAATCTGAGTGGTTCTCTAACTCCAAAATCTTGTAAGCAGCTTCCCTAATAGCGTTTGCAGGAGTGTCGATTAGATGTCCTACATGACCGGACTCGCCATGGACGGTGAAGACAGCGCCTATGCTGGCTTTTCGTGAGGTTACAATCTTGCCGTTCACGCCGGTTTCACAGTTGAACAAAGCATCACTTCCACAAAGTTCATCTGGTAGAAAATTTTCGTTGTTCGGGCGACCTCCCTCCTCGTTTCCGACAAGAATGAGCTTAACCGGTCTTTGTGTATAACCAGATTCTCGAAGCGCCAGAAGAGTGTAGAGAGCCATGACGGCACCACCCTTACAGTCGCCGACACCGGGGCCGTAAAGCCAACCATCTTTCTCTAAAACGGGATTGCTGCCGAACGCGCCAATTTTGTGAACGGTATCTATGTGTGCCATCAGTGCTATGCCGTGGCGATAGAGGTTTGTGGACTGTGTGGATACGACCAGCCCATCACCAGTAGTTTCACAATAGCGTCGGCAAGCGTGGAGTCCATTTTGTGTACACCATTGAATTAGATACGAGCATACCTCGTCCACAGCTTTCTTTTCCCAGAAAGGACTTTCCATAGCCACTATTGTCTTCCAGAGGGAAACAGCTTCTTCAAAATGTGTATCGATATAGTTAAATGCTATCTGTTGCTTGCTTTCAATCTCCATGATTTGGCCTCTGTGATTTTTAATTCCTTTTGACTAGCTCTACAGCATGCGGAAAAAAAGATATCTCCGCATATAGTCTTACGAGAAGGGGCACTAGAAATGCGGATATTGGAATCTCTATTTGAAACCAAGTGCAGTGTACTCTACGTATTGGCTAAGGGTCAATATGACTATTGACAAAAATGGAACTTACAACCGTTAGTTTAATAGTCAATCACTACTTGTATGATTTTTGTTATAGTTACTACGATTAGGTATTAATTTACTCCAAAGGGAGGTCGCAATATGTCTGTTGAACTTGTTTGCACTGTGTGCAAAACTCCTTATCATAGCTCACAGGATCGCTTTATCTGCTCTAACTGTGGTGCATCCATTGAACCAATCCTAGATCTTGAGAAACGACGGAATACAATGATACAAGTCATTAAAAAGGGCAGTTCCCGCTCGGAAGGGATATGGGGATATCGTCCGATGTTTCCCGGCTTTACAAATGTAATGCCGGTCTCAATGGGCGAAGGCAACACTCCGCTTTGTCATGCTGGCACGCTGGGAAAAGTATACGGTATTAAAACGCTACTGTTGAAAAACGAAACCGTTAACCCAACCGGTACATATAAGGATCGTTTTGCTAGTCTTGCTCTATCCTTGTTCTGCTCGGAAGGTGCTAAATCCGTCGCATTGGGTTCTGCAGGCAACGCCGGCTCCTCTGTGGCTGCCTACGCTGCGAAGGCTGGCATCCCTTGCTATGTGATCCTTCCTGACGGCGGAGTATTTGCGCGCGCACAGCAGGCCATGTCCTACGGAGCGCACTTCATTCGATGTAAAGGTGAAGTCAACGATTGCATTGATCTAGTTGAGCAGGGAGTATCCCGCTATCATTGGAGAAATGCCTCAACCACTATGCTACACAATCCTCTTGCCAGCGAAGGTTACAAGAGCATTGTGTACGAGCTGTTTGAACAAATGAGTCAAACTGTGCCGGACGTAATACTCTGCCCTATCGGAGGCGGTATTCTCATCAGTAAAATCTTCCGAGCCTTGCGCGAGCTCATTTCACTTGGTCTCACACAACGGATGCCCCGGCTCGTAGGAGTTCAGGCCGCGGGTTGTGCCCCAGTGGTGCGCGCATTTGAACAAGGCAGCAAAGTTACCTCTGTTTGGGAAAACCCAAAAACCATCGCAGGTTCCATAAATGATCCAGTCACTTTTGAAGGCATCACCGCGTTGCACGTTATTCGCGAGTCAGCCGGAACGGCTGTAGCGGTAAATGACGAAGAAATCCTTGCCGCTATGCGGCTATGTGCCTCTAAAGAAGCGATTTTGGCTGAACCGGCGAGTGCGGTAACACTAGCTGCGGCGGCAAATCTGCGAAAAAGCGGCTGGATTAGACCGATGGATTCGGTGGTGTGTGTTATCACAGGCAGTGCACTACGAGATCTTCCTCTTCTGTCTGGCGGAACCCAAGAGGCACCCTCTGTTCATCCCGGTAACCTAGAAGAGCTTGATCTAACAATGAGACGATAGTTTTCTGTTACCGTTGTTGTATCTCGTACGCTGAAAGTAAATCAAACCGGACGATCCGCGCTCCTCATAGTCCGGCTTAGTTTGCATTCAGCTCTATATTTTGTCGCGACAAGTCATTGGGGAAGAACGTTCAGGAGATGAGTAATCTGTGTTATCATATTTAGCGGCATTCTTGTTTGAGCATCGGCGTTGTATTGAAGAAGAACCGTCTCGAGCAGAGTGTTGGTAGGGTTAATATTTTGAACGCAACGCGTTACAAAAAAATGAGTTAAAAATGAAGCGAATAATAAGAAAGTTTAGCTTCCAAGATTAATGTTACAAGGAGTTTTATTGCATGAGTAAAGAATCGTTAGATCGCCTTTTTGAGCCCAATTCAGTAGCCGTAATCGGTGCTTCTTCCACGCCCGGTAAGATTGGATACGCTGTTGTTGACGCGTTAAACGTAGGAAAATATGAAGGGAATATCTATCCCGTCAATCTCAGAGAAAAGGAGATCCTTGGACATCGAGCCTATCCGACTATTGGTGATATCCCGGAAAAGGTCGATCTTGCGGTCATTTCGATTCCTGCAAAATTTGTTCCTGATACGGTCGAGGCTTGCGGTCAAGCAGGTGTCGGCGGGATCAGTATCATTACGTCCGGTTTCAGCGAGGTTGGAAACCATGAAGCGGAGGAGCGTATAGTTGAAATTGTCAAACGTTACGGGATGCGATTGCTTGGTCCGAATATCCTCGGTACACTGAGTAATTCACAAAAGCTCAACGCATCTTTCGCGCCTATGTTGCCGCTTCCCGGAAAAAGCGCATTGATTTCCCAATCGGGCGCTCTTCTGATCGCGTTAGATGCGGGGACATATCTTCGCGGTGTCGGATTTGACAAACTGTTTTCTCTCGGCAACATGGCCGACGTGAACTTTGCCGATATCGTGGAATGGCTCGATAAAGATGATCATACCAACAGCATCGCGCTTTATATCGAAGGAATGAACGATGGTCGCCGTTTCATGGAAGTCTGTCAAAAGTCCAGCAAACCGGTCATCGCGTTAAAATCCGGCGTTTCTGCGCATGGTGCCGCCGCTGCGGCCTCACATACCGGTTCGCTGGCGGGTGCTGCGAAAGTATACGGCGCTGCTTTCCGGCAGGCAGGTGTTGTAGAAGCTCAAAACTTAAATCACCTTTTTGATCTCACACAGGCATTCCAACTTCAGCCGACCATGCAAGGTGACAATTTACTGATTGTTACAAACGGCGGCGGCGTCGGTGTTCTTGCGACAGATTCCGCTGAACGCTATGGAATTCCTTTGAAGTACTTGCCGGATGACCTTCAGGTCGAGATGAAAAATTATATGCCCGATTTCGGATCTGCGAAAAACCCCGTTGATATCACAGGGCAAGCAGGTCTTGAAGGCTATCAGAAGAGTATCGAATTCGGTCTTAAACAAGACTGGGTAGACGGATTAGCGGTGCTGTATTGTGAAACGGCCGTCACCAATCCGATGGAAATCGCTGAAGGCATCTATAATGCCGTGAAAGCGGCCGGCTCCGTTATGGACTATAAACCCGTCGCTGTCGCATTCGTTGGAGGAGAAAAAAGCGCCGAAGCAGTGCGTTGGCTGATCGACAACGGTATTCCTGCTTACGACGATCCGGATCGCGCCGTCAGTGCATTGAGCGGTTTACGTCACTACGCAAGGATGCAGGAAGAAAAAATCGGGATGGCAGAGATTGCGCAGGCGGACGACGGCGCCTATGAAAAAGCGCTTTCCATTATTAAAGGCGCGCGCGAGAGCGGTCGCGATGCGCTTACTGAAGTGGAAGCTAAAGACGTCTTTGCCGCGTATGGTCTTAACGTGACAGCTACGACATTGGCGAAAACGGAAGACGAAGCTGTAGCTATGGCAAAAGACATCGGCTACCCGATCGTAATGAAAGTCGTGTCTCCCGACATTCTCCACAAATCGGATGCAGGCGGTGTGGTTGTCAACGTTAAGAACGATCAGATGGTGCGTGACGCTTATAAAAAGATTCTCGACAATGCGATGGCGTACGATCCGAATGCCGACATCTTCGGTATTGCCGTACAAGAGATGGCGCCTTTTGGAACGGAAGTCATACTAGGATCTACGACGGATCCAGCATTTGGTCCCGTACTCATGTTCGGCCTTGGCGGTATATTTGTCGAAGTGCTCAAAGACGTGACGTTCGCAGTATGCCCTGTTTCCAAAGCACAAGGTTTGAAGATGCAGTCTCAAATCCGCGGCGCGCGCATCTTGGAGGGAGCCCGCGGTGAAGCGCCGCGCGATCAAGAAGCTATGGCAGATCTCATCGCGCGTTATTCGACAATGATGTACGATCTTCGCGATGAAATCAAAGAATCGGACGCGAACCCCGTCATGTTGTATGAACAAGGGAAGGGCCTTAAAGTGGTCGATGCGCGCATCATCTTAACGTAAATATAAAATATAAGTAACAAAAAATATAAGTAACAAGAGGAATAGAAGATCTAATACAAAAAGGGGGCGTCTCAAAAGAGATGTCCCCTATACTTATTAGAAAAGCTATAATAATATTGCATAAACTGCGAGCAAGTCAAAGCAGACAGCTCAAGGAGGTGAGGAGGGATGAACCAGAAAAAAGGAAAAGCACTTTTAGTTGTGCTGATGCTGCTTATATCACTGATCGCGCAAGTCAGTCCTGCAATGGCATTAGGGGACGTTGTAATAAATGAAGCCAATTTCCCCGACGCCAACTTCAGAGAGTTTGTAAAGAAATATGACAAAAATAATGATGGCGTATTACAGCAGAGTGAGCGAGATGATGTAGACTCCATAGATTGCTCCGAGCAAGAAATTGCTGATCTTGCGGGTGTAGAACATTTCACTGAACTGTTTTTTTTACAGTGTTATAGAAACAAAATCACAAAACTTGATGTCAGCAAGAATACTATGTTGGAAATCTTAGTTTTAACTAGCAACCAAATCACCGAAATTGATATCAGTCAAAACCCTAAGCTGGAAAACTTACATTGCTCCAAAAACCAACTCAAAGCCCTTGATGTCAGTAATAACCCTAAGCTGATATCCTTACATTGCTCCAAAAACCAACTCAAATCCCTTGATGTCAGTAATAATACTAAGCTGAGGTCATTAGAGTGTTCCGACAACCAACTTACTAAACTAGATGTCAGCAAGCATCCTTTGTTGGAAAGAATAGATGTCGCAAACAATCAAATCACTGAGATTAACGTCAATCAAAAACCGAAGCTGAGGCAGCTATACTGTTCCAATAACCAAATTGCAGAACTTGATGTCAGCAATAATCCTTTCTTGGACATCTTCGATCTCGACAACAATCAAATTACTGAAATTGACGTCAGTCAAAACCCGAAGCTGAGGCAGCTATACTGTTCCAACAATCAACTCACTTCCCTTGACTTAAGTCAAAACAGCGAACTCGATCATTCTGAAACGCGTCTTTCTAATCAATCTTATCCGACGCCTTTGATTTCCAAGTGGAAGGACGGCTTTGAGTTTGATCTCTCAGGCATCCCCGGCGTCAATCTCGCCGATATTTTGGAAGTTAATAAGCTCGGGGGCAATCCTTTGCCGGGAAGTGCAAGTTATGATCCTGATACCGGAATTCTTAGGATCGGTTCTGATGAACCAGTGCACAAACTGATCTATCGCTGCGACGTGAAGTCGCCTATAGCCGAAATTACGACGATGGACGTTGTTATCAGCTTGATCTACAAAGCAGTCGTCCGATTGGATCCTGACAACGGAATCGATCCGCCTCAAGTGATTGAAGAATCGGGAGAAATAAGGGCATGGGGCGAGACATATTCATATGCCTTGCCTGACTGCACCTTTGCCGCCCCAACGGGCAAAGCGTTCAAGGCATGGGAAGTGGACGGCAATGAATTGCAGCCCGGTGAACATATCGATGCCAAAGAATACACTGATATAAAGGCGCTCTGGGCAGACTCAAGCACTTCGGATGCCGAAGCAACGACCGATTCCGAATCCGGCACTCCGAAAGAGACCGGACAGTCCAAACCAGAGATGACACCGAGCAAGTCGACCGATTCACAGCAAACGGCGGGAAAGATCGGCACGATTTTACCCTGGTTATTGTTGCTGGTTCTGACGCTCTTGGTGGCAGGTATTTTATTTATCGTGTTGCGCAAGAAGAAGCGTACTTGAGCTGAAAGACGAGGAAAATGAATAAATAAATGAAATAAGAACGATACTATAGATGAAAACGAACGGGGGCGCCTCAAAACACTTAACAAAGTGATTGAGGCACCCTCTTTCATCATGGTGATCCACCGGGGACTTGAACCCCGGACCCCTTGATTAAAAGTCAAGTGCTCTACCGACTGAGCTAGTGGATCTCTTGGCTGGGATGGCAGGACTTGAACCTGCGAATCCGGGAGTCAAAGTCCCGTGCCTTTACCACTTGGCTACATCCCAAAGTCTGATACGTCAAATATATGGGGTGGAATATGGGACTTGAACCCACGACCTCCAGGGCCACAACCTGGCACTCTGACCAACTGAGCTAATTCCACCGTCTTGTTCCGAAAAGGCTTCATGTATTCTAGCAAGCGATTTTCACGCTGTCAAGGATTTGACGGAAGACGCCAAAACGTGGGAAAATCAAGAGGAAAGGGAAGGGTATATGAGTCAGAACTACGATAATACAAGCATTTCACAACTTAAGGGACCTGATCGTGTCAGATTGCGACCGGGCGTCATGTTCGGATCCGATGATTTGCGTGGCTGTCAGCAGTCGTTCTTCGAAATCCTTTCGAATTCGATCGATGAGGCGCGCGAAGGACATGGCAAAGTGATTTCCATAAGGCGCTATGCTGACTATTCCATTGAGATCACGGATCGAGGTCGCGGTATTCCTCTTGATTTCAATCCAAATGAGAAACGTTACAACTGGGAGCTTGTTTATTGCGAACTTTATGCCGGAGGGAAATATAAAACCAATCTCGGCATGAATTATGAGTACAGTTTGGGACTAAACGGCCTCGGCGCCTGTGCAACACAATACGCGTCACGCTGGTTTGATGTCACGGTCTGCCGAGACGGATACCTGTATGAGTTGCATTTTGAGCGCGGTGTCAACATCGGCGGTCTAAAGAAAACACCAACAAATCGGACGACAACCGGTACGATACAGCGTTGGCTTCCCGATGACGACGTTTTTACCGATATTGAGATTCCCGCGTCGTATTTCATAAGTACACTCAAGCAACAGGCTGTTGTAAATAAAGGCGTTACTTTTGAGTTCACGGATGACGTTGAGTCGGTGAAAGAAACCTTCTGTTATCCGGAGGGCATTCTTGGCATGGTACAAGAAATAAACGAACGCGGCATTACGCAAGCCGCATATTTTTCCGGCGAGGGTAGGGGACGTGATCGCAAAGACCGAGAAGACTATAACGTCAAATGCGAAGTGGCATTCGCATTCAACAACAACGTTAACAGTCTGACTTATTACCATAACTCGTCATGGCTGGAATATGGCGGCTCACCCGATCGCGCGGTGCGATCGGCACTTCTTTCAGAGTTTGACGCTTTCCTGAAAGAGGAGGGCAAATACCGCGCAAACGAACCTAAAATTACGTTTGGTGATATCGAAGAAAGTCTCATCTTGATAACCAGTTCGTTTTCAACGGTCACGAGCTACGAAAACCAGACGAAACGATCAATAAATAATAGATATATTCAGCGTTTTATGACAGATCTCATCCGTCGGAATATACACGTGTGGCTTCTTGAACATCGTGAAGAGGCTCTCCGTGCCGCCGATCAGGTGATGCTCAATCGACGAAGCCGTGAGAAGGCGGAGAAAACGCGCTTAAGCGTCAGAAAAGATCTCATGCAGCAGGTTGATGTCTCAACACGGGTGCGTCTCTTCGTTGATTGTCGAACGCAGGATGTCAGCAAGCGTGAACTATATATCGTTGAAGGCAACTCTGCTCTCGGATCTGTCAAAATGGGTCGTGATGCCGAGTTCCAAGCCGTTATACCTGTTCGTGGAAAGATTCTGAACTGTCTTAAGGCCGATTACCAAGCGATTTTCAAAAACGACATCATCATGGATCTCATCAAGATCTTGGGATGCGGCGTCGATCTTCCGAAAAAATACAACAGAAATATGCCTCCATTTGATATTGATAAATTACGCTGGAATAAAGTCATCATCTGTACTGATGCGGACGTCGACGGCTTCCAAATTCGCACGCTGATTCTGGCGATGTTCTATAGGTTAACGCCTGAGCTTATCCGCCAACAGAAAATATACATTGCCGAATCACCCCTTTATGAAATAACACATCGCTTGAGGCACATTGATCGCACGTATTTCGTTTATTCCGATCAAGAAAAAAATGATCTGCTTGCATCACTCAAGGATGGCTCAACCCATATTCAACGTTCCAAAGGACTCGGCGAGAACGAGCCTGAGATGATGTGGGATACGACCATGAATCCGAAGACGCGCCGGCTTGTCGCTGTAATGCCGGAAGATGAAGAGACGATGGAGTCTACTTTTAATCTGTTGCTTGGAAGTGACGTTTCGGGTCGTCGCGCGTGCATTGAGGAGACAGGGCATCTCTACCTTGAAATGCTCGATGTCGGTTAGGCTCGCCATCCGAAATGTAGCCTAAATGCCTCGCTGAAGCTGAACTGATTTAGTGGGCGTTTTTGTCAACAATCCCGTCCTTGACGAAAGAAAGGAATTGAGGCGTTATGCCAGCAAAAAAACGCAAAAAAGAAGCCGGTAATTTGAAAGGCGCTTTTATCGAACAGCCTGTATCAACGACACTTTATGACAACTATATGCCATACGCGATGAGCGTGATTGTGTCGCGCGCGATCCCGGAGATTGACGGATTTAAACCGTCACATCGAAAACTGTTGTATACGATGTACACGATGAATTTACTTGGCGGACATCGAGCAAAATCGGCAGATGTTGTCGGGCAGACGATGAAGCTCAATCCTCACGGCGATCAGGCTATCTATGAAACGATGGTGCGCCTCACAAGAGGTAATGGCGCTTTGTTGCATCCGTGGATCGATTCTAAAGGCAACTTTGGCAGTGTAACGTCGCGCGACATGCAGTACGCTGCAGCGCGCTACACAGAAGTACGTCTTGACCCCTCGTGTGAAGCGCTTTTCTCCGGTCTTTCGAAGCAGGCAGTCGATTTCGTCGACAATTATTCCGGCACCATGATGGAACCTTTGCTGCTTCCGGCGACATTTCCGACGATTCTTGTCAACAACAACCAAGGCATTGCAGTCGGAATGGCAAGCAACATCTGCTCGTTTAACTTGAAGGAAGTCTGTGAAGCAACGATCGCGCTGATCGATGATCCGGAGGTCGATTTGCTGGATTATATGCCTGCGCCTGATTTTTCGACGGGCGGTTTCATTATTTATGATCGCGATCAGATGCGCGACATCTATGAAACGGGAAGAGGTTCATTTCAGATTCGCGGCGCGGTGGATATCAACCGAAAAGAGCGCCGCATTGAAATTCGCGAAATTCCTTATACGACGACGATTGAGGCAATTATCGAAGATATAGCCGATGGCATGAAATCGGGGCTATACAACGACGTCGTTAATGTGCGCGATGAAACAGATCTGAACGGTCTTTGCATCACTGTCGAATACCGCGCGTCGACCGATGCAGATGTGCTTCTTCATAGACTCTTTGATAAGACGCCATTGCAGAATTCTTTTTCATGCAACTTTAATGTGCTTATTCATGGACATCCGAAAGTGCTCGGTGTGCGAGAAATCCTCAATGAATGGATTCTCTGGCGAAGCGGCTGCATCGTCCGTGAAGCGAAATATGATGCGGAGCGCATGCGTGACCGACTCCATCTTTTGCGCGGGATGGAGAAAATTTTGCTTGACATCGACAAGGCCATTGCCGTAATCCGCCTTACGGAATCTGAAAAAGAGGTCGTGCCTCGCTTGATGCAAGCGTTCGATATCGATGAATTGCAGGCGGAAAATGTTGCCGACATCAAACTTCGTCATTTGAATAGAGACTACATCTTGAAGAGATTACGCGATATAGATGCGTTGGAGAAAGACATTGCAGATCTTGAACGTCTGATCGGAAGCAAAGCGCGTATCCGCAACAAGATTAAAGCGCAACTTGCCGATGTGGCTAAGAAGTACGGACGCGAGCGCAAAACGCAACTGATTGAGCCGGACGACATCGAGATACCTGAAGAGGAAGATTTAATTCCGAATTACAACACAAGGCTCTATCTGACGCACGAAGGATATATCAAGAAGCTCGCATTGACGTCGCTTCGCGGCAACTTTGAAATCAAAGTCAAAGAAGGCGATCAGATCGTCCAAGATATTGAGTCGACAAATCATTCCGAAATACTCTTTTTCACCGATAAGGCACAAGTTTACAAACTCAAAGCATGGGAAATCGAAGATCACAGACCGTCCTTGCTGGGCGAGTATTCACCCAACCTTCTCGACCTTGATGAGGGAGAACGCGTTGTGTTCATTCATTCCATCGAGGATGATCAATTCGATGGCGAATTCATGTTCGTATTCCGAAACGGAAAGGGTGTACGTGTCGACGTTGCACACTATGAGACGAAACAGCGCCGAAAGAAACTTGTTAATGCCTATAATGATGCGTCGCCTCTTGTCGGCATAGCTTATGTACCTTCCGATGAAGATCCTCTGTTCGCTATTCGTTCGCAGAAGAATAAATTGCTTGTCTTTTCGTCTTCATTAATCGTTCAGAAAGCGACGCGCCAAGCACAGGGAGCGACGATATTGCGCGCTAAAAACGATGTTGTGGTGAGTCTTTTGACCGAGACGGATCTTCATTTTGTAAAGGATCTCAATTATTACAAGATTGCGAAGATCCCCACGGCAGGCAGGTATATTCGGGAAGAAACATTGGAAGCGCGACAACTGTCGCTTACAGACGATGTTTAAGCAGACAGATACAAAGTCGGTCGTTTCAGTTGCTTCGTCCTCTGTGACGCGCGCCCGTCAAAGGCGGATTATCATTATTGCAATATCGGCGTTTCTTGTCCTCGCCTTTCTTTTTCTCCTTTTTAGAAAGAACGAGCCTAAAGTGCCGCACACATGGCATGATTTTGAGACGGCGTTTGAACGTGGCAATGATGACCGTGTGATCGAAATGTACAATGATGTGAGACTTTTTCGTGCCAAACATGTGTCACGCAAGGAGTCGGCTGCGCAAACAGTGGTTGCCAAGGCGGATCAACTTATCAAACGTGTAGAAAACGAGGTCGCCTCTCGGGGTAATGCGCTTCTCACGAAGGCAGAAAACGGGGAGACTTGGACACATGAGGAGACCTATCGTATGGCGTGTTACACGCCGATCGCGGCGACAACTTTTTCAAAGCGTATTCAGCTCGTAATTGCGTCGTATCTTGAAGGCAACGTTGAGGATGATATTATCGCCCGATTTGCGGACGATATTGCCGACGTGTTGCCTTTCCGACAGGAATTCGGCTCTTTTTTTGGTGATGAAACGACGATGAGAGCAGCACGTGAGGTGATCGAAAAAATGCTTAAGGCCGGTCACGAGAAAAATCGTGACGCGCAACTTACACTTCTGGACAAGGTATTGAGCGATAAAGTTTTCACGACCGTAACGCCCTTCATTCGTTATGTTGAAGACGAACTGCAGAAAGTTAAACAGATATATTATGAGGAGCTGATGCCTGAAATTCGCGATCACATGGATCACAAACGGACGTATGATGCAATCCAAAAAATCAAACGTCTCATCCAATGGTTCCCGAAGGACGAAGAGTTACTTGCATATCAGACCACATGTAAAGAAGTGAATCCTGAACGCGTTATTTACTGGCGGGATCCGATCGAGCACCTTTCGCTCAAACCTTTGATTGCCGATCCAAGACGAGCGTTTGATGGCGATGTCTTTCAGCCGGCGGCTGACCGGGATCTCGTCTTGATCTCGGAATTGGAACGTGCGCTCGATGTACTCTATCAAAAAGGCTATGTTCTGGTTGATGAGCGAACACTCGTGAACGAACAAGGTCAAGTCCGCAATGTACCCGTACCGGAAGGCAAAAAGCCGCTTGTCCTAGTCTTAGAAGATTTTTATGCGTCGGGGCCGCGTACCGAAAGCGGAATTGCCCACAGGCTGGAACTCAATGATGAAGGTCAGGTAATTGGCGTTGTATTGGAATTGGACGGCACAGAACGTCGTCATCGATCCTATACCGCGATCGGGGTTATCGAAGAGTTTGTTGAGCGACACCCCGATTTTTCTTTCAATGGAGCAAGAGGAACGATTGCGCTTGTTGGGCAGTTTGGGTTATTCGGTTATCCGTTGGCACAAGTTCAAGATCTTGCATGGCAATATAACGCCGCTAACCAAGGCGCGGAAAAGATCAAACCTGTTTCTTCAGATTATGAAGAAAATCGAGCCATCGTTACGGCTATCCTTGATGCGCTTCATCGAAAAAACTGGAACATCGCAAGCGGCAGTTATCACCGACTTTCAATTCCTTTTTCGCCGGAGAAAAATATCCTTGAAGATTTCAGAATGTGGGAGCGTTGGATTGAACCATATACGGGCGAAGTATGGGCTTTCTATTATCCTTTCGGAGAACATGCAGAGCAGTATCCTTCAAGAACAGCTATGCTGAAAGAACAGGGTCTCATTCTCCAGTGCGGTTACGGTCCGACAGCCTATTGGCGCCAAAGCGATGGTTACCTTTACGTATCCCGTGTATTACTTTCAGGACACAATTTGCGTCACGCGGCAGCGTCCGGGCTTGGCAGGCTTCTGAGCGGGAGTGCTATCCTTGACACAGGTGCGCGACGGTAATTATGATCGGTCGAGCGGTTTCTTTTTGAAAAATGTGCGATATAGCGCAGATGCAGCGCGCGTCTTATCGTAATCCCGTACCATAAATATCAAGCTGATTTCGAAGTAATCCAATATGACAGTCTCGATGCTGATCCGCTCTTCAGCGAGAGCACCGGTCGCTTTTGCCAGAATGTCGACATTGTCGCGAATACCTTCACCGACCAACATGATGATGGCAAGACCGCGAGTCACGATGACATCGCTGATGCCGAGTTCGTGTTTAAGTCGCTCGCGGATCCGTTGTTCTTTTTCAAGCGTTAGATCTTCATCGCGAACGATGATGCTTAAAGAGTCGATTCCGGTGGGCACGTGATGAACATTGATTGACTCATCTACAAAAAAGCGAAGTATGTGGTAAAGAATACCGATCTCCTGATTGATGAGAACACGGCGAAGACTTAGCGCTACGAACTGATCCGACGCAGCAATGCCTGTAATGGCTCGGTCAATATGGGTACGCTCCGGAATGATCTTTGTGCCGGGAGCGGCAGGATTGTTAGTGTTTCGGATGTGAACAGGAATGCGCTGTTCAATCACAGGTTCAAGCGCTTCCGGATGCAAGATGGAAAATCCCATATACGCCAGTTCGCGCATTTCACGGTAACTGATTTCTAAAATGGGGACTGTTTGCTCAATGATCTCCGGATTTACCGCAAAGACACTGTCACGATCTGTCCAGTTTTCATATAACTTTGCACCGGTCGCTTTTGCCAGTACGGATCCGGTAATATCTGAGCCGCCACGAGAAAAAAGCACCGTATGTCCGTGCTCATTAACTCCAAAAAACCCGGGAACACACAGAATCTCCTTTGTCCAATTTAGTCGTCCGAGATGACGGTACGATTCAGGGAGGATGATTGTTCCGCTATTAGATGAGCGGACGAGAAGTCCCGCTTCACGCGGATCCACAATGCGGGCAGGCGTACCCATATTCCGGAGGCAGGCGGTAGCGATTTTTGCGGATACGATTTCGCCTGACGCGATGAGGTCTGCGCGTGTCCAAGGTTTATCAGGGTCTACCTTAAGCGCTAGCGTCAGAATATCGTCTATGAGCTGATCAGGTAATTCATCGGGAAGTGAAAGACCGGTGCAAATTGAGCGAATTTGCTCGTCGACCGCGTTTACGATGTCTGTATCGACACTACCCTTTTTCTCCTTTGTCTCACTAAGATCAATCAGACGATCCGTCAGCTTGATGTCGCCCGGCACGGATGAACGTTTGCCGGGAGCTGAAACGACCATGATTTTCCTTCTGGGGTCGGCGCACATAATTTCACAGGCTTTTTGAAATAACGAGGCTTCCGCCAGTGATGAGCCTCCAAATTTACATACAATCACAAGGAGCGTCCTTTCTTTTTCAGGGCTTCCCAGTGGCGGCATCCGCCAAGCAGGATTAAGCATTTTTCGATGTAACGCTTCAGCCGAATCGGAATGATCTCATGTCTAGCACGCTGTTTTGTAAGAATAATATTCATCCCAATGCGCCGGGCACAGAGGACATCTGTCAGAAGCTGATCGCCAACCATTAAGATTTCTTGTGGTTGCCAATTGTGAGCTGTGATATAGGCTTGGATGATGTCCGTTGACGGTTTTTTCGCTTTTGAAATACAGTCGGCAGGAACCGACTCCGCAAATGCGAGTGCGCGTTCGTGGTCGGCATTGGAGACGATAACAGGTGTAAGTTCAGCCTTACGTATGCGTTCAACGATTTGTTTGGTGTAGGTGTCGGACTCATAGGAGCCATCGATGGCAAGCGTGTTGTCAAGATCAAGAAACACAGCACATATTCCGTTTTCGCGAAGCGTCTCAAAAGGGATCACATCCGGCGAAGCAACGATTGCGTCCGGGAAAAAAGATGCGCGCAAGCGCGCCCTTCCTCTTGTGTTTGAGGGAGCATTGTCATTTGATGAAAAGAGGTTTGTTTTCGTGGATGTAGTCATCTCGCTTCGGTTGCCCATCTTTTTCACTCCTTCCGTTGTTTTTTTACGGGAGGAATAATCTTAATCACTGAGTAAAGACGGAAATTTTGAACAAGGATTTGTCCTTGTCGGCAAGTAACCATTTTACTTATTAGATTAGTGTTGTCTTCATCAGTTCTTATTCTGCTTCGTTTACTTTACCAGAAAAGGAACCTATCCGTTAGAAATACTCTTTTGCCTGCCGGAAAATGTCTTATAGCTTGCCTTGTTTATTGCGGTGTTTTGTTACATGTCAATGTGGCAGAAATAAACTCATCGTGAAAGCGGTGTCCGAGATCTTACAAGAAAAAATATCGTCTACAGGCTTTTACTTGCGGCATTCGGCGCGTTGTCATAATATACGAAGTACAAGTTTACCTAAAAACTATTTTCATACTGAACATGGAGGTATGTATGATCAGTGCGGGCGATTTTCGAAACGGAACGACATTTGTGATGGACGGACAACCCTGCCAAGTTGTTGAATTCCAGCATGTGAAGCCTGGGAAAGGTTCGGCGTTTGTCCGTGTTAAGTTTAAGAACCTGGAGACGGGCAGCGTTGTTCAAACGACCTTCAATCCTTCCGATAAATATGAACCGGTATCTCTCTCCCGCCGTGATATGGCGTATATTTTTAAGGACGAGAATCTTTACTATTTTATGGATCAGGAAACGTTTGAGCAGATCCCCATCGGAACCGATATGCTTGAAGACAGTCTTCCTTACCTCAAGGAGGGAACGGTGGTGCGCGTGATGTTCTGGGAAGGGAAGATCCTCCAAGTCGAGATGCCGAATGTCGTTGAGTTAAAGATTACGCAATGCGAGCCGGCTGTTCGCGGTGACACGGCACAAAGTGCCACAAAGAATGCCGTCCTAGAGACGGGTACGGAGATTCGCGTGCCGCTGTTCATCAACCAAGGTGAGGTAGTGCGCATTGATACGCGGACAGGAGCTTATCTGGAGCGCGCCTGACCATGGATCATCACGGACGGACGTATTCGATTAAGGGTGAACGCGCGATGTCGCGAGGCTTTATCGCGCAATATGCTGCAAAGGCCGCCGTTCATACTGAGGGTGTCAGCTCATTGAATACCGGCATTGTGACGAGCATTAAGGAGGCGATCGGCCTCGAACACGAAGGTCGCGGCGTTCGTGTCGTTTTTCGAGGCGATGATTCGGATGATGTCATTATTACCGTTTACATCGACGTGCTTTTCGGATTCGTTATGCCGGAAGTGGCGTGGGCTGTGCAGGAACGCGTTAAAAAGGACGTTGAACGCTATACCGGTCTTAACGTTGATGCGGTCAACGTGCACGTCATGCGTGTCTTAGAAGAAGCGATTGACGGTGAAAGCAGCGATGCCGAGAAGACCGTTCGCAACTTAACCGGGGAGGTGCGGCAGTGAACCGTTGGACACGATTCATACTCATTATTTTTTCTTTCATTCTTGCGGTGGTTTTTCTCTTGTCGCTTTCGATGATTGCGAGCAATCGGATTCTCGAAGGAGTCGTGACGCTGATTGTGGATATCGTTCAAAGGCAGCCGGCTCGTACCATCGCGCTAATTACCGGAATTGTCGGTCTATTGATTACCGTGATCACGCTCGTATTGGCGATTCTTTCAGGACGCTTGCGCCGTACTCGTGTTCGTGAGAATGAAATAGGTCAAATTGAAATTGGCGTCGAGGCGATTGAAAGTATTGCTCTGAATGCGGCGAAAGCATCGCAATCAGGCGTCAAATCTTCTAGGGCGCGCGTTTCCCCGTATAAGGATGGAAAACTCTCGATTCTTCTTATGATTCAGGTTTACCCCAATGTTGAGATTCCCATCATGATGGCGCGTGTTCAAGACCGCGTTAAAAAAGATATTGAGAAATACACCGGTATAGAGGTCGGACAAGTGCGTGTCCGTGTGCATCGCGTTGAAGCGATTTCACCGCGCGTGGAGCGTTAAGTTTCATGGCTTTTCTCGACAACAAACCGCCGCGACAAGATGACCGTCCGAATCTCACTCCGGGTGTGATCGGCGCGATTATCGGTTTTTGCTTTGCGTTGCTTTGGGTCATTTTTGGCATTTGGAAGCTGCTTTTTATCCTGATTTTTGTGTTGGTTGGTTATTATGTAGGGTATCGATTTTTCAGTGATCGTGAATCTATACGTAAGTTGATCGACAAGCTGTTTCCTCCGGGCAAGTTCCGCTGAAAGGTGCCCCGTTCATGAGTCGTCATCACGCGCGAAAACAAGCGTTGTCACTTCTGTATCAATTGTCTATCCGTCCGAAGAGCAAGCAGGAACAGCGTCAACGATTTGTTGAGGAATACCCGGTCGGATCTGAAGACGATGTCCTCTATTTTAATCGTTTGATCGATGGCGTCCTGGAACATCAAGAAGAAATCAGAAAAATTATCTCCAAGTATCTGCGCGGCTGGACGCTCGATCGCCAAGAGATCATTGATGTCGCGATTTTGAGCATCGGTGTTTTTGAGCTTTTGTTCGACGATGAAGTGCCGACAGAGATTGCTATTTCTGAGGCTGTTATTCTGGCAGATACCTATGGCACCGACCAATCGCGTCCATTTGTCAACGCAGTGTTGGGCAATGTCGATCGAAATGAAAAAAAACGTGTGCTTCAGCATAGCGAAGACAATAACCTGAAAAAGCGGCAACAAAGTGAGGAAGCACATGAATGAGCCGCTTTCCGTTCTGGAGTTCAACACACGAATCAATCAGCTGTTTCGCTCTGATCCGTATCTTTCACGTGTAGCGGTGCGCGGAGAGATTTCCGGGTACAAGCGCTATCCTTCAGGTCATGCTTATTTCACATTAAAAGATCAAGATGCCTCTGTGTCATGCGTGTTGTTTCGCAGTCGAGCTCCTTTCGCTCCGGCACGTATGACGGAAGGAATGAAAGTTGTCGTTCAGGGGGCACCCAACGTCTATGATAAAACAGGTCGCTTCCAGCTCGTTGCGGAAGCCATCCGTGAGGAAAAAGGCGTCGGAGATCTTTACCGTCAGTTTCTCGCGCTAAAAGAGAAATTAGAAAGAGAAGGTCTTTTTGACGCTTCTAGAAAAAAGCCGATTCCTTTTATTCCGAAACGTGTGGTCGCGGTGACGTCTTCTCAAGGCGCCGTCATTCGCGATATGATTCATGTCATACGGCGTCGCTTCCCCGGAATGCGTCTAGTATTAGTGGAAACGCCCGTTCAGGGAGCGGGGGCGGAAAATATGATCGCATCCGCCATCGAGACGGTTAATCGTCTTCGTCTTGGGGACGTGATTATTCTCGGTCGTGGCGGCGGTTCATTAGAAGATTTACAGCCTTTCAACGAAGAGATTACGGCTCGTGCGATTGCCTCATCGGCTATTCCTGTTATTTCAGCCGTCGGCCATGAGACCGATTACACAATCTCGGATTTTGTTGCTGATCTTCGCGCTCCGACGCCGTCCGCGGCTGCTGAACTAGCGGTACCGGTCAAATCGGATCTGCTTCAACATGTAGATCAGCGTGCATCAGCGCTTGAACAGGCGATGCTAAATCGTATTATTACAGAAGAACGTCACGTTACGTCATTAGCCAATAGACCGGTATTGCAAAACCCTTATGCTGTCGTAGATCGTCATGCGTTGCGTCTGGATTACCTTTCACGAGAGCTCAATCATGCCTATGAGAAACGTTTTACGCACGAAAATCATCAAATGGAACGATTGTTCCGACAACTTAAGGAAAGTATGCGACAATATTTCAACAAAGTCTCTTATCAACACACGACACTTCGTCGAGCGCTTGATGCGCTCTCGCCGTATGCCATTCTATCCCGCGGATACGCAGTTTTAAAGAAAAAGGACGGGTACTGGGTGGCACGCGCGAGCGAACTTCAGCCGAAGGAAGTGGTAGAGGCGCTTTTCAGTGATGGACGTGTGGAGCTGGAAGTAACACGACCACTTACCGATGTAGGCGCGGGAACGAAGTGACTTGGATAATCGCGATCAGAAGCGATGATATTGAGCGGCATGACCGCAAACTTAAGCGCGAAGATTGAGGTCGTTTGACTCCTCAAGGAAGTAAATGATGGGCAATGAAGTGTTGGAGCCTCTCATGGAAAGGAATATTCAATGACACCGGAAAAGAAACCATCCAATGATAGTTTAATAGATGAACAGGTGCCGCAAGATGCGCCGGAGCAGGACTTTTCGTATGAGGAAGCGATAAAACGACTCGAAGAGATCGTGACGATGCTTGAACGCGGTGATGCGCCGCTAGAACAATCTATGACACTTTTTCGTGAAGGCATCGCCCTTGCTGATCGATGCGCGAATATGCTTTTACAGATGAAAGAGGAACTAACGATTCTCGTCGGGGAGGACGGCAGTGAGGCGGCACTAGATATGAAGGAGATTTCCGATTGACAATGTCTGACATGAAGCATAAATTCGAAGACGCACTTATGGAATTTGAGCGCGCGCTGGATTATTATCTTACACCGGCTCACCGAAAGGATGATACCGTTTGGCGAGCTGCGCGCTACAGCTTGTTATCCGGCGGCAAACGTGTGCGTCCACGACTATTATTCATGACGTGTCGGCTTTTCGGTAAAGATCCTCCGCAGGAAGCGATGGCTTTCGCTGCGGCGATTGAAATGATTCACACGTATTCCTTGATTCATGACGATTTACCTGCCATGGATGACGATGATTTTCGGCGCGGTCAACCGTCATGTCATCGACAATTCGGAGAGGCGACCGCGATTCTTGCCGGCGACCTGTTGCTGAATCGAGCCTTTGAGATTGCGTCTGCAAGCTGTGTCAAAAGCGGACGACCGGAAGCGGTATCGGCGTTGTGGTGGATGGCGACGATGGCGGGCGGAGAGGGAATGATCCTTGGTCAGTCGCTTGATCTGGCGATGGACGGTCGCTGTCGGGAAGGGAACATGATTCAGTACACGGACTCCACCAACACTTCAGCGAAAGACGGCTTAACAAGTATCGAACAAGTGCGTGAAATGGTCACTTTAAAAACGGCATGTCTGATCCGGGCAGCCGTAGGTGCCGGCGCGCGCCTTTCCGGTGCTTCGAAAGACGAAGAGACAAGTTTAGATCAGTTTGCTGCATCGCTCGGTCTTTTATTTCAAATTCGCGATGACATCCTTGATGTCGTTTCCGATAAGGAGTTACTTGGTAAAACGATCGGCAAGGATGTGCGTGATCTAAAGAAGACATATGTGACGTTATTGGGCAAAGAGCAGGCGCGACTCGCGCTTGCAGAGGCGGCTCGCGATGCGGAAAAGGCGCTGGACGCGCTTGATGAAAAAGGACGCGCGACAAGTGAACTGCGTTCCTATATAAAGGTGCTTGAAACCCGGGTTTCCTAGCGAAGCCTTATTCAATAACAATCCGTTTTTCGGTAAGGCTTGTACAACGTATGAATACTATTTTAGGCCTGCCGTTTAAGTAGAAAGGGTAAAGACGAGTGCAGCAAAATACGCTACTCTCCTCATTAAAATCTGTAGACGATATTGCCTCTTTGTCGTATGACGACAAAGAGGAACTTGCCGAAGATATTCGTCGGCAAATATTAGATACTGTTTCCAAAACAGGAGGACATTTGGCGCCTAATCTTGGCGTCGTCGAACTCACGATTGCGCTGCTTTCAGTATTTGATGTGCCCAGAGACACGATCGTTTTTGACGTTGGTCATCAATGCTATGCATGGAAAATGCTGACTGGCCGTCTCGATATGTTTTCGACACTTCGCCAGAAAGATGGTTTATCCGGTTTTCCAAAACGTGAGGAAAGCCCATACGATGCCTTTAATACGGGTCATTCGAGTACTTCGATTTCGGCTTGTGCGGGGATTGCCCGCGCGAAACGCCTTCGTGGCGACACGAGTCGTACTGTCGCCTTGATTGGCGACGGCGCAATTGAAAACGGATTGGCCTTAGAAGCTCTGTCCGATATCGGCGAACACGAAGACAACGTAATGGTCGTCTTGAATGATAATCAAATGTGTATTGATCGTGCTGCAGGGGGCATAGCAAACCATCTGGAACATCTCCGAACATCTACACGTTATCTACGCATGAAGCCTCTTTGGGAAAGGCGACTGAATAAGATACCGATTATTGGCCCATCATTGGTGCGCCAGCTGGCGCGGATGAAAAGGCGCTGGCGCACGTACCGTCGAGAAAGCAGTGTTCTTTTTGAACAGCTCGGCTTCCGTTATTACGGGCCGATTGACGGACACGACTTAAGGGAATTGGAGCGTCATCTGCAAGCTCTTTGTTTAGTGCGCGGGCCGGTGTTGCTTCACGTCATTACTCAAAAGGGAAAAGGCTACGCTCCGGCAGAGAAACATCCGGAGGATTATCATGGCGTATCCGCTTTTGATCCGGAAAAAGGCGTAACGGGCGGTAACATAGGGAATGAATCGACTTTCTCGGACGTATTCGGCAACACAATCATCGACATTGCATCTGAGCATCAGGATGTAGCGGTGATCGTTGCGGCGATGACGCGAGGAACCGGTCTTTCACATTTTGCCGAAAGGTATCCCGATCGCTTCTGGGATGTCGGCATTGCTGAAGAACATGCCGTAACCATGGCCGCCGGTATGGCATCAGCGGGCATGCGTCCTGTGGTTGCGTTGTACAGCACGTTTTTACAACGTGCTTTTGACGAAATGCTGCACGATGTCTGTCTGCAGAATCTGTCTGTTATTTTTGCTGTTGATCGCGCGGGACTTGTCGGCGGAGATGGTGACACGCATCAGGGTCTTTATGATCTTGCATACGCGCTCAAGCTTCCTAATCTTACTGTCTTTGCTCCGGCCACAGCGCCCGATTTAAGAAAAACGCTTAAATGGGCGGTGCAGCATGACGGTCCGGTGCTGATTCGTTATCCGAGAAGCGAGGCTCCATCAGCCGATATCTTCCAGATGACCGATATGACAAACGTGCGAAGACATACGATTGCCTTTGAGCACGAAGGTCATGGAGCATGGACAGACGAGGCCGATGCTATATTTTCACTTCGCCATATGCTTTCAGGAAACGATCTTACCGTTGTCGCCTTGGGTCCATGCGTGTCGGAAGCTCTACAGGCATGCCGGCGCATTATGTCGGACGAGTCCGGTTATTCAATTGAACTTTTTTCTTGCTTGTGCGCTATGCCGTTTGATTATAAATCTGTGATACACTCTATACATAAAACAAACAAACTGCTGATCATTGAGGATAGCGTTGAACGAGGCGGATTTGGCTCAATGGTCGTCGCCGAAATCGCAAGACGCTGTCCGGATTGCTTGGTTAATTATGCAGGTGTTACACATCTCACCAGAGGCGCCGCGTCGCGCAAGGAGCTGATCGCTTTGGAACAGCTTGACGCGTCGGGCTTGGAGAAACGTATGCTCCATCTCATAGAGGTGGCTGGCGCGGCGAGATCTGCGCTTTGTGCTTGGTCATGAAGGGAGCTGAGAGTGCGAATCGCGCTTTATCCAAACCGTGGTCGTGATCACGAATTTGAAATCACAAAACGACTTGCTCAGTACATTGAAGCGTATGGTGCTCAAGCAGTGATTGAAGAGGGTGTCGCGCCGGATCTTTCGTGTAATGTGCCTATAGAACGCGCCTCCTATGCATCCTGCGATGTGATGATTGTCCTCGGCGGAGACGGAACCTTTCTATCGGCTGCACATCTTGTCAGTGCGCGCAATATTCCTAAAACGGGTGTTAATCTCGGCAGCGTCGGCTTCCTTCTTGAAGCAGAGCCTGACCAGATCGAAGATGTGGTCAGAAAACTGGTGAATAAAGATTATCGCATTGAATTGCGTCCATTGCTTGCTTCCTACCATGTTCGGTCGGACGGCGTGTCGCAAGATGTTGAATTCGCACTAAACGATGTTGTTCTCGCTAGAGGCAATATCGCAAAGACCATTACGATTGAGTTGTCGATTGACGGGGAGACAGTCGACCATATTCCCGGCGACGGGATAATCGTCGCAACACCAACCGGTTCAACGGCCTATTCACTTGCCGTCGGCGGCCCGATTCTTGAGCCCTCATTGGATGCGATCCTCGTGTCGGCGATTTGTCCGCATACATTGCATGACCGATCGTTTGTACTAGGTGCTGATACAGAGATCCGATTGGCGCTTCTCTCGGAAGATGAGGAGGCCTATCTCACGGTAGACGGCCGCGCGTCCTGCGCCGTCGAAAAAGGAGACAGCGTTACGGTGCGTACTGCGCCACATAAGTTGCCCATGATCAAGCTTTGGGAAGATGCTTTTTTCAAAAATCTTCCCGTCAAAATCCAGAAAAGAGGTGTGTCGCGATGAGAAAAACGTCTAAGAAACAACGCCAGGCACGTATTTTGCGCATTGTGAATGAAGAAACGGTAGAGACGCAATCCGACCTCGTTAAAATGCTACGAGATTCCGGCATAGACGTCACGCAGGCAACAGTCTCAAGAGACATCAAGGAGTTAGGTATCGTCAAGGTCATGACGGGGCGAGGAACGCAGAAATATGTCACACTTAGTCATAGCGGGGATGCCGCGTCAGGACGTCTAAGACGTGTCTTTGCTGAAGCGGTTACGTCGGTTCAATGCGCGAATGCGTTTGTCATCATCAAAACGCTTCCCGGTCTGGCACAAGGCGCTGCGTCCGCACTTGATTCAATGTATTTTGACGAGATTCTAGGCACGTTGGCAGGAGACGACACAATCTTTGTCGGTACTCCGGACAACCCTTCTGCAAAAGCGCTCCGATCTAAACTTCTGACGCTTTCTAAAACAGATACGGCTGAAGAACATGCAGAGGAGGATTGACCTGCTCGTCCATGATTCAGCGCGTTGAAATTGATGCGTTTGCACTAGCGGATCATCTGGGTATTGATTTCGGTCCGGGTTTTACAGTTCTTTCTGGAGAAACGGGCGCAGGAAAATCAATACTTATTGATGCGCTCGATTTTGCATCGGGCGGACGTGCAGATCGCTCAATGATTCGCTCAGGTGCCGAAGAAGCATCTGTTTCGATCCTTTTCAAGGATGAAAAAGCATCCAATGACACCACTGAAGACGGAGAACTCCTTTTTGTGCGTTCATTTCGATCAAACGGACGCGGATACGCACGTTTGAACGGACATCTCGCGACGATCGGTGAACTTCGCGAGATGTCCTCATCAAGACTTGCGATTCACAGCCAAAGTGATCAACAAATGATTTTCAAAGAGTCGGTTCATCTGGATCTTTTAGATTCATACGGAGGCTCATCAGTGGAAGAAGCGCTCGAAGCGTATGAGACATTATACGCGTCTTACAGTCGCGTTGAACAACGTCTGAAAGCGTTGCATCTTGATCCTGAAACACGTGCGCGCCGACGTGATATTCTTCTCTACCAGCTCAATGAAATTGAAGAAGCAGGTATCGTCGAAAATGAGGAAGAAACACTCCTAAAACGAATCAAGACGTTGACAGCTGTTCGCGATATCGTTGCCCACGTCAGTCGAGCGCTTTATGAGCTGGAGTCCGATGATGATCGTTCCGCCACCGGACATTTGAAACGCGCAATCACTGAACTTGAATCGGCGGGCAAACAGAGCGTGCGTCTTCAGGAACTGGCAGAGCGCGCAGCTCTCGTTCAATCTTCATTAAGAGAGATCATATTTGAGCTTGATCGTATACAAGAGAGGTTGGACGATCGTCCTGACGCGCTGGAAGAAGCCAATCAACGTCTTGTGTTTCTGCGTCGGTTGCAGGAGAAATATGGACAGGGGCTCGATCGCGTACTCGCCTACGCTGATCAAGCTCGTGTAGAAATCGAGAGAATCGACGCGACAGAACTTGAACTTTCCCAATTAACAATAGAGCGTCTTCGTCTTGTGCAGACGCTTGAAGACGCAGGTGCTCGTCTTTATGACGCTCGAGTTCATGCGGCGGAGCATTTGTCTTCTGAAGTCAATCGTGAACTGTCTGATCTCAACATGAGTGACGCTGTGTTTGAAGTGCGCGTTGAATCGGCAGCGCGGGACAAAGGACATTTTCTCAATAAGCCTCATCGCGCGCGTTTCCTGATCACCCCGAATCCAGGCGAGCCAATGATGCCGCTTGTATCTATTATTTCCGGAGGTGAAGCGTCGCGGGTGCTTTTGGCAATCAAAACAGTGCTTGCAGCCGTCGACGACGTGTCGACGATTATATTTGATGAAATCGATACAGGTATCAGTGGGAAGACGACGACTATGATCGCCAATAAGTTAAAGTCGATATCTCGTCATGCGCAGGTGCTCTGTGTAACACATAGCGCACAGATTGCCGCCGTAGCCGATGCGCATTTTTTAGTAGGTAAAGAAGAAAAAGAAGGTCGGACGGTGATGACCGTTCAGAGATTGAACCATGATGAGCGCGTAGCAGAAGTCGCTCGCCTTTTGACCGGGAGACCGGAGGATCCTTCCTCGTTAGCGCTCGCAACTAAGATGGTTAAAGGAGGCATCCCACATGCGTGAGCATGATGAACTCTTGGTGCTTGACGGACATTCCTTGACGCTTGAGGACGTTCGACACGTCGCGCTCAATCACAGGGTGACTTGTGTCATTGAAGACAGCGCGCGGGCTAGGATGGAATCGTCCTATGCGCTTGTACGTAACATCCTCGCCGATAAAAAGCCAACCTACGGAATCTCTACGGGATTCGGCGAGTTGAGCCATGTTGAGATTTCGGAGTCTCAAAATCGTGAGCTTCAAATCAATCTGATACGAAGTCATGCATCAGCTACGGGCGATCCGTTGCCGCGATCGACGGTACGAGCAATGATGCTTCTGCGGCTGAATGCGTTTGCTGTCGGATATTCCGGCATTAATCCTATTGTCGCTGACCAGTTATTGGCGCTTTTGAACAACGACATTGTTCCGGTCGTTCCCCGTCAAGGTTCACTCGGCGCGTCAGGTGATCTTGCCAATCTCGCGCACATGGCGCTGGTTTTGATCGGAGAGGGCAAAGCCAATATAGGCGGTTCTGTTTTGAGCGGTGCAAAAGCATTGCGTCGTCGCGGACTCCAACCGGTTACCCTGACAGGCAAAGACGGTCTAGCGTTGATTAACGGTACATCGATGATGCTAAGTGTCGGTATACGAGCGCTTTTAGACGCGGAACGCTGTCTTCAGGCGGCTAACGCGGCCGCGGCGCTATCTTTTGAGGCGCTTCGCGGATTTCGCGATGCCTTTGATCCTCGTATTCACGAGCTCCGTGCCCAGAAGGGTCAGATCGAGGTCGCCCAAACTCTGCTTCAATGGCTTCAAGGATCCACGTATGCCGATACACGCCAAGTAGATGTGCAAGACGCGTATACGTTACGCTGCGTCCCGCAAGTTCACGGCGCCTCGCTTGACGCTATGAACTACGTTCGACAGATCTTAAGTCGTGAAGTGAACGCTGTTACCGATAATCCTGTCGTTTTTCCGGAGACGGGCGAGGTGATTTCCGGAGGTAATTTCCATGGCCAGCCGCTCGCCTTCGCGCTTGATTTTCTCGGTATCGCCACCGCGGAACTTGCCAATATTAGTGAGCGCCGGACAGAACGTCTCGTCAATCCTCATTTATCTAACGGACTTCCTGCTTTTCTTACTCGCCAAGGCGGTGTCCATTCCGGTTTGATGATTCCTCAATACGTCGCGGCATCTCTCGTATCGGAGAATAAAATACTGTCGCATCCGGCAAGTGTCGATTCCATTACTTCATCCGCAAGCAAAGAAGACCACGTCAGCATGGGCGCGATCGCGGCGAGGAAGGCATCTGCCATCGTTAAAAATACACGTCGCGTGATTGCGATCGAACTAATGTGTGCCGCCCAGGCGATCGATCTTCTTGAACGTCGTCAGCTCGGGCACGGTACGGAAGCTGTTTATCGACTGATTCGCGAACACGTGAAACCGCTCACGGAGGATCGACCGCCGGCACCGGATATTGAGGCGCTTCAGCACCTTATTGATACAGGTCAATTAGAGGAGATATTGAACGCGCTCTCATAAGTGCGTTTTTTCAACAGAGTGCTATTCCGTCGGCACGTCACTATATTGATTGTGAAGGGGTTAAGGAAAAGGGGTATGAAGAAGAACTTTCAAATGTTTTTCAGACCGACAGTTCATTCATTGCGAATGAGATACCCTAACAAACAGGAAAGGATATAAGATGAAAAAATTTGCAGATTGTTCCATTCGAGATTATGTCGCCGTCGCATCTACAGATGCGCCAACACCGGGAGGCGGAAGTGTGTCTGCCGTCGTTGGCGCCCTGGGTGCAGCGCTAGGACAGATGGTCTATCATCTGTCGGTTAATAAAAAATCATATCAGGCCAATGATGAAGCGAAGAAAGCAACTGTCGAATGCGATTTTCGGGCATTGGAAGAACTGCAGAAAGATTTCATTCGTCTGATTGACGAGGATGTTGCCGCGTTCAATACGTTCATGGCAGCACTTCAACTTCCGAAAGAAACCGAAGAAGAGAAGAAAATTCGCCAAAAAGCTATGGAAGAGGCGAGCATCGTAGCGACGAAAGCACCATTGGAAACGGCTAAAAAAGCGTTTGAAACACTTGAACGTCTTGAGGCTCTTGCTCACTGTGGCCACAAAAACTGCATTTCCGATGCGGGTGTTTCCGCCTATTGCGCTTTTGCCGCTTTACAAAGCGCCGTCATGAACGTACGTATCAACTTGGGCGGTATTTCGGATAATACATTTACGTCTGAAGCAGAAGCTTTATGCGTCCGCCTCCTAGCCGAAGCAGAGGACAAAACGAATAATATCGCCAAGGTCGTCTATGAACGATTATAATTGATTGACATTTTAGCGTTTGCCTCATAAACTGATCGTAGTGATTTGAACAATCATTGAGAAGCAGAAGGAAGCTTTTCTGTGCTTTTTTCTGCATTTCTCTGTGATGAACCATTTCATAAATATTTATCATTGTAGCTTGATAATTGAATACGGAGGTGATTACCATAGAATGGCTATACGGGGTAATCGGTTTACTTGTCGGCGTCATCATGGCGTGGGGCATAACCGCGCTGTTTTACCATAGAGGTCTTAGCAAAAAAGCTAAAGAACTTGAAGAATCAAGGGTGAGAACAGAAAACGAAGCCAAATCGATCATTAGCGAGGCGGTGCGTAAAGGTGAAAACCGTAAACGAGAGTTGTTACTCTCCATGAAGGAAGAGATCCAGAACGCGCGCCATACTCTGGAATGCGATGTGCGTGAAAAACGCCAAGAAATGACACGAGAGCGTCAGCGTCTGGAACAAAAAGAATCAACATTGGATCGCCGGATTCAAAGTCTCGAGGATCGCGAACGCAACTTCAAAGAACGCGAGAGCGCACTAGATGAGAAAGAAGTAGAACTCAACGCTGTCGAGATCAAGAAGATGGCGGAACTGGAACGTGTGGCAGGTCTCTCAGTCGCCGATGCGAGAGCGCAGGTGCTTGAAGAAGCGGAACACGTATACCGTCACGATCTCGCACTAAAATTTAGGGCATTGGAAGAAGAAGCTGCCGCATCCTGTGAAGAAAAGGCAAGAGAACTGGTGGTTAGCACCATTCAGCGTTACGCATGCGATTACGTATCTGAGGCGACAGTATCCGTTGTTGTGCTTCCGAACGAAGAGATGAAGGGGCGCATCATCGGCCGTGAAGGTCGCAACATTCGCACAATCGAACAGCTGACAGGCGTTGATCTGATCATCGATGACACGCCGGAGGCCGTTATTCTTTCCAGCTTTGACCCGATACGTCGCGAAATCGCGCGAATCAGCATTGAAAAGCTGGTGAAAGACGGACGGATCCATCCGACACGCATTGAGGAAATGGTGAAAAAAGCCGCGCGCGAAGTAGACAACGCTATTCGTGAAGCCGGTGAACAAGCTGTATTTGATACAGGTGTTGTCGGTCTTCCGCAAGAGGTTGTTCGCCTGCTAGGAAGGTTGCGTTTTCGCACCAGTTACGGACAAAATGTACTACAGCATTCCATTGAAGTCTGTTGGATCGCCGGTATGTTAGCGGCGGAACTTGATCTTGATGAAAGCGCAGCGAAAAAAGCAGGGCTTTTGCACGACATTGGCAAAGCGATCGATTTTGAACGCGACGGATCACATGTCCAGCTTGGAGCTGAAGTCGCGCGCCGATATAAACTGGATCCCATAACATTGAACAGTATTGAATCTCATCACGGAGATGTCGAACCGGAATCGCTCATTGCGTGTTTGGTAGCGGCGGCGGACGCGATTTCTGCCGCACGACCCGGCGCACGTCGTGAGAATATTGAAATGTATATACAGCGCGTTCAGAAGCTGGAAGACATCGCAAGCTCGATGGACGGCGTAGAGAAATCGTACGCCGTGCAGGCCGGCCGTGAAATTCGTGTCATCGTCGTTCCGGATGAAATTGACGATAACGCGATGCCGTTACTGGCACATCAGATCTGTAAAAAGATCGAAGACGAGCTCAATTTCCCGGGTCAGATCAAGGTGAACGTGATTCGAGAAAGCCGCTACAGCGAAGTAGCAAAGTAAGGGTATTCGAACTCATCCCGGGAAGGTGCTGCAGCATCTTCCCGGGATACACATGAGGGATGTTTCTCGTACTTCAACGGCGGGGAACATTTTTTTAATTTGTAAGTTTTTAAGCATCAAATGCAGGATTTTTGTATTGATGCGATCTTATTTCACATCACGAGGGGTGAGAGCTTTTGTTTACGATAGAATTAATGACTTTGCTGGACATGTATAATATGAAGTATGAAAAATCAAGATGACAATCCTATTGCAAAAACAGATGTTGTGATTTATACCGACGGCGCTTGTAGCGGCAATCCAGGGCCGGGCGGATGGGCTGCGATCCTTATGGCGATGGGTGTTGAAAAAGAAATCTCCGGGTTTGAGCCGGATACGACCAACAATCGTATGGAGCTCACGGCAGCGTTGGAAGCTTTGAAGGAACTGAAACGGCCGTGTAACGTCACGCTTTACAGTGATAGCGCCTATTTGGTGTCTGCATTTAACGAAAACTGGATACAAAATTGGCAGAAAAGGAATTGGAAAAACGCGGCGGGTATGCCGGTAAGCAACCGTGACCTTTGGGAGGCACTCTGGGAGGAACAGAAACAGCATAAGATGACGTGGAGAAAGGTACGCGGACACGCGGATAATCCTTACAACAATCGCTGTGATAAAATGGCTGTCAATGAAATCAAGGAGAATGTGCCCTAATGAAGCATTTACATACGAGGTAACGATCGAAGGCAGAGGAGAGAATTTGCTATGCGGGAAAAACCACATCGTGACGTTTTGTCGGATGAGCATGATAAAAGGATGTCGGGATTCAGTGAACGAGAGCATCGGATTCGCAGTCCTTTCAGTGCAAAAGAAAGCGCTGCTTCCAAAGCTGAACCGGCAATCGATGACGCCGATAACGTATTTTTAATGTCAGAGGAACCTTTTATAGAAGAAGATAGGGATGCTCCGGAACATAACAAGCGTGATGTTATTCAAGGAATGCATGTACGCACCGTGTCATCGGTGCTGCGTTTTATCGGGCGGATTTTTTCGGTTGAAGTTCAGGACGTAGTGCTCCCTGACGGTCGACACTCGTTTCGGGAAGTGGTGCGTCATCCCGGCGGTTCGTCCGTCGTTGCAATGGATGCCGACAACCGAATTCTTCTGGTGCGGCAGCATCGTGTCGGTTGTGACGGTCTGATGAGAGAAATACCTGCCGGCAAACTTGATCCGCCGGAGGATGCGCTAACGTGTGCGCGGCGCGAGCTGAAAGAGGAAGGTGGTGTTGTTGCTGATCGCTGGGATCTGTTGACTCGTTTTTATCCGTCGCCGGGATATACTGACGAAGTGATCAGCGTCTATCTAGCTCGCGATCTCATTCAAGGCAAAGCGATGCCGGACGAAGGCGAATATTTGACGCGCGAGTGGATTCCGTTCCATGAGGCTCTTCAGCAGGTGTATGACGGGACGCTATGCGACAGCAAAACGTGTCTGGGAATTCTCCTCGCCGCGGATCTGCTGGATCTACGCTAAGAAGTAGAGGGAGGGTAGAAGTATTGTCAGATCAACGCGGATCTATGTCTAAACGTCAATGGAGTGACCTTTTCGGTACATTTTTTCTAGCTTTCGGCTTGCTTTTCGCATTTGCGCTTTATGCGCCGGCATCTTGGACAGGCTGGCTTGGTCGTACGCTCTCGACAGTGAGTATGGGACTTTTCGGCACGCTCGCTTATTTTCTCCCTCCAGTTCTCCTAGTTTTCTCTCTATTATATTTTATGGAGCGCGTTCAACACATTAAATCATTAAGTGTGGGTGCTCTTTCACTTCTTTTTGTGTTGCTTTCCTCAGTGATATCAATCGCGTCAATGTCGTGTACGACGTTGCTTCAGCGTCTGTCTTCGCAAGGAGAGGGATTGGCCGGTTTTCAAGTCGTTCGCATGCTTTGGCTTGACGGACGTTTCCCTGAAAGAATTCGATCGGGCAATATTTGGAGCGGCGGTTTGCTCGGCGGACTGATTTCCAACGGTCTTGAGCGCGTAGCCGGCGTCACGGGAGCTTCGATTTTAATTGCTGCGCTGATATTGTCAGTCCTCGTATACGCGTTCGGTTTCTCGTTGAGGCGTCTTTCGTTACGTCGGAAAGACATTTCTTTTGATGATCCGGTTGGTGTCGATCAAGCATCATATGATGACATACCGTCTTCGAGTCAACTCGAGCAAAGAAGGGGCGTGCTCGCTTTTTTCAAAACGCTTTTTAGGAAAAAAGACCACACTGCACAGACGGAAGACGCGACAGGAGATCTATCATCGGACACCTATATCCACGTCGCGGCAGCGCCACATGATCCCGAAGCTATTGCAAAAGAGGCGACGCTCATACATGGTGACGACGCGGAGAGGTCGAATAAAGATTGTGAATCGGCTCATCTTTATACTTATACACCGGATCAACCGATCATCCCTCAAGGTAGCGGAAGTCGGAATGGTTTAGGAACACCTTTTAACGGACGTGCGGTTTCAGGACCGCAAGGCTGGGAGACGCTTCAGTATGATCCTTCTTTAAAGACACAGGATGTCCAATCAGAGCAAGTTGTTGCTCATACCGCCTTTCCGCTGCCTCCACAGAATCATGGTATCAACGAAGCCACACGATTGCGCCCCGTAGGAGGTCGTGGACGTCCTTATCTTTTTGACTCAGTTGATACGGAGCCACAGAGGAATGACGATGTCTCTTCTGGGCGCCTTGCCGGAGGCAAACATGCGACTTGGTCGGATCATTTAACTTCAGGCGATAGGGCAACGGGGCATATTGCGCCAACCGAAACTCGTGATGATTCGAAGAGAGCGTTATTCAGGAGTCCGATTCCTGTTCAATTCGAGCAGTTTGACGGGCGCGAGCGTTGGGAAGATCGGAATGTGAAAAGCAAACAAAATGTCAGACCATCAACTAAAAAGAAACCTCGCCACGTACAGATGAGTCTTTTATCGGAGTACAAAACGCCGCCGTTAAGTCTTTTAAAAGAAGATCGCGGTATGAAGAAAACACCGGAAGAGATCAAGGAAATACGCGAACTCGGACGAAAATTAGAAAACACATTATCCGATTTCGGTGTTGAAGCACGTATTGTTCATTATACGACCGGCCCGACGATCACACGGTTTGAACTCTCACCCGGTCCCGGAGTTAAGGTAAGCCGCATTGTGAATCTTGCGGATGATATCGCACTTTCATTGGCAGCCTACGGTGTTCGCATTGAGGCTCCCATTCCGGGGAAATCTGCAATCGGTATTGAGATTCCGAACAAACGCACATATCCTGTTCTTCTCAGAAGCCTTCTGCAGTCGAAAGAATTTATTAAAGCGGAAGGCGGTCTTGTAACGGCGCTGGGTCGCGATGTCGGCGGAGAACCGATCCTTTGCGATCTGACGCGCATGCCGCATCTTTTGATCGCGGGCGCGACCGGTTCCGGAAAATCGGTATGCATCAATTCGATTTTGATCAGTTTGTTATACCGTTATGGGCCGGAACATGTGCGTTTCCTGATGATTGACCCGAAGATCGTTGAGCTTTCTATTTATAACAGCATTCCCCATCTGTTGCAGCCCGTTGTTACTAATCCGGAAAAAGCGTACGGTGTGCTCAATTATGCCGTATCTGAAATGGAGCGCCGCTATAAACTTTTTGCAGGGGCGCGCGTTCGTGATATAGCATCCTACAATGAGCAAAAACGTAAAACGTTGGAGACAGGGTCAAATCGTGACGATGATGAGGAATCATCAGACGGACTCCTGCCGTACATCCTGATCGTCATCGATGAGCTGGCCGATCTGATGGCGATAACTCAACACCAAGTGGAGGATGCTATTTCACGCCTGATGGCCAAAGCACGCGCCGTCGGTATCCACGTGATTATCGCGACACAGCGCCCATCGGTCGATGTCATCACGGGGGTGATTAAGGCAAATATTCCGTCCCGTATTGCTTTTGCCGTTGCGTCGCAAGTTGACTCGCGCACTATCATTGACTCGGGTGGCGCAGAAAAACTCCTAGGCAAGGGCGATATGCTCTATTTTCCGCTGGGTTCACTCAAGGCAATCCGCGGACAGGGCTCTTTTGTCACTAATAACGAAGTGGAACGCGTACTGTCGTTTATCAAAAGCTATTATCCTGAAAATTATGACGAGTCGGTCGCGGATGCAATTGAAAACCCGGATAAAACGACGAACGGCAAAGGACTCGGCGGCGAGGGAGAGGATGAGTTGCTTCCGGACGCGCTCCGGGTCGTCGTAGAAACAGAATACGCTTCAGTGTCGCTCCTCCAGCGCAGATTGCAAGTCGGCTATCCGCGCGCGGCTCGTTTAATAGACCGTCTTTGCGAAATGGGGTATGTCGGTCCATTCGAGGGCAGTAAACCGCGTGAGGTGCTTATCACCCCGGAAGCATACGAGCAACTGATGCGCGATCTTGACGACTCGAAGTAAGGTTTTGCGAAGGATATCGCTTTGGAAGCATGCGAGCAACGGATACATGATCTTGACAATGCGCGCGTGGCATCCTATTTTTTCTGAAAATGAAGGTTCGATTATTTGATTTTTGAGAATGAGGGTAAAAGCAGGCAATGAGCGCCGTTGAACAAAACGTCATAACGATTCATACGGCCGAAATTTTGTCGGTGGGCACCGAGCTTTTGCTGGGTGAGACGCTGGATACCAATGCATGCTTTTTGGCCGGGCAGTTAGCCGAACTCGGGATCTCTACCTATCGTCACACTGTTGTCGGCGACAACGCTAAACGGATCGAAAAGGCGATGAACGACGCACTTGAGTGTAATGATCTCGTTATCGCAACGGGCGGTCTTGGGCCTACAGCAGATGATCTTTCCGGCATTGTAGCCGCCGGAATTGCCGGTTATCGTTTAGTTTTGGATCCTTTGATTAACCGGAAGATAGACGAGCGAATTGCTCGTCGAAAACAGGCACGCCTCGTTGTATGCTCGCAAATTCCGGAAGGCGAGCAAAGCATATCAGTTTCCAAGTCAGCAAAACGTCATGTTGTATATCCGCTTGTTCCTGAAGGAGCTACGTTGTTTTTGAATGAGAACGGCACGTCTCCGGGTGCTTTGATGTTGTTTGACCGACAGCTCTCCTTAGGTGAATCTAAGAAAAAGGCAATCCTCGTCTTGCCGGGTCCGCCTAGTGAAATGGAGCCCATGTTTCTTAATGAAGTTCGACCGGTGCTCGAAAAACTTTCACCTGTGCGTTTGATTCACCGGTACGTGCATTTGACAGGTATCGGTGAACCGGACGCTGAAGCGGCGGTTCGTGATCTCGTAGACCGGCAGACGAATCCAACGATCGCCGTGTATGTGAATGAATGTGATGTGTCCTTCAGGATCACACAACGTTTTGCGGAGGGTGAGGATAACGAGGATCGTACGGAATCTTTGATTGACGTAATCAAAGCGCGCCTCGGTCCGTATATTTATGAGATTGGAACACGCAGTCTTCCCGAGGTGGTACGCGATAATCTTCTTAATATCGGCGCCACTTGCGCATTTGCAGAGTCTTGTACGGGCGGTCTTACGGCATCGTTGATGGCACGGGTACCCGGCGCTTCAGACGTGTTCAAAGGCGGTGTTGTTACATACACTAATGAGATGAAAACCGATTTGCTCGGTGTGACCGATCACTTACTCAGTACGGAAGGTCCGGTCAGCGCGGCGTGCGCGCGCGCTATGGCGGAAGGGTTGCACCGTCTTACAGGCGTCGATTATGCCGTGTCTGTGACCGGTTATGCGGGGCCGGCAGGTGGAACGAAAACTCATCCTGTCGGAACGGTGTTTATCGCCTGCAGCAGCAATAGAGGTACACGAGTAATTGAACGGCATTATATTGGCAGCCGCACGAATATTCAGGATCGATCGGCATATGCGGCAATCGATCTGCTGAACAGGAGTATCGGGCTTTCATGAGAAGAGGACAGCGTCAGGATCATATGTCATCTCTGTTAGAGGATTTTCGTGCAAGCGGCGGGCTTCGTCCGTTAACGCCGTCGAAAGCGGCGCGTATCTTTTCTCGATCTATGGTAGTGATTGCGTTGATGTGGTTTTCTCACGCGATCTCATATGTTCCCATGCTGGAGTTTGGTGTTCTTTCGGACGCATGGGTCATTGCCCGCGAATGGCCGCGACTTATAATCCGTTCACTTGCCGGGGTCGCGCTTATCCTATCGGTTGCGCTGCGTATTAAGACTTCGATTGACCGCAAACAGTTAGCCCGTTTTTGGCGCAGCTTTTCTTCCGTTGCGACGTTACTTCTTCTCACGGTTATCATCGCCGTTCTTCTGGGTGAAGCGCTCTGCAATCCAATGCTTCGCCTTTTCAATTCCGGTAAGGACGATGCAGTAATTCAACAGGCGGCACCTTCAGCGCGCATCCTGCTTGTGCAAACGGTATTTCTGTTTTTGGCGGCGATCGCCGCAGGTTTGCTTGTGGGAACGCGACTTTACCACCGTGCCGTGGTTCCTGTTGCCTCAGCTTGTGTGATCGCACAAATTTGCTTTGTAGTGATGGTGAAAAAAACGCCTGAGAATCTCACAAGCGCATCGCTCGTTATGCTTTCTTGTACGGCACTATTGGCAGTGATCCTTCTTTTTCTGGCAAAACGTGTTCTTCATTGGCGTATATTAATCGATACGCGTGACCCAATGTACCGACAATTTATGCGTTTGGCTGTTCCTGCGATGATTGCGGCCGCATTATTTCAACTCAACGCACTGCTTGATGTCACATTCGTCGGTAAGGCCGTCGGAGCAGTAACGGTGCTCGATCAGGCTAAAGCTTTGGGGCGTTTTCTGTTGACGGCAATCGTTTTGCCTGTCGCAGGTGTGATGACGCCTGTGTTAACACAGTTGTTCGATGAGAAACGATACTCGCGTGTACGTACACTGTTAACGAGTGCGATGCGTCGAGCGCTATATCTTATGACCCCTTTTTCCGTTATTCTCGCTGTGATGCCCGAAGATACCGCGATTATTTTCTTCCAATGGCATCGCGCGTTACCTGAGGCCGCGCTGGCGGAAGAAGGAGTTCTGATACGTTTATACGCGTTACCGCTTCTATTAGCGACGGTTTTTATTGTCTATTGTCTTGCGTTTTTTGCGCGCCGCATGACGCGAATGCTTTTGCTTGCGGGCGTGATATCGGTAGTGGCACATCCATTGCTTTCTCAGCTATTCATTCAACGTTTGAATTTCGGCATCAAAGGTATTCCGATCGCATCATCCGGGACATTGTTTCTGCTCGTTCTCTTGATGTCTATTCTTTACAGAATTTACCTGCCTGAAGCGCGTCTTCGAAGGATGCTGCCTTTCTACATTCGTCTTTTTATTTCCGCTCTTGTAGCCGGTATCGTTCTGATTGCGCTGAACACACTGCCCATCTGGAGTGAACATAAAGCTTGGCAGATTCTTATTTACCTTCTGAAGTGTCTTGTGACACTATCCGCTTATTATGTAATTGGACTTGCACTTCGATTCCGTGAAGCGCTCGATACTCAAAGTGCTTGGCGTGAGAGATTGAAACTAGGTCCTGTTCGCGGCGAAAATCAACGTTTATCCAGACAAGGACAGCCTATAAAACAGTCTTATAGCACGCGTAGACGTGCTTTTGGGCGCCGTCCGCGCAAATAATGCGTTAAACTTCTTTTTGCACATGGAATTGATTATTAGTGTCAACAGCTCCGATAATAATTCGTCGTTATTTTTTCATATGATTGACTTTTTTTGACAGCTAATAAGAGCTAAGGGCAGTTGACGACAGTAAAACGCGTTGACGTGTGAAAGCTCTTTCGATAATATGAGAATGATCAAAGAGAACAAAAGTTCTTGTTGATCAAATGATAGATTTAAACCGTCTTGATCGTAAGCGGGTACCTTCGAAAATAAACGGTTCAATGGCGGCACATTCGATGTTGATTTTTCAAAGCCGGATAGGGAGAAAAGCAGATGGCAAAAGGATCTAAATCTAAACAACAAGTCAAACCAATGGACGATAAGAATCGCCAGAAGGCTCTTAAAGCCGCGATGGACCGCATCGAGAAAGATTTTGGTAAAGGTGCAGTGATGACGCTTGATGAAGCCAATGTGGTTGAAGTCGACGCGATTCCGACAGGAGCGCTTTCGTTGGATGTGGCGCTCGGCATCGGCGGATTGCCGCGTGGCAGAGTGGTTGAAATTTACGGACCTGAATCATCCGGGAAAACCACTGTTGCGCTTCATAGTATCGCGGAGGCTCAGAAGCTTGGCGGTATTGCGGCATTTATCGACGCGGAACATTCATTGGATCCGGTCTATGCAAAGAATCTTGGTGTCGATATCGACAACCTAATCGTTTCACAGCCGGACTACGGAGAGCAGGCCCTTGAGATTACGGAAGCACTGGCACGCTCAGGTGCGGTGGATGTCATTGTGATTGACTCTGTCGCCGCGCTTGTGCCACGCGCAGAAATTGACGGGGAGATGGGTGATGCTTCAGTCGGTCTTCAGGCGCGACTGATGTCGCAGGCGCTGAGGAAGTTGGCTGCCGTCATCAACAAGAGCAGGACTCTTGTTATCTTTATCAACCAGTTACGCGAGAAGATCGGGATCATGTTCGGCAATCCGGAAACAACAACGGGCGGCCGCGCGCTGAAGTTTTATTCGAGTGTACGCTTGGATGTGCGCCGTGGCGCTCGTATTGAGCAGGGTGATAAACAGATCGGTTCCAGGACGCGTGTCAAAATTGTCAAGAACAAGGTTGCTCCTCCATTCCGCGAAGCTGAATTTGATATTTTGTTCGGTCGCGGTATTTCACAGACCGGCTGCATTTTGGATATGGGCGCAGAGGCGGGCATCATCAATAAGAGCGGCTCGTGGTATTCCTACGGAGACGAGCGACTTGGACAGGGGCGTGATAACGTTCGTGATCTACTCGAACAACCGGAAAATGAAGCCCTTTTTGACAAAATTGCTGAAGAAGTTCGCCGTTATTATCTCAAGTCGGACGACGATGAAGAAACGCCGGAAAATGATAACGCTAAAATTTCTGTTAGGTCTGATAGGGTAGACGATGACGTTGCCGATGTTGATGAGATGCTGGGTCTTGATCTGTGACAGATTTTGAATCGATAAGAGAAGCGGCGGTAGCTTATATCGGCATTGATTTTAATAAATCATCCGGTTCGGTTCGCCGCAATTTGTTGAAGAAGGGCGCTCCGGAATCCTTGGTAGAGGATGTTATCCGGTATCTCAAAGAGATTGACTACATCGATGATCGTCGCGCAGCAAAACGGGTGGCGTCTCGTTATCAAGGAAAGAGGCAACGTTCTCGCCGTGCGATGATCGATGTTTTTTGCCGAAACGGTATTGAGTATGAGGTCGCCAAATGTGCTGCAAGCGTGCTTGATGCAGATGAAGATACGGCGTTGGAACTTCTCGCGGCGTCTTTTTCAACGACGGCGGATGCTTCTGAAATTAACGCCATGCGCAAACTGCTTTATCGGCGCGGATACGGCGAGAATACGGTTCGACGTGCGATCGCCGCTTTTTTCGATCCTTCTTTCATAGATTAACGGAGCATACATTTGAGCGCGATCATTTCGGTTCATACTTTTTATCTTCTCTCTCTCGGATGTCCTAAAAATGAAGTTGACGCGGAGTGTATGAGCGCGGCACTTTGCAGCGCAGGATATATTCCTACACGAGATCCTTATAAAGCCGATGTTCTCATCGTCAATACGTGCGCATTTATTGAAGACGCGGTGCGTGAAGCTATTGACGCAATTCTCGATCTAGCAGAGTTTAAATTCCCTGAAGGACGTGCGCAATTTCTAGTGGTCACCGGATGTTTGCCGCAGCGTGTAGGTCGCGCGCTTTTCTCAGAATTTCCTGAAGTAGATGCCATTCTTGGAACGGGTGAGTACGGTCTTATCGCGGAGACGGTGAACCGACTTCGAGATGGCCTTTCACTACGCGAACATCGACCCGGTCGACCGGGTGAACTCGACCATCTCAGCTGTTACAGAACACCTGCATCGATAGAGGCTCGATGGGCGTACCTTAAAGTCGCCGAGGGTTGTTCGAATGCTTGTGCTTATTGTGCAATCCCATCAATCCGCGGACCGCAACATTCACGTACGATGGACGAGATTATCGAGGAAGCAAAGCATCTTGAATCGATCGGTATTCGCGAAATCATACTCGTAGCGCAGGATACGACGAGGTACGGTCGTGATTTAACCGACAAAGATCAAAATACGCTGACAATGCTTTTGCGCCGCCTTTCCAAAGAAACACAGAGTATTGAACTGATTCGTTGCCTTTATTTTTATGCGGATGCACTAACTGGGGAGCTTATCCGTGAATTCGCAGACAATCCGAAAATCGCGCATTACATGGACATTCCCATACAGCATGCGTCGGATTCTGTGTTGAAGAGAATGCGGCGTCACGAGACCAGAGCAGTCATCGAGGCGAAAATTGCCGCGATCCGGGAAAATGTCCCTAATATCGTCCTTCGAACGACGGTCATGGTAGGATTTCCGGGAGAGACAGAAGACGATGTTCAGATGCTTTTAGATTTTATGCGTTCTATGCGCTTTGACCGATTGGGCTGCTTCATCTTTTGCCCTGAAGAGGGTACGCGCGCCGCGTCAATGCCTGATCAGGTGCCGTTCGACGTCGCCTTTTCCAGATATACACGTGTGATGGAGCTTCAGCATGATCTTTCATTAGAAAAAAACCGCTCGCGCATTGGCACCGTTGTGCCGGTTTTGCTTGATGGAGTTGACCCTCATGGTATACTCTTTCAAGGTAGAAGTTTCGGTGAGGCGCCGGATATTGATCCGATCATTCGTGTTGCCGCGACTTCACCCGAAGTAGGGATAGGTAGCCGCCCGCTGGTACGCATCGTGGATGCCGGAGCATACGATATGACGGGAGTAACGATCAATGAATATGGCAAATAAATTAACACTCTCACGGATTCTTTTGGTTCCGTTTATTCTATTCTTTTTGCTTCCTCTACCGTGGGCAGAGGATGCCGCTTTTTCCAGATTCGTCCTGTCATCGCCTGGACGTTCAATTGCTTTTGTTTTGTTCATTCTTGCCGCGCTGACCGATGCTTTTGACGGTCTGCTTGCGCGAAAGCAGGGCATCGTTTCTGATTTAGGGAAATTGCTCGATCCCATCGCAGACAAAATCCTGGTGATCAGTGTCTTTACCGCTTTTGTGCAACTCGGTCGTGTTTCGACTTACATTTTGACGATCATTATTGCGCGCGAATTGATCGTAACGGGTATCCGCCAAGTCGCGGCTATTAGGGGTACGGTTATCGCTGCAAGTTGGTTTGGCAAGATCAAAACGGTAATTCAGGTAGTGACGCTCATTGTCCTCATTTTTGAGCCTATCGTTGCTAATTGGCTCGATCCCTCGCTTCCGTTCTTGGGGTATGGGGCGCCTTATTCTTTGCCGGGCGATATCATGATTGCTGTGTCGGCGATCATTACCGTGCTTTCCGGTCTTGATTACGGCATCAAGAACAAGGATATCTGGAAAGAAGAGCCTTGATTTTAGGAAGCTTCCTTTTAAGCAGATGAACCGTGTGACCGCAAGTATTGAGGTTTGTGATCGCGCGATCAATCAATAAAAACAATGCATGAAAATATTCGTGCCAATGGAGGATAACCATGACACAACAAGAAATTTTCACGAAAGTTCAGACGATTTTAGCCGATCAGCTCAGCGTAGATGCCGATATGATCCAAATGACATCCAATATTATTGAAGATCTGAATGCGGATTCGCTGGATCTGGTTGAGCTTGTAATGTCCATGGAACAAGAGTTTGATCTTTCTATTCCGGATGAGGAGGCTGAGCGTATCCGCACGGTGGGTGACGCTGTCGCATTTATTCGCCTGAATCTTTAATCCGGCAGGTCGTTCGGCGTGGTGCCCGATCTATCCATTCTTGAGAACCGTTTAGGGTATGTTGCCAAGGACAAGCGAGGGCTTGTCCTTGCGCTGACGCATCCTTCTTTCGCACATGAAAAACAAGGCCGATTTATATCGGATGACGCTCACATCGCTTTATTGCGCCGCGGAGAACATGCTCTGTTGCATTCGGATTTGGATAGTGCTTCCAATGTGCGCCGCGATGATGTTCCCGCTTTGCGGGACAATACATCTCACATCTTGCAATATCACATTGCTCATAACCAGCGTCTTGAATTTTTAGGGGACGCCGTTTTGCAACTCGCTGTATCTTCGTATTTTTATCGTTCATATCCGGAGGCATCGGAAGGTGAAATGACACGTTGGCGGACGGAAATTGTCCGAGAGGAGACACTTGTCCGCGTGGCAAAATCACTTGATTTGGGCGCTTTTTTACTTCTGGGACGAGGTGAAGCGCTTTCTGGAGGCGCGAATAATCCTTCTAATTTGGCGGATGCTGTGGAAGCGGTGCTGGGCGCTATTTATTTAGATGGGGGCTTTCAAGCGGTCTCTGAGGTCGTAGAGCGTCTTTTTGAGCCTGATTTCAAACTTGTGTTAGACGGCGGGCTGTCGCGTGATTATAAGAGCCGCGTATATGAATGGGCGCAATCAAAAACGGGAACATCCATCACGTTTCGCGTTATTGAGGAAACGGGACCGGAACATGATCGCAGGTTCACGCTGGGACTTTTCGTAAATGGTGAACTTCAGACACAAGGCGAAGGCCATTCCAAGAAAGATGCCGAGCAGCAGGCGTCGCGCATTTTTCTTTTTCAGAAGTCGGAATTAGAATTAGATTGATATGCTGAAATCAGTAGAAATTCAAGGATTTAAATCATTTCCCGATCCCACACTGATCGAATTTCACGACGGAATTACGGCAGTTGTCGGGCCTAACGGCGCCGGCAAATCAAATATCGCCGACGCGATACGTTGGGTGCTCGGTGAACAGAGCGCCAAAACATTGCGTGGCGGCCGAATGGAAGATGTGGTGTTCAACGGTACGGCGCAACGTCGACCTGTCAGCTTTGCGGAAGTGACGCTCACCTTGGATAACAAATCCGGCATCCTTCCCATTGATTATCCGACTGTATCCATTACTCGCCGCTATTTTCGTTCAGGTGAAAGCGTTTATATGATCAATAAAACGCCGTGTCGTCTGAAGGATATCACCCGTTTAATCATGGATACCGGCATTGGCGTCGAGGGCTATTCAATTGTAGGTCAAGGCCGCGTGAATGAAATTTTGAGCGGCAATGCCGATGATCGCCGCGCTATCTTTGAAGAGGCGTCTGGCATCGGTTTATATAGGACGCGGAAAGTAGATTCTCTTCGCAGACTTGAGCGTAGTGAGCAAAATCTGCTTCGAGTGGACGACATTCTGAATGAACTGCATCAACGTGAAGCTCCGCTTCGTAAGCAAGCGGAGGACGCAAGACGTCATCTTGAGCTTCGCAACCGGTACCGCGATATCGATGTCACACTGACAATGAAACAACTTGAAAAGTATGAGCTTGAACGCGCTAAAGGAGAAGATGATGAGGCTCTGCTCCATCTCGATCTTGAAGAGGCGCGGAAAGAACGTGATGAGGCGCGTCATGCGCACCGAGCAGCCATTGAACGCAGCGCAAAACTTGACGAAGCGCTTGACGAAGCTCAAGCGGCTATCGCCTCGTTTTCAGTAGAAGAAACACAGTTAGCAGGAGAGGATGCGCTACTTCGTGAAAAATTAGAATCCTCGAAAGATGCATCACAGAGGCTTCTGGAAGAAAAAAATCGGCTGATGGTTCGACTTGTGGCGATGGATCAAGAAATGGCGGATCGTGAAAAACAAAAGCACATGCTTGAACAACGAAAGGCATCCCTAGAAGCCGCGCACCGCGAAGCTCGTCAGGCTCTCGAAGTCGTGGATGCGGATTATGTCGAGTCGGGGCAACGTTTACAAGAGTCGATACGAAAGCGTGACGTGCTTGGCGAACACATCGCTTCATCTCAGGCGCTCTTACAGGAAAAGCGCGGAGAGCGACAGGCGCTCTCAGAACGTCTTCTGCAACTTGAACAGGAGAAGAAAGAGCTTGACGACGATTGTTTGGAAAGGCGTGCAGATCTTAATCAGCGAGATGAAGCGCTCATCAAGCTTAGGACACGTATCGAACTTGATGAACAACGTGCCGACCAGGCGCGTGAGTTAACCGAATCTCTACGCAATGAGGCCGCTGTCATCGATCAGAAAATCGCATCCGTCAAACAAGACATTGATAAGCTGACGTATGAAGCCGATACGCTTGAGCGTTTGGAAGAAGTTTATGAAGGTTATAATCGTCCTGTTAAACTGGTAATGGACGAAGTGAACCGAATGAAAAAACGACATAAAGTGTTCGGGCCTTTGGCCTCCTTGCTTTCTGTTCCGGAGGAATTGGCGCTTGCGATCGAGACATCGTTAGGGGGCGCTGCAAATGATCTTGTTTGCGATACGCGCGCTACTGCCGAGCAATGGATTGACTGGCTTCGTACGACACGAGGCGGCCGCGCGACGTTTCTTCCTCTTGATGCTCTTTACCCGCGCACATTGAACCGCGATATTCTCAATATGGCGGAAGGCGCGTCAGGCTATCTTGGCGTTGCGGCTGAACTTGTAACTTGCGCCGATCCTGTTATACCTGCTCTGCGGATGGCGCTGGGGCGCACAATGGTGGTAAGAACGCTTCGTGACGCCACGATGTTATCCGACAGGATTAACCGCGGATGCCGTATCGTGTCGCTTCAGGGCGACATTGTGAATCCTTCCGGTTCCATGACAGGCGGTTTCATGCCGACTAAGCCGAGAGGACTATTAGGAAGACCTGAGCGTATCGCGTCAAAACGCGCAGATATCAAGAAGTTAGAAATTCAGAAGATAAAACAGGACGAGGCGCTCGATCGTGCGCGCCAAAAACTCAATGATGTGGCGCGTGATGAAGAAAGCCTGCTACGACAACTGGCAGATGATCGACGTGATCTTCTTCAACGTTCTTCTGAGAAAGAGGGGCTTGAAGAAACATTGCGTCGTCTAGAAGTGCTGCTTGACGCGCGTCGTAATGAAACATCGACGACCGATGAACGCATTCGAAAGATTGAAGAAGCTGAACTGTCGCTTGTCGCTACGATCACTGACGATCGGAAAGAGCATGAACGACTCGTTCAAAGTATCGAGAAACTAAGCGAAGAAAGCCGCGAAAAAGCCGATTTACGTGATGAGAAGCGAGATACAGAGATCCGTCTTTCGGCATCGTTGGACGCTCTTGTAGAACAAATCGAGACTTTTGAAACGATGGCACTTGAAAACGATCATGAAAAAATGGAAGCAACCGTGCGGTTAACGTCCATCGATCGTGAATTTGCTTCGCAAAATGAAACGCTTGATCGTATTCGTCGAAACCTTGAGGAAAACGCTATCAAACGTGAAAAAACGAAAATCGATCACGCAAAAAAAGAACTAGAATATAAAGCATTATTCGAAGAGCGTGATAACGTAACAGCACGTCAGCAGAATCTTTTAGACACGTATGAAACTGCCAATGAACGTGTGACGACATTGTTTGCAGCATATGAAAAACATCGGTCGGACATGACACGTTTAAAGGAGCAAAACGATAATGTATTGAATCGGCTTTGGGAGACGCACGGACTAACTAAAGTTGAAGCGGAATCGCATGTCGTCGAGGTGGACTCCATTCGTCAAGCCACGATAGAGCGCAATGCTCTCAAGAAGGATATCGACGCGCTCGGCCCTATTAATCAAAATGCGGTTGCCGACTACGAAGCATTGATGGCGCGCCTCAATCACATGGAAGAACAACGCGAGGACATTGAAAGTGCAGCGGAGAAACTGCGAATCATCGTCGAAGAACTTGAGCAGTCGATGCGCGAACAGTTTTCGAAGACGTTTCACGATATCAACCAGAATTTCAGTCAAGTATTTTCCGATTTCTTCTCAGGGGGACAGGCAGAGCTTATGTTGGAAGGCGATGACGATGTCTTGGAAGCCGAGATCGGCATTCGCGCGCAACCGCCGGGTAAAAAATTACAGCGCTTGTCGCTTCTTTCAGGCGGTGAACGTTGTCTGACCGCCATTGCTTTGATTTTCGCAATCCTAAAACTAAAGCCGACACCTTTCTGTCTTTTCGATGAAGTGGAGTCGGCTCTTGATGATGCCAATGTAGATCGATTCGCGGCGTACGTTCGGCGCTACGCATGGAAAATGCAGTTTATCCTGATTACACACCGCAAAGGCACTATGGCTGCTGCCGACAGACTTTACGGAATCACCATGCAAGAACGCGGAATATCGCGAGTACTATCGATGCAGCTTTCCTCCGCGCTGTCTTACGGCGACTGATGACTCTGCCTTTGAATTAAGCACATTTGCCATAGTATTTAAAAGTAAAAACGGCCAATGTAACAAGCTTATCGGTTTTTTCTTTATACAGACACAATAGAAAGGCGCATCATGAGTTTTTTCCAAAAGTTTAAAGAAGGACTTTCAAAAACGCGCGATTTCATGACCGCTCAGATCAATCGTATGGCAGCAGGACTGGGTGTTTTCGACGAGGACATGCTCGACGATCTTGAAATGACGCTCGTACAGGCAGACTGTGGTGTTACGGCATCCATGGAAGCCATTGATGATTTGCGCGAGTACATTCGATCAACGGGCAACGCTTCACGAGAGAGCGTGCTACAGGCTCTTGCAGAAACGCTTAGAGGCATGTTGGTCGAGAAACATCTCGATCCAAAACAGGGAGAATTGACCATATTTCTCATGGTTGGCGTTAATGGGACAGGAAAGACGACGACTGCGGCCAAAATGGCGCAGCGTGCGAAAAACAATGGAATGCGCGTCATTATGGCCGCCGCCGATACGTTTCGCGCCGCCGCTGTTGAGCAATTGAAAATGTGGGGCGAGCGCACGCAAACTGCCGTAATCGCGCATCAAACGGGATCAGATCCTGCTGCTGTTGTCTTTGACGCGATCAAGTCTGCAGAGGCGCGGAATGCCGATATTCTGATTGTCGACACAGCCGGCCGACTACACACAAAAAAGAATCTTATGGATGAATTGGCTAAGATTCGTCGCGTTATTGCTCGAGAAGCACCTAATGCTATTCTGGAGACACTGCTGGTCATCGACGCGACGACAGGTCAGAACGCGATTACGCAGGCGCGCGCTTTCCACGCGTCGACACCGATCACGGGACTGGTGATCACAAAACTGGATGGCAGCGCCAAAGGCGGTGTAGCTATCGCCGTCGCGCGAGAAACCGGACTTCCGATTTGCCTTGCCGGATTCGGAGAAAAGGCCGATGATTTGCAGGACTTTGATGCCGACCTTTTTGTCAAGGCTTTGCTGCCCGAAACGTGACTGTCAACATTTTAACTTGACAGGCTTCATCGCTGTCGTTATACTTGGCAGAATGAAAGAAGCACAAGCGCAAATACAAGACGATCTCACAAAATGGTGCCTATACCTGGATTATTACGGCGCTCTCTTGAGCAGTCAACAACACGATGCATTAAAACTTTACGTTGAGGATGATTTATCTCTTTCGGAAATTGGCGATTTGTTGAAGATTTCACGACAGGGAGCACATGACCTTATCCGGCGCGCGTCGCGTCGATTGTCATCTTATGAGGATCTTTTAGGTCTAGTCAAGAGAGATCAAGCCATGTATGACGTGCTTTGTAACGCATCAAAAGCATTAAAAGACGGCAAGTGCGATATCGCAGAAAAAGACCTCCAAGCGCTTGGGCATATCATTGGACTTGGCCCTGTTAAATGAGTGTCATTGACCTATTTTTCTAAGACTGAAAGGGACGGTTCGATCTTAACGAATAGATAAAGAGGCTCTATGGCGATTTTTGAGAATTTAAGCTCAAGACTTACCAAAATAGCGGATGCCATGCGCGGCAAAAGTCGGGTAACGGATAAAGACATCACGGACATGATGCGCGAAATCCGACTCGCCTTGCTCGAGGCAGACGTTAACTATGAAGTCGTTCGTGATCTTTCAAAGCATATTCGCGAGAAAGCGCGCGGTGCGGATGTAATGCAAAGTCTGACGCCGGGTCAGCAAATTGTCAAAATAGTTCATGAAACGATCATTCAAATTCTTGGTGAAGAAGAAAAACTGATTGTTTCGCCAACAGGTTTTACAGTGATCATGTTGTACGGTCTTCAAGGTACCGGCAAAACAACCACGACTGCCAAACTGGCGCACTTTCTGAAAAATCAAGGTAAAAAGCCCCTTTTGGTTTCTGTTGACGTCCATCGACCCGCCGCGCAGGAACAGCTTAGAATTCTTGCTGAGCAGGTGGGCGTTGAATACTACATTGATCCCGCTGAAAAAAATGCTTCTCAAATTGCGAAGGATGGTCATGCGCGAGCGCGTTACATGATGTGTGACACGCTTATTGTGGATACGGCAGGTCGTATGACTGTCGATGACGAACTGATGGCGGAGCTGAAAGCGGTTAATGATGCTATCCGCCCGGACGAGAAGTTGCTGACTGTTGATGCCATGATCGGGCAGGAGGCCGTCAGTATCGCACAGGCGTTCGAAGAGGAAATCGGTGTAACGGGATTCATCATGACGAAGGTCGATGGAGACGCGCGCGGAGGCGCTGCGCTCTCTATTCGCCGTATGACCGGTAAGCCTATCAAGATGCTCGGTACCGGTGAGAAAATAGAAGATCTTGAGGTATTCCATCCGGATCGGCTTGCATCGCGTATCCTCGGTATGGGTGACGTTCTCACTTTAATTGAGAAAGCATCGCAGGCAATCGATGAAGAACAAGCTCGCAAAACGATGGAAAATCTGCGCGCGAACCGATTCACGATGCAAGATATGCTGGATCAACTCGAACAAGTGCGCAATATGGGATCAATGAAAGATATGCTCGCCATGATGCCGGGTGTCGGAAAACAATTAGGAAACGTCGATGTCGATGAGAACGCTCTTGATCGGACACGCGCCATTATTCAATCGATGACGGTACGGGAACGAAATAATCCTAAATTACTCAATGCCTCACGACGCCGTCGTGTCGCCAGTGGAAGCGGTGTAACGGTTCAAGAAGTCAATCGCGTCGTTCGACAATACGACGATATGGTGAAAATGATGAAACAGTTTGGTATGCTTGGCGGAGGAAAAAAACGGAGGCGCCGTTCAACAAAAGGTATGCCATTCGGCGGATTCGGCTTTTAGCACTGAACTTACAACCGGCAACAACCGGATGAAAGCATAAATACTAGAAAACATCCTTATGGAGGAGAAAAGATGGCAGTAAAAATTCGACTCAAACGCATTGGTAAGAAAAAACAGCCCTACTATCGCGTCGTCGTTGCGGATGCGCGTTTTCCGCGCGATGGCCGCACGATTGAAGAAATCGGCACGTACAACCCGCATACCGAACCATCAACCTTGACGGTAGATGCACAGAAAGTCAAAGACTGGATCAGCAAAGGCGCTCAGCCGACCGATACCGTCAAAAAGCTGTTAAAGTATAACGGCATTCTGGAGTAGACTATGGAAGCATTGTTGCGATCCGTCATTGAACCGCTCGTTCTGAATCCCGAAGAGCTTGAAATTCGTATGGATGTCCGCGGCCGCGAGGTTAATCTGACTGTTTCCGCCAATCCGGATGATGTCGGACGAATTATTGGTCGCGGCGGGCGCCGTGCACAGTCCATCCGCTCGATCATGAAAGCTAAAGGCGCTATGGAGAATAAGCGCGTCAACGTCGAGATTCTTTCATAATTATTTAAGGAAGAAAACGATGAGGCAACCGTATCTTATTATTGCGCGCGTAAAACGAGCGCATGGTGTCAAGGGAGAAGTGTACGCCGACATCCTTACTGATGACGGTGAACGCTTTTTCCCCGGGCTTCAGGTCTTTCTTTTCTCTCATGAGCGCGTCGAAAATCAGCAGCCGATCGGCACGTTAACGATTAAGCAGACGCGTTATGGTCCCTCAGGCCTTCTCCTTTTCTTTAACGAATGCCACAGCAGGGAAGATGCTGTGCGATATAACGGACTTTATCTTGCCGTGCGACGTGAAGATGCACTCCCATTGCGCGACGATACGGAATTCTATGTTGGTGAGCTGCTTGGCGCGTCGGTCTATGACGACGTCCATGGATTTTTGGGTGTCATCATTTCGGTTGATAGTATCGGTCCCTCTACCGTTCTAGCTGTGCGAGATTCAGAAAAAAAAGACTTGTTCATTCCGTTTCGAAGAATATACGTTCGTCATATTGATATTGATACCGATCGAGTCGATGTCGCCCTGCCTCCGGATCTTTACGGGCTTTATCGTGAAGAAGGCCTTGAGAAGAAGACATTAATATAAACACCATGATCACGTTTACGCTTTTATCTCTTTTCCCTGAACAAGTATTGGACGCGTTGCGGCACAGCATTACCGGACGCGCGCTTCGAGAGGGCAGGATCAAAATTCATCCAATACAGATTCGCGATTTCGCGATTAATGACTACGGTCAGGTAGATGATGCGCCTTACGGAGGCGGCCGCGGTATGCTCATGATGTGTGAGCCGATTTATCGCGCTTGGGAAAAAGCGCACAATGACATTTTAGAAGCACAGAACGCATCGCGCGTGATCGAGCTGAACAGCACGGACGAGCAGTTAGTTTCCCAATCCGGTCTAAACGCCGTTGTATCATCACAAGATCAGCCAATTAATGATGTGCCTGTGGACGACGGCGCCGCATCTAGTCAAGATTCTCCAAGTGTTCGTACACTTTTTCTTTCGCCGAAAGGGCGAGTGTTCGATCAGCATATGGCACTCGAATTTTCAAAAACATCGAACCTGATTCTTCTTTGTGGTCATTATGAGGGAGTTGATTGTCGGGTACTGGATGCGATCGGCGCCGAAGAAGTATCGATCGGTGACTTTATATTGACGGGCGGTGAGCTTGCCGCTGCCGTCATCATTGACGCGATCACTCGTTTGATTCCCGGCGTCTTGCCTGATGAGGATGCTTGGCAATGCGAATCATTTGTTTCGTATTTCCTTGAAGAACCGCAATATACGCGTCCTGCCGAATGGAGAGGACGCGCCGTCCCGGATGTTCTTTTGTCCGGGCATGCTGCGAATATTGAGCAGGCGCGAAAGCGAATGCGTCTTTTGGAGACGCTCAAAAAGAGACCGAACCAATTGCAAGGGAAGACGATCGATGCCGCGCTCCTAGAAGATCTGGCAGCCTTTCTCTCAGAGGACAACGAAGAAAGACTTGAATAATGCGTTACCTTGACTTTTTAGTAAGTTACAAGTAGAATCAACTTCGCGTCGGGGTGTGGCTCAGGTGGTAGAGCGCTTGGTTCGGGACCAAGAGGCCGCAAGTTCAAGTCTTGTCACTCCGACCAAGGCTTGGCCGCTGGAACTTTATCGCTTCAGCGGCTTTCTCTTTTTCTTTTTTCTTGAAAGAGTGTATTGATTTGGCCAAGTGAAAAAGTGCTGGCTGAGATGGCAATGGCACCGTTTTCGAGTGCGTCGAAGACATCCTGAGAAGTTTTAATGAGGCCTCCTGCGATCACCGGGCGATTAGCGATGCGCGCAACTTCTCGAAAGTAACGTGTGACAATACCGGGCAGGACTTCGACTAGATCAGGTTCGCACTGATTGAGTGTGTATTTAACATTGTTTAATGCCATGGAGTCCAACAGGAAAAGGCGGAGTATGGTGAAAAGGCCAAGCTCCTTGCCCCTCTTTAAAAGTTTCGGCCGTGTAGAGATGATGCCGTCAGCGCCGACATCTTTTTTAATCGAATCGACTACAATTTCACGAGGCGCGAATCCGTCCATCAGATCGATATGTATGATGGCAACTTTACCGCTGGCCTGGATTTTTTTTACGGTATCGGGCAATGTGCAGATATTGCCGGCTAAAAGAAAGATAACATCATGGTCGCCGTCAAGCAGTTGATCGATACGATCGGTATCTTTTACGGCAAGGATGACGGGTGAGCGTTCAATGCGTTCAAGGATGGAGAGAGGTTGCATGTAAACCTTGCCTTTCGTTCATGGCGGTCGGTTTCTAGATGTTTGGCTCGTTCGTCAAAAGTGTCAGATACGATTAAATTTAATAATATATTACATGCATATCATAACAGTTATATACCGTATTGTGTACCATCATGGACTTTTCGGTGAGACAGTTGCTTAGCGTCGCAAGACTGTGATTTTGTGAGAAAAAAGTCAACTGTGAGAATAATATGGTCAAAACAACCAAAAACTGCACTTGAAAAATGGTTCATTCGGTGATACAATCATAAATACGAAAATTCGTGAGATTTGGGAGCAGAGAATTTTCCGTCAGTAGATTCGGTTGCCTATATAGCAGTCGCAATCGGGAAGATGATATACATCGTTATTGACGGCCGCTTTGCTAATTCTTTTTCAATCAACGGCCTGAAAACTGACAAGATGAGCGCACTGTCACGGGATACGTAGCAGTTTTTCACGGTACAGGTGCGCCCGGTCAATCCTCTTACCGACGACTGAAATAGGTATTAAGGTTACCTGTCTTTCAGGTACAGTCTATTGGAGGGGCGTAGGATGTTCGATGTTGCCATAATTGGCGCTGGCGTGTCAGGCAGTGCATTAGCGTATGAGCTTTCCCGTTTTCATTTGGACGTTGTTGTTCTCGAGAAAGAAAATGATGTTGCGCTTGGCGCGTCTCGTGCTAATACCGCCATTGTACACGGAGGATACGATCCGTCACCCGATACATTGATGGGTCGTTTTAATGTGGATGGCGCCCGAATGTGTATGGAACTTGTGGATCGTTTGGATGTCGAGTTCAGAAAAACGGGATCTTTAATTGTCGCTTTTGACGAAGAAGACATGAAAGAGGTACGTGTTCTCTACGATCGAGGTCTCCGGAACGGTGTTCCGTCAATGGAGATTCTAGATGGCAAGGAAGTTTGCCGACGTGAGCCGAATCTTTCAAAAGAGATTATCGGAGCACTGTGGGTGCCTGAGTCAGGCGTTATCAATCCTTGGGAATTTACATTAGCTTTGATGGAAGTCGCGGTGCGTGAGGGCGTCGAGCTTAGGCTATGCGAGAAAGTAATCTCGCTGAAGAAACGAGACGAAGGCTATCTGGTTGAAACTGAGCGGGGAATGTACACCGCCCGCTATGTGGTCAACGCAACGGGCGTTCATAGTGACGAGGTTCACAATATGGTCGCCGAGCAGGCTTTTAACATACATCCGACGCGCGGCCAGTATTATCTGCTTGATCGCTCTATCGGCGAAGTCGTGAAATCCGTCATTTTTCAATGTCCTAGTCCTTTAGGTAAAGGAGTGCTCGTCTCCCCGACAATTCACTACAACACACTGGTCGGTCCTGACTCCGAAGTCATTGAGGATTGTGAGAATACCTCAACGACGCGTGAGGCCTTGGATGACATTGCTCGTCAGGCGAAGCGTTCAGTACCGAGCCTGCAATTGGGAAGCAATATTCGAAACTTTGCCGGTGTGCGCGCCAACAGCGATTACGGTGATTTTTACATCAAGATGTCGGCGCCTCACTTTCTTGATATCGCGGCGATCAAATCGCCGGGATTGACGTGCGCGCCGAGAATCGCGACTTATGCGATCGAGCTTCTCAGAGAGGCGGGGCTTGATTTCAAGGAAAAAGAGGCATGGGACGGTACGCGACGTGTGGTGCGATTCAAAGAAATTCCGGAAGAGGAGCGTGAGGTGTTTATTCGCGAGCACCCTCTCTACGGCCGCGTGATCTGTCGGTGCGAAACCATTACAGAAGGTGAGATTGTAGAGGCGATCCACCGTCCAATCACACCGGTCTCTCTGGACGGTATAAAACGACGTGCCGGCACTGGAATGGGCCGCTGTCAAAGCGGATTCTGCGGACCGCGCGTTCAGGAGATTCTCGCGCGCGAGACAGGAAAAGCGCCGGAAGACATTCTCCAAGATAAAGAAGGAAGTCATATCCTTATTGGCGACACCAAAGAAGGGAGGGTATGACCATGGCACGACAAGATTATGAACTCATCGTCATCGGCGCCGGCCCTGCCGGTCTTGCCGCGGCGCTTAGCGCCAAAGAACACGGTCTTTCTCGCATACTGGTGCTTGAACGAGATACGGAGCTTGGAGGCATCCTGAATCAGTGCATTCACAACGGGTTCGGCCTTCATTACTTCAACGAAGAACTGACGGGACCGGAATACGCGGGGCGTTTTATTGATCAGCTTGATGGAAGCGGGATCGAGATCGTTTGTGACACGATGGTGATCCGTTTGGAAAACAGTGACGACTGGCGCATCGTTCACGCGATGAGCGTCGAGAAAGGCTATCAACGACTTAAATGCCGAGCGGTGATTCTGGCGATGGGCTGTCGGGAACGTACGCGTTTTGCGATTCAGATTCCGGGATCGCGGCCCGCAGGTATCTTTAACGCCGGTACCGCGCAGCGTTACGTCAATATTGAAGGCAAGATGGTCGGGCGACGCGTCATTATTTTGGGATCCGGCGATATCGGGCTCATCATGGCGCGCAGGATGACGCTGGAAGGTGCGAAAGTTCTCGCCTGTGTGGAGCTTTTGCCATACTCCGGCGGTTTGAACCGAAATATCGTGCAATGTCTGCATGACTTTGATATTCCGCTTTATCTTTCCCATACGATCACGAATATCGAAGGCAAGAAACGGGTGCAGCGTGTCACAGTACAGCAAGTCGACGAGAATCGCCGTCCGATTCCTGGCACGGAAATGTATTACGACGTCGATACAGTTCTCCTTTCCGTCGGACTCATTCCTGAAAATGAGTTGAGCAGCGAAGCAGGCGTGAAAATTGATCGTCGAACGTCCGGTCCATTCGTCTATGAGAACCTTGAAACGTCGGAGAAAGGTATTTTTGCCTGCGGCAACGTTCTCCACGTGCATGACTTGGTTGACTACGTGACTGAAGAAAGCCAAGCGGCGGGAAAAGCGGCAGCGGCGTTCGTTCTTGGGGACGCTCCGGCCGACAGCGGCCATGTGATTGAGATAAAGACCGAACCCACCGTGAGCTATACCGTTCCCCAGACGGTGCGAGTAAATGAGGTGGAAAGATCTTTACGCATTTTCCTTCGCGTTAACAAAATATGGGAGGAAACGTCGTACATCGTTTTCCGCGATGGTGACAACGTGATCGCCAGATTCAAACGCGACTATATGGCGCCGGGTGAAATGGAGAATGCCAACATTCCACGTGTACTGTTGGATCGCGTCAAGGGCAACACACTGCGCGTTTTGATTGAGGAGGCATAACGATGAAAACGTTGATTTGTATTGTTTGTCCACGCGGATGCCATCTGAACATCGACGAGGAAAACGACTATAAGGTAACGGGCCACCATTGCGAAAAAGGGGAGACCTACGGAAGGAATGAGCTGCTTCATCCCGTTCGTGTCGTCACCTCTACTGTAAAAGTTAACAGTGACATTCACCCGCGCTGTCCGGTGAAAACAGATCAATCAATTCCAAAAGACGATGTGTTTCACGCTATGAAGCTTTTGGATTCTGTTCTGTTGACACCGCCCATTAGACGCGGTGATATCGTGGTTGAAAATATCGCAGACAGTGGCGCACATTTCGTAGCAACGCGTGACCTTGACACGTAGATCACATAAACATCAAGACACGCGAAAGGGAGTGCCCTTTTGCAAAGAGGCAGATGAGGCGCTTGAAAGGAGGTAGAGGGGAGACTAAAGGAAGAACCGCTCACTTTAGAACGGTTCAGCAAAAGAGAAGCGTAGTCGGACGGTCAATACCGTCATGTGCCACCGCACAATCAGAATTGAGGAGGAATCAATGGCAAAGTATGTCATGGCAATGGATGCCGGAACGACCAGCAATCGCTGTATTCTGTTTAACGAAAAAGGCGAAGTGTGTTCTGTTGCACAAAAAGAAT
>JAAZJH010000022.1 GCA_012800435.1 Clostridiaceae bacterium | reverse complement strand
TGTGCTGGTCCATTTATTGCCTAGATAGTTCATCTGCCCATCTGCTGTAATGGTGACTGTCTCGCCCTCGTTATATTGCCCGCTTCCGCTGCCACCTGTGACGGTGACTGTGTAATAATCCATGGCCTGTACGGTGACCGGTACGGCAAATATGGCCAACATAAAGAAAAATGCCAGAAGAACGCTCAACACTCGTTTCATAATCTAATTCCTTATCTTCTTTGTAGATAATGAAACATAAATATGTATCCAAAATCTATATTATCAAGATAAAAATGTAATTTTATTTCAATAGTAATTGTATTGCTAGAATTTTTAAAAATCAATCTTTGTGTCCTGAATAGAAAAGATCTATCAGTTGATCTGAAGTTACCAATATCATTTAAAAAGCCGTCCTGTTGTCTCAATGAGAAACAGGGCGGCTTCATGAAAAAATCCGAACCAATCTCCTACAGGGAAGATATTGTTCGGATTATGTTGGTTTGGTGCGGAAAACAGGACTTGAACCTGCAAGATCTCTTGATCACTAGTACCTGAAACTAGCGCGTCTGCCAATTCCGCCATTTCCGCGGGAACGGAGTTCATGATAATCGATAAACGCGATAAATGCAAGCATATTCATGTGATACAATTTGTTTATCCTAAAGCAAATTAAGGGGAAAAAAATGAGCCGGTGTGATGCTATTTTTATTGAGAATTGTCGTTCGATTTTAGATCATGGCGTAAGCGATGAAGGCTATGATGTTCGTCCAAGATGGGATGATGGTACGCCGGCGCACACCATTAAACAGTTTGGCATCGTTAATCGTTACAATTTGCAAGAAGAATTTCCAATCCTGACCATAAGGCGGATGTACTATAAGTCGGCCATTGACGAGATCCTTTGGATTTGGCAAAAAAAATCTAACCGCGTAGCCGATCTGAATTCGCGTATCTGGGATCAATGGGCGCTATCGGACGGCACCATAGGCAAAGCTTACGGCTATCAACTCGGGCTTAAGCATCAATATTCGGAGGGTATGTTCGATCAGGTTGATCGCGTGCTTTACGATCTTAAAAACAATCCGAATTCGCGCCGCATTATCGTGAGTATGTTTAACTTCTCCGACCTTCACGAAATGGCTCTTTACCCTTGTGCCTATAGTATGACGTTCAATGTGTCCGGTCGTCACTTGAACGGTATTTTGAATCAACGTTCAAACGATGTATTGGTGGCGAACAACTGGAACGTTTTGCAATATTCCATTCTCTTGGTGATGTTTGCGCAAGTTTCCGGATTCATTCCGGGTGAGCTGATCCATGTCATCGCCGACGCGCACATTTATGATCGCCACATTCCCATGGTAGAAGAGCTGATCGCCCGTCCGGCCTTCGATGCGCCGAGGTTGCGCGTCGATCCTGACATTAAGAATTTCTACGATTTTCGCGTATCTAGTTTTGAGTTTGAAGATTACCAATGCGGTCCTCCCGTCAAAAATATTCCGGTCGCCACTTGACGACAAGCTGCGATTCGATTGATGAGGGAGACGATGTGATGATAAAAGAAGGATAACGAGCATGAAAGCTATCGTGGCCTGTGACGCAGAGTGGGGGATTGGTTACGAAGGTCAGCTTCAGCAACGTGTAAGTGCGGATCTTCGGCGATTTCGCGCGATGACAATCGGTAAAGTCGTTATTTACGGGCGAAAAACACTTGACACGTTTCCTAAGAAAAAACCTTTGCCTCAACGCGTTAATTTGATTTTTCATCGGCGGATCGAACCGCCTATTGAAGGCGCTCGTTTTCTTTGCAATTTAGAGGATCTTTGGTCGGTGCTTTCCGCGTTGCGCAAAAAAGGTTACCACGACGATGACTTTATTGTCATTGGCGGAGAGAGTATTTACGAGCTCCTCTTTCCGTGGATCGATGAGGTTCATTTGACTCAATTCAAAGAAGTGTATCCTGCGGATGTCCGGTTTCCGCGCTTGGATCGGATGCCGGATTGGACGATGACGTCTTGCGGAGAGTGGCTCGAAGAAAACGGTGTGTCTTTTCGGTATTTGACGTTTCAACGCCAAAGCATCGCTTAAGCGAAGAAAGAAAGGTGGTCCCATGATGCAATCCACCTCGTGTTCAGGCATTATCTTGACGCCATGCCTATTGAAAGATGCGCGCGTTATCAAAGCGCTTGCGCCGCGCTTCTTTGTTGACGAGCCGGGAACAATGTTTATTCAAGCAGCCGAGCTGTCATTCATGAAGTCATCGTTGCCTTCTACCATAAAAGGCTGGCGAGACGTTTTGACGCAACTTATGCAGCGTAAAATCGAGCTCTACTTTGTCGAAAAACAGGATAAGTCTTTGGAAGAGGGCGCCTCTTTTGCTGCACAAATTATTGGCCTCATTGCTCTTGATGCTCCTTTTAGATCGGCTACGTGGCGCCTACTTCGGTGGTGGAGTGACGTACCGCTTGGCGAAGACTTAGCTCACGACATCGGACGTGCACTTTTCTTGAAAGATAAATCGCTTTTTCGGTTAGATTTTCTCTTAGATGGATTCTCTCTGTCGAAAAGGCAAACAGGGAAGAAAGATGTTTCAGGGCAGGGGACGCATCATATTGCCGCTCTCTTTCATGTGACGCAAAGTATGAATATCATGACTCTATACGCTCCTTTCCTGCGACCGGAACAGATGGCGCTCATTCCTTGGTCATTTGGTTATCTTGGACTCATTTCGAATCCTAGTTCAGACAAGATCACATCGATCACCTTTGTTCGCGGTGAAGCCAAAACACTTCCATCGCTGATTCAACAGCTCTTGGCGGCACACGATCTTATAGACAGTCAAGGACAAGTTATCGAGGGTGAGAGATCTGTTTTCTCAGATCCTGAATCACCTCTTCTTTTGACGGCAAGTCGTGAATTATCACACTATATCGAGACGGGAGAAGCGCCTGATTTCCCATGGCAGTTTCCTGAGGGGACACCTTTCCAGCAGCGCGTCTGGCGCGCGACGATGAATGTTCCTTCCGGTGCAGCCGCGACCTACGCGGAAATCGCGATGCAAGTGGCCGATCAAAAGAAAGATGCGAGGCGCTACGCGCGTGCGGTCGGCCAGGCGCTCGGAGCGAATCCCATGCCGATCGTCATCCCATGCCATCGTGTCATCGGCGCAAACCGCGACCTTACCGGCTTTGCAGGCGGCGTCGACATCAAAGCTTATCTGCTTGAACGTGAGATGTGGCACACGTCAACATTCGGAACGTAGAGAAGATGACATCGTAGTTTTAAGTCATTGATTCACTATTTGCCGGTAGCTGTCGATATAATTAACATATCTGCGGTCACTTTTATTTTTTCTTTTATGATATAACTTAGTACGATGCGCACTTTATTTGATTTATAAATCTATTTGTATTTAAAGCCGACCCCGCTTTTTCAAAATCGCATCCGTATTCTTTCTATGAGGAGGGCTAAGGTCATGCCAGACGAGCATCAGATCATTAAATCGGTCTATGCGGCAAAAGAAGACTCGCTGAAGGCTGACGATCTGATTAGGGACTATATTCCTTTTATTCGATCGGAGGCTTCCAAATGCACGTCCAAATTTTGTACAGAGCAGGACGATGAGTTCAGCATTGCAATGATCGCCTTCCACGAAGCCATTTTAGGATACGAGCGTGACCGAGGCGCTTTCCTCAGTTATGCCTCCATGCTGATTCGCAGTCGCATTATCGACTATCAGAGAAAAGAGGCTCGACATCAGGGGACCATTTCCTTATATACCGAAACGGGAGACGGTGATAAGACCATCATGGATGATCTGGCTGACGAACGAGATGTGTTTGAGGAATCGGCCAATAGGGAAGCGACACGACAGGAAATTGAGGCATTGTCTGCCGTCATGGCAGATTTCGGCGTCAGTTTTTCAGATGTTGCCGACAGCTCTCCCAAGCAAGATCGGACACTGGAGGCTTGTGCTAAGGCAATCCGCTATGCCGCTGAAAATAATCAATTGCTGGACGAACTAC
>JAAZJH010000079.1 GCA_012800435.1 Clostridiaceae bacterium | reverse complement strand
GTAGATGGACGTGCGTGTACCCTCCCCTTAGTCTTCCTGCAAGTCGCTCTAGAGTACAGCATCCACGAGTTAATCTATCTCGGTCTTCAAATCTGCTCCTATCGCGAAGGCGATCGCCCTCGATGCACCGTCGAAGAACTACGCACCTGCGCGGAAGAGTTACGAGGGCACCGGGGCCGCAGAAAAGCCCTCCGCGCCATTCGATATCTCGCAGACAATTCGCGTTCTCCGATGGAATCGATTCTCTATATGTTCCTGCGTTTGCCCAATGCTCTCGGAGGATGCGGTTTTAAAGAGATCGTGCTCAACGAAAAGATTGTCTTGGAAGACGGAAGTAAAACATACTTCGCCGATCTCTACGTTCCCTCATCAAAACTCGATATCGAGTACGACAGTGAGGAATTCCATAGCAGCGCGTCAGAAATATCGAGAGACCGTGAACGCACCGCTCACCTAGAAGCGGAAGGCTACCGAGTTGTATCAGTAGGCTACTCTCAACTCAACAACCTGAAAGCCTTTCGCAACTTAGCACGCCAGCTTTCCCGCCTAATAGGAAAACGCATTTACATCCGTGCGAGGAAGTTTTTTGAGAGTTTCGTTGCCCTGCGCGACCTTCTCCTCAGAAAAGGGCACAGTATTCGCTCACGTTTCCGTAAAATCCACCGGCACGAGGTCCCTTGGCATTCCGGCGTTCGCACTGCGTATCGAATCTACCTCACCGCTTGGAATCGACTCATCCGACACCCAAACCTCCCATTAGTCTTAACGCGATCACCTTGAGGTCAAGCCATTTCGGATTACCGCCCACATCTAACAGCAAATTAGAAACAACTCTATAGCCGAAAGCATCATCGCAGGCTCTGAGTCGGCTCACGATGCCATTAAATCTCATTTCCTACCGAGTTTTCTCGGTCCGATCCGTGCACGAGGCGCTCGCCACCACTCCAATACAGCAAATTATCCCTAAAGATCATTTGTTTAGGGGCTTGTGTACCGATCCTCTTTTGTCACGCCCCTCCTCAGTACAATTTTTCAACTAACTTCGAAAAACTGCGGAACGAGGGAAGAGATTGGTTCTGAATAAGGGGGTGTTTAGGACAGATTGGGCATTTGGCGCACCGCCTACCCTGTACAGTTTTTCAACTTGTTTCGAATAATTGCGACACGTGGGAAGAGATCGGTTCTCTAAACCAAGAAATAGAGGGGAAGACTGACTGTCGCGCACATTCACTGTGCTATTTTTCAATTAGTACTGAAAAATAGTGCTCGGAGTGCCACGTACACATTGAACATTTGAAAAAGTGTCGTTATGTCTGAGCAATTTGTCTGCTGTTAGCTGACTTGTCGGTACTGAGGTCTGCCGTTGTGACCCCTGTGTGATTCTGTTTCATATCAGTCGGTCGGCGAGGCTTGAAACCAGAAAATGAAGAATCATGACTCCGGATTGCATTTGTTTTGCAGCAGTTCCTCAAGATTGGTCAATAACGGAGTCCTGCAGTGCCTATTCGATAGGTGTATGTATGTTTCGCAGACTCTAACTCTCCACGAGACCTGAGAAGATCATTTGAAGCATGAGAGTTGTCATCTCTTCGGCGGTAAACTGACGGTTTCCTT
>JAAZJH010000021.1 GCA_012800435.1 Clostridiaceae bacterium | reverse complement strand
CTAAACCCCTTGATCAATCGTTTAATCGGGTTGCGGATGCCGTGACCGGCAAAAAGCAATGCGAATGCAGCACCCGCAATCGCCATCCATTTGCCGACACTGCTGATCACCGACACTGTGGCGGGATCTGCAGAAAGACTTCCCGAACCCAGTATCAAAAACAATCCCGGAATAATGAGATACCATGGTACGGTGTCCGCTAGGCCGCTCATCAAGTCGCCTGTAATATACGCGTTTCGAATATTGACCGCCATCCCGACAAAAAGATGGATGACGCCAAACAACATACTGTACAGCAGCAGTTGGACCGGTTCGTCCATCGGGTTAAACCAAAGAGCCGGAAAAATCACACGACCTTGCGTGACCGTTGTCAAAAGATCGCCGAAGAATCCGCCGAAAACAAATCCCCACACTACTGAAGAAATGCCGGACACGAAGAGCAATGCCGAAAGACTCCGACCTTCTCCTTCAATTTTTTTCTTGAAAAGAAGCCATGCCGTGCCAGCAACAAGCATCGCGCCGTATCCGACATCGCTTAGCATCATTCCGAACAGAATGAAATAGAACGGAGCCATCGACGGAACGGGGTCTGTTTCGTTGCTGCTTGGCGCGCCGTACATTTCGAGAATAACCTCGAACAAACGGACAAAGCGGTTATTTTGCAATTTGACAGGTGTTTCCTCGCCCTTGGCTGCTTTCCGGTGGCTATAGGCTACATTAAACTTCGAAATGAGCGCCTGACCGATAGCTTCCGCTTCTTTTGTCGGCACCCATACATAAAGATGAAAAGTGTAAGATGACTGGAGAAATTTCTCGCGTGCTTCCGAACGTTCTTGTCGTACAACAAGAACATCATGATATGTCATCAATCGGACGATGTGCTCGTTGATTTCGGCTATTTGACGATCAACCGACGCAATGGCTTCTTCTTCCTTTTGAATGCGTTCCTCCAGTGTCGCGAGCGTCTTTATCGCGGAACCCGTAAAAGGAAGGTTCGGTATATCTTGATAATCCGACGCGGCCAGTCGCGCACGTACGCGCGGCAATTCATCATCAATCGTGATAATGGCAACGCGACACGGTATTTTTTTTGGATCATTGAGCAGATAAAGTGCTGTCAACGAAAAATCACGTTCAAGATCATCTTCAAACGCGCTAAGTGAAGACGTATCCTTAAAAATACCGTAGATTATTGTCGTGGTCTTCGTTTCACGAATAGAAAGATTCATCGGCACATCCGCCCAAAGTTCAAGCTGATCGCGCTGTTGCTCCAGCGTCTTGATCGAAGCAAGGTGTGACTCGCGCTCACTCAAAAGCGACTCATATCGATCCACCTTTGAACGGAATTCTTTTTCTTCTTCCGGTGTAAACACAAAATCCGATTCGCTAATGCGGATTTTGCGTTTAGAAAGCGCCTGTGTATCAGGGAAACGCAACGACAAGCCATCAATCATGCGTTTTAGACGCGACCTAACATCGACGTTATCTGCATACGTCGCTCCGGACGGTCGAGAGCTTGTCTCCTCGTCGTTTTCTTCTTCCCTTATTTCTACGGCGCCCATGCGCATCAGCGCATCAAGGACATCGTCGCGATCCTCTGTTATGCCGAGGATCGTCATTTTACTCATCTTAACGATGCTCAAGGAGTGCAGTTATCCTTTCTGCTACAAAACCGGCTAGGCGGTTCAATTCTTCCTCAGCAAGAGAGAGAGCATCCGATGTGTCCGATTCTCCTGCCCCTTTAAGAAGCTTCTCGTATTGCTCTTGCGCCTCAGCCAACCTCTCCTCGCGTAATGCGACCGCTTTGCGATGCGCGTTGGCAACTTGCGCTTCCGCTTTCTTCCGGCATGCCTCGCGTCTTGATGCAGCATCGGCGCGAGCACGCTCAATACGAGCGTCCGCTTCCTGCTCCGTCTGTCGGATTTCTTCAACAAAATCTACATCTGGCACGGATCTCCTCCTGCGCTTTTTACCCACTTATCAAGCGTCACCATACGCTTGTCGATGAACACGTGTTCGACCGTCCCCTTGCGACTCTTACTTGG
>JAAZJH010000085.1 GCA_012800435.1 Clostridiaceae bacterium | reverse complement strand
GCGTGTAGTAGTAATCGCAGAGCAATTCACCTGCCACTTTCGTGACGCCGTAGATCGTGTTCGGACGTTGGATCGTGTCTTGAGGCGTGTTATCTGGCGGTGTGGAAGGACCGAAAGCTGCGATGGAACTCGGAGTAAAGACTTGCATGTCGTTCTCCCTAGCGACTTCAAGAACGTTGTAGAGCCCATTCAGGTTGACGTTGAACGCGTGTTGTGGCTTTACCTCGCCGACGGCGGACAGTATCGCCGCCAGGTGGACGATGGTGTCGATTTTGTATTTATTACATATTTCCGCCAATCGATTGGCGTCGAGGACATCAAGCAGTTCGAACGGTCCTCCGTCGATGACTTCAGGAAAATCTTTTTTTGTGCGATTGGAGGCGACGACATTTTCGTCACCGTATTCTTTGCGAAAATGTAGTGTTAATTCCGTGCCGATTTGACCGAGACAGCCGGTCAATAAAATCTTTCTCATAACTCCCCTCATTCCTTACCTATCGGTGTGCAAAAAAGCCAATGAACAAGATACAGTGAATAAACACGTCGTATATACAATTTTATCATAGAGGTGCTGATCATTCATCCAGATGAATGATCAGCATACAAGATCAACATATTATTGCTCGCTTAAGGAAGAATTGAAAGGAATCGCATTTTGGCTATGTCTGGAAAATGGAAAAGCCTTTCCATTAACTAGGATCGTTCTCGTCAAACAGAAAGCTCATTTGCTCTGAGTACTCACTCGTCTTTCCTGTAGCATTTGAGTACGTTGCCCAATCGGGAGCATAGTTTTCATCAGCTTGGTTGCCCCACATGGTCCAGCCATCTCTTACGCCACGAGCAAAAAGCTCAATATAAGGACCCGGTGAGCAAGCTTCAATCAAATCAACAAACTCACAAGGCTTTCTGCTGTGTTCGCGTTTTCTGCTCCGCAACAGATTGACCTGTGATCGTCCTGGTGCAAGCGTTCTTGCATTTTGCCCGCGTATGCCGAACAACAGTATTTCTGTGACATTTCTGAAATAAAAACCAACACCACGACCGTCTGGGAATCCGTCTTTTCTCACCTTTTCCCATATCAAGTTTGTCTTGTATTCAAACCCCCACGCGGACATAACCTCTAACCCATCCGGAAGTAAAGCGTTGGGAACCCATAAATATAAATGGGCAGTATCCTCAGCCAATGACGGGACGGGTAAAGATTTAATCTCTTCAAAGTCCATTGTAGGATAGCGGTTTAGACGATGGTGCTCAGGGGCAACTTTCCCGGTTCTATTTTGGAATCGCCAAGGAGGATCCGCGTAGATTGTTGCGAATTTTCTACCTTGGACAAAACTTAGAAGGTCATTATTCGTCATGGAGAGTCTCGTTTTCCAGATCCGCAATACAGCCGGGTTTGATCGCGACGATGAACAGGGGACAGCCTCCGTGTCGACGTGTTCGGATGCGTGGCAACAACTTGCCAAGCCAAGTCGTACTCGCTCCGTATTTTTTCATGATGCCAAGAGATTGAAAAACCGGATTTAGTGACACATCTCGAGTAATTATGCCTCCAACATCTATGATCCCGGTTTCGTAGAAAGCTCGGAAAGCATACAAATCGCGATCAAAAGTTTGATCTTTTGAGTTCCATTCCATGTCAAAAGCTACTTTGCCCTTAACATAATCGATCAAGTACCCGTCCATGTAATCGGGGATTACAAATTGACGCTCTTCATTAGGGCTACGCATGATATGCTTGACATATAG
>JAAZJH010000003.1 GCA_012800435.1 Clostridiaceae bacterium | reverse complement strand
CCTTACAAGCAAGGGGTCGCAGGTTCAAGTCCTGTTGCTTCCACCATTAATGACGACAAAACGGAGACCCTCCTGAGTCGTCATTTTTATGCCCTGTTTTTGCCCACAGTAACCGTCAGATAAGCCAGTAAACAGCAAGTAACTGCATATTGACATAAAGACATTTTCCAGTTCAAGGCATTTTCCAAGTATACGATTTTTATACGCGCCAACGTGTACAATTTTTCAGTACAAACTGAAAAACTGTACATGGGGTACTGAGTATTCGATCTGAACTCCGTACTCTTCTTTATAAAATAGAAACGATCTCTCCACAAGTGTTGCAGTTTTTCGAAGCAAATTGAAAAATTGGACATTGAGGGGTGTGTAAGGATGCCGGTGTACTGAAAAAAGGGGGCTTAAGGTGCAATAGGGGGTGGTGAGTAGTGGCACAAAGCCGATATACAGATTAGAACGAGAGAATGCTGAAGGAAAAGAGTATTGATGACATACTGAGCAGGTTCTAAGCCTATGAGGCTGTCTATCGGCCACCGAGCTAGCAAGGAGAATTTTGTAATAATTGAATGTTGATCGAGAAGAAGATGACCGCTAAGGTGCTCGAGTTAAAACTAAAGAGCGGTTAGGGTGCCGGATTAGGCGGCTCCAAGCGGCAAGATAAACGTCATACGCAGCGCGGACGCCGGAAAACCGCGGCACCTCGCGCCAGTGGATTTTGCGAAAACGTGAGCGAACGCCAAGCCCTTTTTTAAGCAGTAGATCGCGCAGGGCAACATAGTTCTCAAAAAACTTTCTCGCACGGATATGGAGGCGTTTTCCGATCAGCCGGGAAAGTTGGCGGGCTAAGTTCCGAAAGGCGTTTAGGTTATTAAGCTGTGTGTAGCCTACTGAAACGACGCGATAGCCTTCCGCCTCTAAGTGAGCAGCGCGCTCCCGGTCTTTTGATAAGGCCGAAGCGTTGCTGTGAAACTTTTCGCTGTCGTACTCGATGTCCAGTTTGCATGAAGGGACGTAGAGATCGGCAAAGTAAGTTTTATTGCCCCCGTCCAAATCAATTTTTTCATTAAGGGTGATTTCATTAAAGCCGCAGCCACCAAGCGCATTGGGCAAGCGAAGGAACATATAGAGAATGGATTCCATCGGTGAACGCGAATTGTTCTCGAGATAGCGAATGGCACGGAGAGCTTTTCTCCGTCCTCGGTGTCCTTGTAGTTCTTCTGCGCAGGCTTGTAACTCTTTGACCGTGCTTCGAGGGCGGCTCCCTTCGCGATAAGAACATATCTGAAGTCCAAGATAGATCAATTCGTGAATACTATACTCCAAGGCGACTTGAAGAAAGACTAAGGGGAGGGTGCACGCATGCCCATCTACATATTTCTCGGCACCGGGGATGCGGCAAGTATGAATTTTGGCTCGATCGGGTCGGTAAATGGGCTTGTCCACGAAGATAACGTACTCTTCAGGGAAGATCCTATCGGGAGGTTCAATGTTGCCTCGGAGGAACGGTACTCCCCAGTAATCAAGCGCGTATTTCCCGCAAATGAATTTTTCAACGTAATCGCTCATGCTCGAAGTTTAACTAAGGAATGTTGAGCAACAGGAAGGATGTTTCACTCTTTAGCTTGCTTTAGCAGTCAATTTGTCGAAAACCAGAGTATCTTATCAAACGCTTAACATTAAGGTGAAAAGCCCTAGCTCTTTCAAATGTCTGATCGAAAGCCTTAGCTTTCCAAAATCATACACTTAAATCCGGGTTAATCATTTGAGCCACATAAATTTTCAAGTCGGTTAACAGCTATTTCGTTTTCTCCGCACCGAAATATGAGGTGAAAAGAGCAGCTGTTATACAAATTGTTTATAGAGGATGATATATCCCATAGCAACTTGATGTTTCAGAATAATTGGAAACAGTATGGGCGGAAGAGAGTGGATTGTATTCGTCTTGTAGGGCGATGCCAAACTAAAACAGAATTGTTAATGCAATTTCTTCGTCAGTGGCTGTGTTTTTAGTAAAACACACCGGCTTTTTGCGAATCTTCCAAAGGCTATAATGAAAAGAGTAATTTTCATGTCAAAGTGAATTCATCAGGAGAAAACCGTGGAAATCATTGGGAAGAAAATAAAACTTAGACCTTTCAAAGAGAGTGATGCCGATAATGTCATTAATTGGATACTAGTGGAGACAGTATGGCAGAACTGGGATGCCCCACGGGAAGAGTCTAGTGACTTCGTTCAAGATACTTACAGGGAAAAATGTTTGAGAGAACTAGACAGAAGCATGGCTTCTGTTTATTGGCTACGCTCTGCAAAATCGTATCAAGGAAAGTGTATACATAAACTTGGTCAGGAAATTATCCTGTACTGACATTGATGGAAAAAATTGGCTTCGAACGAATCAATGTTGATAAAAATTACAGGATTGTCAAAGGTGTGGAAGTTGACGGGTATACTATGAAACTCAACATGGAAAATTTAACGAACTGCTTGCCAGATATAGAGGGATTAGCTGATGCAAAGAAACAGAGGGATTAGCTGAAGCAAAGCAACCTTTATTTGAATTTTCCCAACGATTTCATGTATAAATAATCAGAAAGATAACGGTATACTGTAAGAAGCGGGAGTTTTTACAAAAGAGGTTAGTAATGATAGCGAATAGACTGATTGACCAAGCCATGTCAGAGGCGGGTGATCGCAAGATAAAAGATATACGAGCCGGTCTGAGCTATACCGCTGTAATGCTTGATGACGATGCGTGTGGCTTGGCCTACACATTCCGAAACGAGTTGGGTTGCTTCTGCGGTATCCTCCATGAGGCAGGAAGCATCATCGGGCGGAATGCATCTGAAGTCATTCCGTGGCTGAGCAGCAAGAATCTTTTGAAGGCATCCATGGGACTAGCAACGATTAATGCTGTGCTGAACGTCTCTTCTGATCGCTGGGAGGAGGGCAATATTACGACCGCCCTCGAAGTTGCTCTGACAGATACTTTCGGTATGGTGGGTAACTTCGGGCCAATATTAAATGTGGTCAGAAAGCAGACAAACAACATCTATATCTTTGAGAAGCAACGAGAGAAAGGATCCGGCTTCTATTCTGAAATCGACATGCCTGTTTATCTGCCTAAATGCGACGTCATTGTGGTGACCGCGACGAGCATCATAAACCACACCATAGACGAGGTTCTGTCGTACTGCACAGGCGCACGTGAAGTTTGCGTGGTTGGACCGTCATGTCCGATGAGCCCAGAGGTATTTAAGGGTTATAATGTTACAATCCTTGCAGGCGATGTGGTGACATCGCCCGAGCGTGCATTGCAGATTGTCAGCCAAGGCGGCGGTACTAGGGCATTGAAAAACTCTATGACGCATGTTCTTGCCAGGCTGCCTAAGCAAAAAAAATAAGAAACATAATAGTAAGAAATATAAATAAGAAATATAAAACGGATAGATATTATTGCCAGGAGGAGAAATGGAACGTATCGTCTGTAAATTCGGTGGAAGTTCCCTCGCGGGAGCACAGGAATTTCAACGAGTGAAAGAAATCCTAGAGTCAGATCCAAGGCGCAGCGTGGTGGTCGTCTCTGCTCCGGGAAAGTCATCAGAAGAGCCTTTTAAGGTGACGGACATGCTTCTTATGTGTGCTCAGCTCGCCTCAGCGGGCTTTCGCTACGATGAAATATTTGAGCAAATAGCAGAGAGATTTCGAAAGCTTAAATATGAGTTGAAGCTTTCGTTAGATATCGAAAAACTTATCGAAGAAATCAACCTGCACATTGGCTCGGGCGCAAGTGCCGCCAGCTGTGCAAGCAGAGGAGAGTATTTGTGCGCTCAGTTGATGGCCGACTATCTCGGATGGCATTTCGTCGATGCCGCCGACTTGTTCCTCTTCTCATCCGAGGGTGAAATTGATGAAGAAGAGACATACCGGCGAATTAGAAATATCATGCCTTCAATGGAAAGAACGGTTGTACCGGGATTCTACGGCGCTCTTCCTGACGGCACTCTGACGACGTTTAGAAGAGGCGGCTCGGATATCACGGGCTCACTGCTTGCTGCAGGGCTGGATGCGGCATTATATGAGAATTGGACTGATGTACCGGGACTTCTTATGGCTGATCCGAACATCGTTAAAAATGTGAAGCCGATGCGTCATATGACATATCCGGAACTCAGAGAACTCAGCTATATGGGTGCTAAAGTGCTCCAAGAAGACGCGGTATTTCCGCTTGCCAAAGTAGGGATTCCCCTGCAGATTCGATCGACGCTTCTACCTGAAGATCCCGGAACATTGATTGCAGAAAACGGTGTACAAAGCGGCATCGTCACAGGGATCGCCGTCAAGAAAAATTTTCGGGTATTTACACTTGAAAAGGCAAAGATGCGGGAAGACAGAGGTTTTCTGCGAAAGCTTTTGAGCGTCTTTGAGAGCAATAGAGTAACGGTAGAAGGCACGCCAACCGGGATTGATTCTGTCAGTATCATTGTTTCTGAGGAACAACTCTCCGGAAAATTAGATAAAATTTTAGAAGAAATCCGCATGTACTGTCATCCGCAGAGATTGACGACACAGCCGGGGCTTGCCCTAGTGGTCGTTGTAGGAAAAGGCATGATCCGCAAAAAGGGGGTGGCGGCAAAGATTTTTACCTCTCTTGCTCAAGCAGATATCAATATCCGCATGATCTCACAAGGATCGAGTGAGTTAAGCATATTAGTCGGAGTAGAAAATGAAGATGCCAACAGAGCAGTTTCTGCTCTGTACGAGACATTTAAAGGAGAAGAATAAAAAGCTACGTTGCAGAGGTGAAACCGACGTATAGGTTCATTGCCGATGACGTATAGTTCATTACCGAAGACGTATAGGTTCATTGCCGAAGACGT
>JAAZJH010000002.1 GCA_012800435.1 Clostridiaceae bacterium | reverse complement strand
CGTGCTATCTTTTCTTTGAGCCATTGGTTGTGCCTCCTAAATGTCTTTTTCGTTATTAACATTCTATAGGAGCCCCGATGGCTTGCCTTATTCCATTTTCAAGTTGCGAACATCAGTCTACGTGACCCGTGAATGGCATCATTCAATGAAAAAAGACGCAGATTGATGAGTGATTATGTGTTACTGACGAAGCGTTTCACGAAAGAAAGATAGTTGGGAGATGAAACCGGCTTCGATTTGAACGGCGAGTGTTTGACGGACATGCGCTTGCACGGATGCGATCCGATAGCCGTTCTCCTGTGCGAAAGGATAGCGTTTCAAGAGTTCATCGGCAGAACTTCCGGGCTTTAGATGTGTTCCTGTGCGGTACATGCTGTAGGCGCACTGAACAAGCTGAAGAACGCCGTCAAAAGTCACGGTATTCGGATCACATGAACCGATCGCTTCAACGGAGATGCCGGGCCAACTTACGCGGAAACGGTTTTTGATTCCATTTTCATCTTCAATGGCTTCAAGTTGGAGAGGAACACCTAAGACCGGCAGCAAGTCCTCATGACGGACGCAAGGTGCCTCTTCATTCAGGTCAAAAAGGAGTGTGTTGTTAATAAAAAGCATGGCATCTTGTCGGGCAAGATTATTTTCGATGGTTTCTTCCGCGCGGAACACGCCATCGGCGGATAAAAAATTAACCCTACGCGTAGTCGGCGTCCCGCCGGTCGTATGTGACAGCTGTTCTTCAATCACGGCGTAACCGGGGATCAAGGTACGTACTTGCAAGTTATCAGGGCCGAGCACGATGTTATGGAGGTAATAATTCAAGATAGCGTCGGTTCGATTCTCTATCGCCGCCAGATGCGCGGTGGACCGAAGCGGTACGTGTTGTCGAATCAGTGATGAAAGCGCCGCTGACGATTGCTGACGAATGGCATCGATATACAAAGTGATGTAGTTGTACATCGCTCGCATACTGTTTAGCCACGTCGCGGAAAAATACGGTATGCCATATTCATCGGCAGTAACGGCGATGGCAAAACGCAACGTCCGTCCGTCTTCCGTTTTGCCGTGTAGCCACCAATAGGAGCAATGCTCCGGTTTGGGCTCCAATACTATGCCCGTTCGACTCATCCTACGGAGCAGCGTTTCTTTTTCTTCGTCTGTCATCTTTGAAAAAGAGGTGATTTGCGCGCGAAGACCGCTTTCCAATTCTGTAATGTACGTCAGAAAATCGGAGTAGGAGATTTCGTTTCGCTGCGCTGCCGGGATGGATGCCCAAAGAGAGGGTCGATCATCGGGAAAATTCAGAACGAGCGCAAGCATGCGAACCCACTCATCCGTTCGAAGAAAACGCTTGTTTTCGGGCGATACGATCCTCGAAAATGTAGGATTTGAAATCTCATCTGCCTTTTCCGAGCCGGTGGGATAACATCCCGTAAAGAGGAATAGAAAGGAGATCGACAGCATAAGAGCGATGGCTCGCAGGAAGCGAGTTCGACGACCATTTTGTATAGCTCGTTTTTTAAAAATCTGTTGTAGTGGCATTTTTCTCGTGAAAAGAATCCCGAGCTCTACCCATCGTTTTATTTTTCACTTATAGAACGGACAAGGAAAAAAGCTCTGTTCTGCCTTTCCGGAGTAACACGGCCGCGGCACGGAATTTGATATTGGGGGTTACGCGGGGCAGACATGACGGTTCCTGTTCTCTTTCGATTCCATTTTGCCCGAAAGATAACGCTTATTCAAGTAATTTGTCGCCGTTTGCGCGCCGCTTCAAAAGCGACGATACCGCAAGCCACAGCGGCATTCAATGAGTTAATGCGACCGTGAAGCGGAATCGATAATAGAACATCGCACTTGTTGCGAATGTTGCGCGTTATTCCTTCGCCTTCACTGCCAATCACAAGAGCAATCTTTCCTGCAAAGTCAATTTCGTCGTAACGCGTTTCTGCGGAAGCGTCCGTGCCAAAAATCCAGAAGCCCTCATCTTTCAGCGAAAGGATAGTTTGCGAGAGATTGGTGACACGAACGACAGGTACATATTCGATGGCGCCGGCCGAAGCTTTGGCGACAGCAGCATTGAGAGGAACGGCCCGACGTTTTGGAATGATGACAGCGGTGACGCCAGCACCGTCTGCGATGCGAAGAATCGAACCCAGATTCTGCGGGTCTTGGACATGATCAATCAGCAGTAGAAAAGGCGTCTCGCCGCGTGTTGCGGCGTCGTGTAAAACATCGTCGAGTTCTCTGTAACCGTGCGCCGCCATTTCCGCAATGATTCCCTGATGTCCCTCAGAAAGCGCCATCTTGTCGAGCGTTGCTCTGCCGACATAGACAACAATCGCGCCCTGATCGCGACATTGTTGGGCAAGTTCTGCAAGCGGCGATTTGCGCCGCGACGTACGCGCGCTTTCAAGAACGAAAACACGGTTGATGTGACGTCCCGCTCGAAGCGCTTCAGCGACGGGATGTCTCCCCTCAATTTGAGATAAAGGAGTATTTTCGTCGTGTTTATGAGTGTGCTCTGCTTGATCTTGGGAGGTTCTTTTTGTCGATGGTGTTGTCATTGTTGGTTGATATCCGTTATTTGTTTCAAGGGATCACTCGTCATTTGGGTGATCATCGGCAATGGCTAGTGCCCGATCGATGAGATGAAATGCTCGATTCTTTTGATCGGTGAGCCAAAGCCATCCGATCAACGTTTCAAACGCTGTTGCCAAGTGATAATCTCTTATGTCAACGTTTTTGGGTTGACTGTCGGTGTGATGGTTGCGAGCGCGGCGCATCAGGTTCAGCTCGCGGCCGCTAAAGATAAAGGCATTTTCTTCCGGGTACGACGATGCACATCGTATTCCTTCGTCAACCGAGACGTCAACATATCTATTATCCATGTTATTGGCATTCGAAATACCGGATAAAGCAAAATCGATCTCATTGTCGAGTGGAACGTCATCGGATCCGGTTTGCTCGAAATCAACGTCTCTTTCATCCGTTGTAGATGACGCCGCACATTTTGTTTCATCATCAAATGGAAGAATCATGTTCTCGCTTTCGGCGTTATGCTCATCCAGCAATCCTCGCAACATCATGGCTTGTCCTCTCGCGCTTACATATCGAATGGCCATGTGGTGGAGTGTACCGGAAGATATGTGCGGATTGCTCTTTGTAAGCCGGAGCCGAATACACAATTCAAAAACGGCGTCACCAATCCACGCAAGTGTTGTAATGGCGCAACGGTTTGCCGTAGGGTTTGTCATTTATGCGTCTACCGGAATTACGCGTGCGCCTTGCGGCGTGTCCTCGATTTTGTATCCGTTTGTGAGAACTTCATCACGGATGGCATCGGCGCGTGCAAAATCGCGATTTTTCTTGGCTTCTGTGCGTTCATCGACCAGATCCAAGATCCTTTGAGGGATAGCAGCTTTTTGGTCGGTTCTCGGCTTCAGCCCAAGAACGTCAAGACGTCCGATCAAAGCGTCACGTGCGTTTAATAGTGCTTTTTTCGAGACACGCCCGCTGGCAACTGCCGTATTGGCGGCGCGTACCAGTTCAAAGATCGCTGCCAGCGCATCAGCCGTGTTGAGATCGTCGTCCATCGCGTCCTGCCATTCAGCCAAGTACCGTGTCACAGCTTCTTCGAATAAGGTTTCATCTTCGCCGGGTGCCGTTTCCGGTGCAGCTTTCGCGCTAAACGTCAAAAGGTCGATCGAGGAATTGATCCGCTGCCAACTGGCGACGGCGGCGTCAAGCAGTTCGTCGGAGAAATTGATCGGCATGCGGTAATGAGCCTGCAAGATAAAAAACCGGATGACGTCGTAAGGATAATGTTTGGAAAGCTCACGAACGGTGAAAAAATTGCCGAGCGATTTCGACATCTTTCGCTGGTCAATGTTGACGAACCCGTTGTGCATCCAGTAGCGCACAAATGTTTTGCCTGTGGCGCATTCGCTTTGCGCGATCTCGTTTTCATGGTGAGGGAATGTGAGATCGACACCGCCGCAGTGAAGATCGATCGTCTCGCCGAGATGAGCCATGCCCATAGCGGAGCACTCGATGTGCCAGCCGGGTCGTCCTTCCCCCCAAGGGCTTGGCCAGTAAGGTTCGCCCTCTCTCTTGAACTTCCACAATACAAAATCAAACGGATGACGTTTATCGTCGCTGTAGCTTGTGCGCTCGCTGGCGCCTTCCATGAGGTCGTCAATGTTGCGGCCGGAAAGTCGACCGTAATTCGGATCTTGCTCGATTGAAAAATACACGCCGTCTTCCGCGGTGTAAGCGAATCCCTTGTCCATGAGGGTGCTGATCAGCGCGATGATGTCATCGATCGACTCTGTGGCGCGCGGGTGAATGTCGGCGCGCATGATGTTCAGCGAATCGGCATCGTGATAATATTCTTTGATCATGCGCTCTGCGAGTTCCGCTGTTGTAATACCTTCAGCTTGGGCGCGCTGGATCACTTTGTCATCAATATCGGTAAAATTTTGAACATAGGTTACTTCATAGCCCAACCACAGTAGGTAACGGCGCAAGGTGTCGTAAACGACGAACGGACGAGCGTTGCCGATATGGAAATAGTCGTACACGGTAGGTCCGCAGACATAGATTTTAAAATGATTCGGTTCAAGGGGTGTCAATGCTTCTTTTTGCCGCGTCATGGAGTTGAAGATACGCATAGAGGCCTCCTATTTAATGCAATATAAAAACCTGAAATGGCGCACTTTTTTTTGATACCCAGCCTTATGCCAGGTGGGTGCCCTGCGGTGGTCTTCGAATGTCCCGATAAAGGGCATATTCTTATTCCACTTCGACCCGGACTCCCCTTCAAAAAATGGTGGTCCAAAAACAAGAGTGCCGCGCATTTCAGGCAATAAAATGATAGCATGATTCAGAAAGAGCTTCAAATGTGCCT
>JAAZJH010000001.1 GCA_012800435.1 Clostridiaceae bacterium | reverse complement strand
CGTGCTATCTTTTCTTTGAGCCATTGGTTGTGCCTCCTAAATGTCTTTTTCGTTATTAACATTCTATAGGAGCCCCGATGGCTTGCCTTATTCCATTTTCAAGTTGCGAACATCAGTCTACGTGACCGTCAATTTTTCAAGAATTTCCGAGTTAAAGCCGATTAATAATTTTTTATATTCATATTCGGAGAGCTTGATTGATAAATTGGCAAATTCTTTTACAAAACTTGCCTCATCAAACATAGAATGAATGACCAACAGCTGAAAACGCTCCTCAGTAGACAACTTAGTTCTTTTTTCAAGTTTCTTGCATTCGTCAGCTAAGGAGTCTATCCCTAAACTAATGATCCGGTATAAAGCATTCATTCTCAGACTCCATCTCTTGCTGGATAGGAGGCGCCAATAATACCGTCTTAAATATTGGTTGGAAAATGTCCGGATTTTTTCCCTAACAGTTGGATTAGACACATTTTCTATATAGGCAAGAAAAATGACCTCTATAGCTTTAATCTCAATATCATTATTAGGAATAAGTTCCTGAGATAAAGGAATCTCGTCATTGAGATACCGATACCACAGGTCTTGTTTGTTTTCAATGTATATCTGTATTTTTTCAGCAGAGGCATTTTCTTTAGCGTTATTAAGAACAATGTACAGACTTATCATTACAAGTATAAGAAACAAAACTCCTATACCTTTAATTAAAGAACCAATGGCTATCTCTATCATGACCATAGCCTTTCAAGGGTTCTCTTAATTTCTACTTCTAATAAGCGTAAATTAAAGGGTTTAATAAAATAACTGTCCGCGCCACTCTCATAAGCGTAAATCATGTCTTCTTCCGTGCTTCCTTTGGTCATCATGAAGACAAAAAGCCTTCTGGTATTAGGCAACATGCGCACTTTATGTAAAACATCCAATCCGCTTTGACGAGGGAGTATATCATTCGTGATGATGAGATGGATATGACTTGAAAGGTACCAATTAGATTCTAAGAATTCATAGCCGTCTTCAAATTCTTTTATTTCCGTTTCAAAATGACCCATGTCTAAATTTTCTATCGTTCGATGAAGCACATTGCGGAAAATAGCATTTTCTTCCAAAATGCTGACTCTAATGGTTTCCGTGGGTCTTTTTTTAAACGTTGTTATATACTCAATTTGCTCAGGACCTTTGATCAAACTTTCTTCAAGAACCAACATGCCCTCGGCGAGCAATTCTTCAAAAGTGCCTTCATCATTGCCTATTTCCGCCACACTGGCGGAAAACAACAGCTCATAATCTTCTAAGTCAGGAATACCTTTATCTCTTATTGTCATGTTCAAGCGTCGAATAAATGCAGCAGCCTCTCTTTCACCACTTTGGGATAGAACGATAAACCATTTAGGTTGGCCGGTTATTTTGAAAACGAAATCATACTTTCTCGTCTCATTTCTAAAAAAATCAGTTATTTTTTCTTCTATCTTCGGCATCTTTGTTATATCAATTTTATCGACATTATAAAGACCCGGAAAAACAACAGTAATCGCAGTTCTGGAGCGCACTACATTTGCCCGCAACGCGTTAACAAACTCCTTCGTTGTTACAGGATACTCAAATTCAAATGAATAATCATTAATCACCAAACCGTCTCCTTAAAATAACCGTGTCGCATTATAGAATTAATTATTACTAAGTCTATTAGTCTATTTGACGCATTTTATTCTAATTCTTCAAAAGAAGTCTATCCTTCTTTGTTAAGAAATTCTTTCAGAGCCTCCGAAGAAAGAGGCCTCGAAAAATAGTAGCCTTGTATTTCATCGCAGGCTATGCTTCGTAGAAAATCTGCTTGCTCTTTTGTCTCAACACCTTCTGCCGTAATACTCGCCTTGAAGGTTTTGGCTAATAAAATAATAATTTCCGTTATAGGGGCAACTTTTCCCTCCAAATCCATATAATCGATAATGTCTTTGTCAATTTTTATTCTATCAAAAGGAATATCCTTCAACCGATTTAATGATGAGTACCCCCTGCCAAAATCATCTATAGCAATATTGATTCCTAGTTCTTTCAACCGGTACAGTTTTTTAATTAAATCCTGTGGATTTTCAGAGAATAGGCTTTCTGTGATCTCAAGCTCAATGTATTTCGGATCTATCAGGCTTTCCTCTATAACTTTCGAAAAATCAAGGATAAAATCCTCTCCTTGAAATTGCACCACCGATAAGTTTACGGAAACGCGAAGAGGCGGAAAGCCCTTTGCCACAAGCTTGTTATGCTCTTGAAGCGCTTGTTCCAGCACCCAGAGTCCAACATCATAAATAAGTCCTGTTTGCTCTAATATGGGTATAAATCGATCCGGCGACACTCTTTCGTTGTTGCCAACGGTCCATCTAAGCAAGGCTTCAATCCCGACCGTTTTTCCCGTATCACAGCTGATCTGAGGTTGAAACTCCAAGAAAAACTCTTCATTCTGCAACGCCTTAAATAATCTATTCGTAAGTAAGGTATTTTCCGCGACATGTCTTTCCAGTCGTTCCTTGTAGAAAACAATCTTTTCACCAGTGCCTTTTGCTTCATATCCAGCCAAATCGGCATTCTTCAAAAGAGCATCCGCATCTATACCATCGTCCGGGGACACGGAAATACCTATTCGGACAACAACGAATAATGCTTCTATTCCTATCTCTGTTGATACAGGATGAGAAAAAGAGTCAAGTACTTTCTCCGCACACTTCTCAATCTGCTCCGTATTATCAACAGAAGACAGAACGACAACAAATTTTCCTTCGCCTGATCTTGCAATTTCACAATGCTCATTCGTCAGCTTTTTTAGAATTGTCGCAGATTCTACCATGATCTGCTCTCCTACGCTATGACCGAAGGTATCCTTAATCATACGAATGTTCTCAATCTCAATATCTAAAACTGCTATTTTTTCCGACTTTGTTCTGCCATGAATTCTTTGATCAAGTCTTTGCATCAGCAAATTTCTGTTTGCCAATTTTGTCGTTTCATCAAAATAAGCAAAATTATACAGCATATCTTCGTATAAGGTCTTCTTCCTTGAGTCTCCTAATATATTCGCTATTATTTTTAAAAAGTATAGTTGTCTATCTTTGAAACTTATCTCGCTCCTATCCAAGTATTCAACGACAAGCATTCCTTTTAAATCTTCACCAGCTTTGATTGGCAATGCAAAGAATGAGAGTACACCTCTAGACATGAAATAGTCTTTTTGCTCTTCAGCTTCATCTATAGAGAGATTTGTGATGTCTTCACACATTATTGGCATATCCCGAGCGATAAGAGCTTTTGCCACGTGTAAGGTTGCCGTCTTGACTTTCATTCCTTCGTGATAGGGAAAGGATTCGTCCTCGGCATCTTTCACACAAGTGTTGATAATTGTGGCATCTTCATAATCCTCGCTGAATTCGACTAAATAGGCATAGTCAAATTCAAGTATTTCGTCAGCCATTGCAAACATTTCATCGATTTTATCTTTGACGTTTTCACTATTAACCGAGATAAAACTGGAAGAAATTCTTTCCAGAATTTCCTGCTCTCTTGCAAATCTTTGATAGCCCTCAATCTTTGAGGCATATTCAGTCGTTATATATCGTACAGTAACGAAAGCAAGTACGACAATAAATATTCTTGTTATGTACTCATTCCCATTAATGATTACATGAACTTCCGGATAAATGATCCAGAATACAATTTGAATGACGATACATGCCGCAGCAAAAATATAGGCTTGGATGCCACTGTCAAGAATGACGGTACATAAAAGAAAAATTATATAAATCGCCCATACTGTTGTCGCCCCCGTTTTAACATTTGTTGCTAAAAAATAAGCCATCCCCAACACGCTTACGATCAGGAATAAATTATTCTGCGTTGAACGCTTTTTTGCAATTAACGGTATATTCCTAACAAATACTGCACTCAACATCAAAAATGCGGCAAGCAATAACTCGTTGATTAATTTCCCTTTCATTCCGAAATATCCTACCAAAAAGGATAATACAGAGCCTGCTTCAAACACGACTGTTATCATTTTAAACAAGCGCAATCGGTCGCTATCCTGTAATTCGCTAGCTTCTTGATGCACGATAACTGGTCGTCTTCTATCCAGTAACAACCCATATTTTTTCGATGCCACAAACAGCATGGTCACGGGAATGATCATGACTATCGTTGTCAATTTTGGAAAAGCCTCTTTTCCGAGGATGTCAGGCAAAATATCGGTGAGCATTCCCGATAAAAACGTCATGGGTATTGATATTAAAAGAAAGGTTGTCTGTCTTCTTAGAAGGGTATGCGGTTCAAGTTTACTCCAAAGACGAAAAATCAATATGATACTTATAACCGAAACCACGATTGGATATGCGTTAAGCCAAAATTTCCCGGCATTAAGAGAAGTCTTGTTTACCCAACCGAAATCGGTCCAAATCAACTCATAATGCTTCTTCCCAATAATTCCGAAGGGCGCGTACAGAATAATATTTATCACAGAGGGAAAATAAAGCAAAACGTACATGATACGCTTATTTAATTTGCTATCCGTTTTTGTGAGAACCAATATAAAATGGAGCAATAAACTGAAAAATACACCCCAGCCAAAAACAGAGATGCACTTCCAAAAAGCACTCTTATCTGCAGTATTTGCTGAATTTGAAATAGAGTTCGCGAAGGACCATATGGCCATTGAGCTTGTCAGCATTACAAAAAGTCTGTTGACCTTGCTTTTCGCGTTAACGGCTACTATATACGCACCAAAAAGCGCATAAAAACAACCGCAAATGTAAAAAACAATTGATAGGATGAAGTCATATTGCATGATCTTAACCTCTATGAAAAGAATTTAATCCTCTATTTCATTACAATCCTACCCTTTATTTTTGTGCTCTTCAAGCAAGTCTATCATATGGCTAAAAATCAAACATCACGGACCTTGCAAGATCATTGAGCTGTTATCTAAAAGGTTGTTGTTTGCAAAAAACCTCCCATCAAAACTGTTACATGACCACAATATTTTTTCCTAAGTCTTTACCTTCGTACATGAGACGATCACATGTATCTATACTCTTTTCTACATTATAAATATCAAGAGGACAAACGCCGATGGTTACAGTGACATTTAAAATGATGTCATGTGTTTCAATATTCTCTGACGCAAGTTTATAGCGTAGCTTGTCTAAGATTCGAAAAGCATTGGAAACATCGGCATCTTTTAGCAAAATCAAAAATTCTTCTCCGCCCCAGCGAAACACAAGGTCTGTTCTGCGTAAGTTTGTTCTGATAAAATCACTAATAAACATCAATACATCGTCACCAATGAGATGGCCGTAGGCATCATTAAGCATTTTAAAATCATCAATATCCAGCATCGCGACGCACCAGACCTGCTCTAGCTGGCCTGCAGTCAGCTTATTGAAGAAAAAATCCGCATACCTTCGGTTAAAAAGTCCGGTTAGAGGATCCGTATTGGCCTCGCTTTTACTTTTTTCCAACGCTTCATGGTTAAACCTTATAATCGCATCCCAAATGGTGTTTCCTATGGTTAACTGGATTCCGATACCAAAAAACGCCAAATGAATATTGAACATGGCAAGTGCGCCATAGGCATCTCCTATGTCCCGAAGCGGCGTCATATGGTGGCCAATAAAAACGAGGGCGATCATGCTCGCCCATAGAGCTGCAGTCACCAGGGTGCGAATACGAAAAGTCGCGTAGGGTATGATGAACTGCATCACAAGTGTAGTGAGCAGATATACGATGACAAGATTTTTTGTGCCAATACAGATCGCGCTCGCCAGAGCGTGAATAATAACCGTCCCGGAAATCAAAAGACCGACCGGTAAATAACGACCTCTTTCAACTAGCCAAAAACCAAGCATATTACTCAAAAAGCCTGTTAAAGAGATGAGAAACAAAGGCGTCACATTGATCACAAGGTGGAAAAGCATGAGAATAAAATTCATGCTCACGGCATAAGTACATGCGGCAAACAAAATCAAATACAATGACTTCTCGTGATCACTTACAAATGAATGGCGCGACAAGAGTCTAAATAAAATTACTTCAAGTTTCTTTTTCATAGACTATTCCAATCTCAGTAAAGGTATATAGCAAGTATTATAATCTTAATGCATTGTAATAATGCATCCCGCCAGCTGTCAACGACCGGAAAGGCTTACGTCCGTGTCAAATTGTTTTAGGTTAATTGACAATAGGTAGGTTTTCTCTCCTCTTAAATTATCGTTATAGGATGCTCTATATGCCGTACTATTGAAATTTGATTCGCAAAAGAACGGCTTAGACGTCGATGTTCTTGGGGAGAATATCAAACAGAGAGATAAAAAGCCGCCGTTTCCGGCGGCTCTGAAAACCAAACACCTGTTTACATGCCTCGGTAGAAGCGATAGTCGTTCTTTTCGATTTCTGCCATGGGAGGCATGGGGAAGAACTTTTGTTTTTCTTGGTCGGCCACCATAAAACCGTGGCGGATCCTGCGATAGGATTCCTTGGTGAAAGATGTATCAAGGGTGATGGCCTTGATATATTTATCTTCCCGTTCGCGCAGGTCAAGAACGGCGTCGCGCAGCTTTGAGGGATGGACACCTTCCAAAGGCGATTTTATAAGGAGATTAGTCTCAAAGTTGACTAGGAACTCGTCGACATTTAGGTTCACCTGCGCATACAGCAGCCTCGGCACGCTGATGGAATTCTCCGGGTCGGTAAACCAAAGGCCAAAATCCCGCATGTTGAATTTAGCAAGTGTGAGCATGCTCAGAGGAGTAAGTTCAGCATAGACACGAGGGTTTTGTTCGTCTACCGGAATGTATTCCCCCGGCGGCAAGGGATAACAGGCGCCATCAGAGTTGGCGATGTAAAGCGTCTTTATAGCATCAATGTCGATGTGTTCCAACACTCGATAACTGGAAATATATCTAGTCGCCTTGGGCTGGCCATCCGGGTGGGGTTGAAGGCGTTCTAAGGCCTCGTCAATCCGGAAATAGGGATGGCGGTAATTAATATCAATTTCTGCAAAGATCAACTTGCCGGAATAAAAGGAGGCGGAACCATAGCTGTAACGGAAGCCAAAATTGTCAGGCGAGAGCTGGCTTAGTACGAGCGAAGAGTTCGGATAACAGATCATATAAAGATGAGGCTGAAATTGGGTTGTCATTATTTTACCTCCAAAAAGTGTTTAACATCGGCGCTATCACAAGCGCCACCATAGACATGAGCTTGATTAAAATGTTAAGAGCAGGACCGGATGTATCCTTGAAGGGATCTCCTACGGTATCACCCACCACAGCGGCTTTATAGGACTCGCCGCTACGCCCCTCCTCTTCCTTTTCAGCCATTTTCTTAGCGTTGTCCCAAGCGCCGCCCGCATTCGACATGAAAATGGCCAAACCGACTCCCGTGATCGTGACACCGATTAAAAGCCCTAGCAACATTTGAGTGCCGCCCAAGAATCCGACTAAGACGGGCGCGATCAAGGCTATCAGCCCCGGCGGCAGCATCTCCTTTAACGCTGACTGAGTAGAGATATCAATACAGCGGCGATAGTCAGGTGCTTGGATACCGGCTAAGATGCCGGGCATCTCACGAAACTGCCGGCGGACTTCCGCGATCATCTGATAAGCTGCCTTACCTACAGCACTCATAGTAAGAGCCGAAAACAGGAAAGGGATCACCGAGCCAATCAAAATTCCCACGAGAACATTTGTGTTTGTGATATCCACCGAGCCAATCCCCGCCTGATCCTTAAAGGAAGAAAAGAGGATGATGGCCGTCAGTGCCGCGGAACCGATCGCGAAGCCTTTGCCGATAGCGGCGGTCGTGTTGCCCACAGCATCCAAGGAGTCTGTGATTTGGCGTACAGACCGAGGCAGTTCCGCCATTTCGGCCAAACCCCCGGCATTGTCGGCAATGGGGCCATAGGCGTCTACAGCCAGTTGAATACCAAGCGTTACCAGCATTCCAACCGCAGCGATGCCCACGCCATAAAGTCCTGCCAGCAGGTAGCTGCAAAGAACAGCTGCCGCGACAATCAGCACTGTGGGAAAAGCGCTACGCATACCCACACTAATCCCTGTAATAATAGTGGTAGCAGGACCGGTTTCAGTGGCTTTAAGGATGGACACCACGGGCTTTTTGTCTGTTCCCGTATAATATTCGGTGACTTGCCCTATGATGACACCGGCGATAAGGCCTACGATAGTAGCACCAAAGACATGATACACACCGGTGTTCCCATAGGTTTCATTACCGATAAGCACCTTCATCAAGATGAACACGAGTACTGTGGCAGCACCGGCAGCACCGAAGGTACCGGTGTTGAGTGCTTTTTGAGGATCACTGCCGGGTTTGGTGCGCACCACCAATGTACCCGCGATAGAGGCTAACACACCTACCGCCGCCACCAAAAGAGGCAATAACATCAGTTTAATTTTGAGTTCAGCATGGGCATGTAAAGTTAATCCAAGTATCATGGAACCGACGATGGAACCCACGAAGGATTCGAACAGGTCAGCCCCCATACCGGCCACATCGCCCACATTATCCCCTACATTATCAGCAATAGTGGCGGGGTTACGGTAGTCATCCTCCGGTATACCGGCTTCTACCTTACCCACCAGATCAGCTCCAACATCGGCGGCTTTAGTAAAAATGCCTCCGCCCACTCGAGAAAAGAGCGCTGTAGAGGAAGCTCCTAAGGAGAAAGCAGTCCCCAAAGGCAGAACTATTGTATTCAAAGCAGTCTCATCGGCGCCAAAGACCTGAATGCCAAAGAATATCACCAGAAAAAGACCGACTAAAGCCAAACCCACCACGCTCATCCCCATGACAGAACCTCCGGAAAAAGCCACCTGAAGAGCCTCGTTAAGTCCTTTGTCATTGGCCGCTTGAGCGGTACGAGAGTTGGCTGCGGTGGCCACCCTCATGCCGATGAAACCGGCCAAAGCTGAGGTAATGGCTCCCAGAAGGAATGCCACGCTTTGGAGGCGCAAAGCTCCTTGATTGCCAATGGCAAGCAAAGCAGTGATCAACAGAATGAAAGGCGTTAACACCTTGTACTCCCGGGAGAGGAAAGCCATAGCACCTTCCGCAATATGACCACCGATTTTTTTGAGCGTTGGGTTGGAAACTTCTTGGCGATATATCCACCTCGTTTTGCCAACAACAAACATCAGCGCGAGCAGTCCGCCGACAAGAACGATGTACAAAGCAATTGAGATCACTGGCACCATTCCCTTCTAAAATGCAGTCATGCATATTATAATTAACCACACTCTAATCCATTAAAAGCGCGTATGGCAAGTGTTAAAATGCTTTTTTTTGCCAATTCAACAATGAAACGAGCCAATTAGGTCAATAGTTTCAGTCAGTCGACAGATTGACTTTTCCTCGTATAATCTTCAGAATACGTGCATATTTAATTGTATTCAGGATTATTCTGATCTACAGTGAGGAGAAAACACATGAAACGCAAATCTTATTTTACTTTTGTGGTTGCTCTGATGCTCTGTCTGGCCTTGCTGACAGGGTGTGCCGGCAACACCGCAAAACCGACGGACACTGCCGAATCAGCAGCGCCGTCAGAATCGAAAACTGAACCATCTGGTGGTCAACAAACAGAAACAGAACCTGGAACTTCTACTAACAATGCACCGATTAAACTGGGCGGCATCGGACCTCTTACCGGCGGCGCGGCTGTATATGGAGTTGCCGTAGCCAACGGCGCTAAGATTGCCGTCGATGAGATTAATGCTCTGGGCGGAATGCAGTTCGAACTGAACTTCCAAGACGATGAGCATGACGCGGAAAAATCAGTCAACGCTTACAATGTCTTGAAAGACTGGGGAATGCAAATATTGGTTGGCACCGTCACCACCACGCCCGGAATTGCAGTGTCTACGGAAGTTTACAACGACCGCATCTTTGCGCTGACACCGTCTGCTTCGTCACCGGCCGTAATTGAGGGCAAGGACAACGTCTACCAGATGTGTTTTAGCGATCCGAACCAAGGCATTGCTTCAGCGCAATACATTCAGGATAAAGGTCTTGGTACAAAAATTGCCGTTATTTACAACAATGGCTGTGCGTATTCGACAGGTATTTATGAGAAATTTGTCAGCGAAGCTGAGACCAAAAACCTTGAAATCGTTAGCATCACAACGTTCACAGATGATACGGCAAACGACTTCTCCGTTCAATTGACGGAAGCGCAGAATGCCGGAGCTGATTTAGTTTTTCTGCCGATCTATTACCAGCCCGCCTCGCTCATTTTGTCACAGGCCAATGCGATGGGCTACGAGCCGGAATTCTTCGGCGTTGACGGTATGGACGGCATCTTGACAATGAAAAACTTTGACACTACGCTGGCAGAAGGTGTAATGCTCTTGACCCCATTTGCTGCTGATGCGACAGATGATCTAACAGTGGCCTTTGTCGAAAAATATAGCGAACTTTACGGCGAAGTGCCTAACCAGTTTGCTGCCGATGGCTATGACTCTGTCTACGCTATCTATGAAGCGCTTAAAGATAGCGATGTCACGGCAGAAACATCGCCCAGCGATTTGTGCGAGTTACTTATCGATATCTTCAGTGGCGGCGATTTCGTATTCAATGGTCTGACCGGCGAAAATATGACTTGGTCAAAGTTAGGTGAAGTCGCGAAGTCACCGAAGGGCATGGTTATCGAGAACGGTGTCTACGTCGGTATGGATTAATTGATCCGATATGCTCAGTAACACTTGCGTCGGAAAGGTGGCAACACCTTTCTGACGCTGTTTTTGCACATTAGGATATGTGTTTATGACTTTTTTATCCTATCTAATTTCAGGCATAAGCCTTGGCAGCATCTACGCGATCATTGCCCTCGGTTATACGATGGTTTACGGTATCGCCAAGATGCTAAATTTTGCCCATGGCGATGTCATCATGGTTGGCGGCTACATGTCATTTATGGCAACGACCCATTTCGGTTGGTCGCCTTTTTCTTCCGTCTTATTCGCGATGGGCGTTTGTACGGTGCTCGGCATTCTCATTGAGCAACTCGCTTACAAACCGCTTCGGTCGGCACCGTCCCTGGCAGTCCTCATTACAGCGATTGGTGTTAGCTATTTTCTGCAAAACGCGGCACTGCTAATTTGGACACCCAATCCGAAAAGTTTTTCTTCGGTCGTTCCCTTCGATTCACTGCGTCTCTTTGACGGCCAGCTGATTATCTCGGGCACGACAATCGTCACGATTGTTGCCTGCGCTATTATTATTGTGACTTTGAATACTATCGTCAACAAAACAAAAATCGGCAAGGCCATGCGCGCTGTCTCTGAAGACAAAGACGTCGCACAACTTATGGGAATCAGTGTCAATAAGACGATCTCCGTTACCTTCGCTATCGGCAGCGCTCTTGCCGCTGTAGCCGGTGTCTTGCTCTGTTCCGCTTATCCAATCCTCATGCCCACAACAGGTGCTATGCCCGGCATCAAGGCTTTCACTGCCGCTGTCTTCGGAGGCATCGGTTCTATTCCCGGCGCGTTCCTCGGCGGCATCTTGCTCGGCATTATCGAAATACTCGGCAAGGCCTACATCTCGACGCAGTTATCCGATGCGATCGTGTTCGCCGTGTTGATCATTATCTTGCTCGTTAAACCGACCGGTCTGCTCGGAAAAAAAGTATTGGTCAAGGTGTAGCCATGAGACGTTTACATTTACAATCTAAAGTTGACAACTGGCTAACGTATGGCCTTGTTATCTTCGCTTATATTGTCATCCGCATCTTAATTGCCAGCGGAAACATCTCCTCTGCCCTACAGGGTCAGCTCGTCCCGATTACGGCCTACATTGTCATGGCGGTTTCCTTAAATCTGACCGTTGGCGTACTCGGTGAATTGAGCCTCGGCCACGCAGGTTTTATGAGTGTAGGCGCTTTCAGCGGCGTCATTACGGCCACATTATTGACCAACGCGATACCCATGTCTTGGCTGCGACTCGCACTGGCTATGCTTATAGGCGCTATAATCGCCGGTATCTTCGGCTTTCTTATCGGCATCCCCGTTATGCGACTGCAAGGTGATTACCTTGCAATTGTTACTCTTGCTTTCGGTGAGATCATCAAGAATGTGATCAACGTCATTTATATCGGTTACGACACAAACGGCATCCGAGTCAGCATGAAAAACACAAGTGCGCTTCGGCTTGATGAAGGCGGCAAGGTTATCTTGAATGGACCCATGGGAGCAGTCGGTATTACAAAACTGTCTTCGTTCACTGCCGGTTTCATCCTCATCTTGATCACTCTGTTTATAGTACTGAATCTGATCAATAGCAGAGCAGGTCGCGCGATTAAAGCAGTCAGAGATGACAAAATCGCAGCTGAGTCAGTCGGTATTTCTACTTGGCGCTACCGAATGATGGCTTTTGTTACCTCAGCAACACTTGCCGGCGCAGCAGGTGCCTTGTACGCACTCAATTACTCAACTGTTGTCGCTCGCAAATTTGACTTTAACACCTCTATCCTTATTCTTGTTTTTGTCGTTTTAGGCCGGATGGGCAATATCCGCGGATCCATCATCGCGGCAACCGTTTTGACCGTTTTGCCTGAAGTATTGCGTGCCTTCAATGAAGTGCGTATGCTTGTTTACGCTATCATATTGATCTTGGTCATGTTGATCAGGAATAACACGCCGCTTCAACGCCTCCTCCAAATAATAGGCATCAGACGAAGAAATAATAATCTGTCAACCGTCGAGGAAGGAGACGACGCATGAATAGGACGGCAAAAAAGACAAGAATGGTGCCGTTGCCGAGTCAATCCATAATTCCCGAGCGAGACAAGGCACAAAAACCGATTCTCGAAGTCCATCGACTTGGCATCAATTTCGGCGGTCTCGTGGCCGTAGAGGATTTTAATATTGCCGTCGGCCGTACCGAAATCTGCGGTTTAATAGGTCCAAACGGTGCCGGAAAAACAACCATTTTCAACTTGCTTACAAAAGTCTACAAACCTACGAGCGGCGCAATTTTACTGGACGGCAAAGACACGGCTAACATGAACACTGTGCAAATTAATCGGGCTGGCATTGCGCGGACTTTTCAAAATATTCGACTTTTCCCCTCTCTGTCCGTTGAAGACAACGTCAAAATCGGCTTACATAACCAATTTAAATACAGCATGGCAAGTGGCATTTTTCGTTTGCCTGTTTTCTTTTCATCCGAGCGCCGTTCCAGAGAACGCGCAATGGAACTGCTCGACATCTTCGATATGACCCATCTTGCTTCTCACCGCGCCGGGTCGTTGCCATACGGTGCACAGCGCCGCCTCGAATTTATTCGCGCGCTGGCTACCAATCCAAAGCTGCTCTTGTTGGATGAACCTGCTGCCGGCATGAATCCTTCCGAAACAGAAGAATTGATGAGCAACATCGAGAAAATTCGCGACCAATTTCAGATCGCTATCATGTTAATTGAGCACGACATGCGTCTAGTCATGGGCATCTGTGAAGGCATTGCGGTACTCAATTACGGCAAAATAATCGCTAAAGGCACACCGGAAGAGATTCAATCAAACCCGCTCGTGATTGAAGCGTACCTTGGCAAAAAGAATGGTAGGCTGCCATGCTAAAAGTGAACAGCATTCACGTCTTTTACGGCAATATACACGCCATCAAGGACGTCAGCTTTTATGTTAATGAGGGCGAAATCGTCACTTTGATCGGTGCAAATGGCGCCGGCAAATCTACAATATTAAAAACAATATCCGGCTTGATACGCCCTGCTGTAGGTACAATCGAGTTTCTCGGTGAAAGCATTGTCAATCTAAGCCCACACAAAATCGTACGCAAACGACTGGCACATTGTCCCGAAGGACGCCGACTCTTCTTGCAGATGAGTGTGAAAGAAAACCTTGAAATGGGTGCGTATACACGTGATGAGAATGACATCGAAGCTGATATGGCTGATGTCTACCAACGCTTTCCCATCCTTGAAGAACGCCGCAATCAACTGGCCGCCTCGCTTTCAGGCGGTGAACAGCAGATGCTGGCCATGGGACGCGCGATGATGGCAAAACCATCGCTACTTATGCTCGACGAACCGTCGATGGGACTTGCGCCGATTCTGGTTGAACAAATCTTCGACCTGATCGTCGAACTAAACGAGGCAGGCACAACCATCCTGCTCGTCGAACAAAACGCGCAGATGGCACTTTCTATTGCAGATCGCGGCTACGTTCTGGAAACGGGCTCGATCGTAACAACAGGAAGCTGTGCCGATCTTCTAAACGATGAACGGTTAAAGAAAGCGTATCTCGGCGGTTAAACCATAGTCGACCGCCATCAACAAGGTTTATAGTTGGTAGGAGAGTAGAAATGAGTTTCAGCATGAGAGAAGACGCAGCGTGATGACTAATGTTTTGATTATTATTGCTGCCATCGTGATGATGAGCGTGCTGTTGAGTGTTGCATCGGACAAATCGGGTATTCCGATGCTTTTATTTTTTATCGCCTTTGGCATGGTGGTTGGCAGCACACCGCTTATGATGCCCCCTAATGCTTTTGAAGTCGCCAACAAAGTCTGTTCAATTGCGCTTATTTTCATCATGTTTTATGGAGGATTCGGAACGAGTTGGCGCGCCGCGAAACCAGTTGCCGGAAAGGCGCTTATTTTGGCTTCATTCGGTGTTTTTCTTACCGCGGTCTTCACTGGAATATTTGTTCATTTTGTTATCGGTTTTCCACTTGTTGAATCACTCCTGCTGGGCAGCGTGATTGGATCGACCGATGCAGCTTCCGTCTTTTCGATTCTTAGGCGACGCAAGCTGTCTCTTAAAGACGGTACGGACTCTCTCTTGGAGATGGAATCGGGCTCCAACGACCCTTTCTCCTATATCCTGACCATTGTTTGTCTTGCATTGCTCGTAGAGGGAATCAGTCCCGGGCAAGCTTTCTTAACACTTTTCTTGCAGGTAAGCGTAGGAGTAGTCATCGGAGCTGTCATTTCGATTGCCCTTGTTTTCTTTATTCGGAAAAATATCTTTTTTAAAGGCGGCGGCAATGAGGTCTTTACGATTGCGATTGCTCTGTTAGGTTACGCTCTGGCAGAACTGCTTAGCGGGAACGGTTACCTCAGTGTTTACATTATCGGGATTGTTTTGGGCAATCAGGATTTCAAATCGAAGCGAGATCTCGTCGCTTTTTTCGAGGGAATCAACATGCTCGCCCAAATTACTATTTTCTTCATTCTTGGTCTTCTTTCAGATGTGAGGAGCATCATCAACGTTTTTCCTATAGCACTCGCCATCATGGTCTTTATGACCTTAATCTCAAGACCGGTCAGCGTTTTCGGATTGATGGCGTTTATGCCGAATTCATCGCTGCAGCAAAAAATCGTTGTTTCCTGGGCCGGCATTCGCGGAGCGGCAAGTATCGTTTTCTCTATTGTGGCCGTGAGCAGTGTTGAGTTGCATTACGACCTCTTCCACATCATCTTTACAATTGTCTTGTTATCGTTGGCCCTGCAAGGCGGTTTGTTGCCGACGGTTGCTATTCGGACAAACATGTATGATCCGCATGGCGACGTCATGAAAACATTTACCGACTATGAAGATGAGAAAAATGTCCAGTTTGTAGCAACGGAAATCTGTGAGGGGCATCCCTGGATCGGCAAGGCTCTGAAAGATGTTTTCCTGCCCCAAGACATACGTGTAACTATTGTCGAGCGTGACGATGAGCAGTTTATTCCGGACGGTCAAACCGTTATAGAGCTGAATGACAGTCTTATTCTCAGTGCTCTTCATTACAAGGAAAAACTCGGCAATTTCTCACTTCGGGAACGTGTCGTTAAGAAAGATGATCGATTTGATAATAAATATATTCGCGATATCAAACTGCGCAAAAACGAACGCATTATACTTCTGGAGCGTTCAGGCAATATCATTATCCCCACCGGTGATGTTCAAATAAAACAGGACGACATCATTGTCATCAATCAAATTCGTTAATTCCTGCAATATGTAGAAGTGATCGTCTTTTAGTTCTAGAGTACCAATTTGCTCATCAACCGGAAAAACTGATTGCCTTATTTACCTTTTAGAGTGTCTATCCTATATGTAAGGTGAGCGTCTTTCATACGTAAGCATTTTGTAAAAGACGATGCCGTCAAGGATCTTTCGCACAATTTCTTCAGCTCTCCCACGAATAAGTTCATTCACAATTTATTCTTTATCGCGTACTCATCCAGATGTACAATTTTTAAGAGACCTGCTTCCTTTTCCATCTTGGATTTCATCCAAAAAACGATATTCCTAAGCAAGAAGGCGGCCATGTCTCTGTATAAAGATTGCGAAAGCGATTATACGTTGTCTAGAGGTGATAAGTTAATACGTTTTTGAACGAGAAGGATCAGATTATGAAAAATATGAATATCAGTCGAATTTTGTGGGGCTTAGCACTAGTGGTTATCGGTGCTATCTTTGCGTTAAACGCGCTGGGTCTTACAGACATCAACATTTTTTTTAACGGGTGGTGGTCATTATTTATCATCATCCCGTCCGCCATCGGATTATTCAGCGGACAAGGGAAGTTTGTAAGCTTAATCGGACTTGTAATCGGAGTTGCGTTCCTCCTATCTGCTCAAGGCATTCTTGATTTTGCTTTGCTTTGGAAATTAATGATACCGATTATCATTATTTTGATAGGATTGAAGATGATTTTCGGTTCTTCGTTTAATCGAAAAACGAGTAAGAGAATTCAAGAACTAAAAACAGATGGTACAGCAACGGCAAAAGATAGCGTCGTTTTCTCGTCCCATAAGATTGATTTTAACGGACAAGTTTTTGAAGGAGCTGTATTAGATGCTGTATTCGGAAGCATCACATGTGACCTTAGAAATGCTTTTATAGAAAAAGACTGCGTCATTACCGCTTCTGCTGTTTTTGCGGGCATAGATATCCAAGTGCCGGATTATATACAAGTCAAGGTAAATTCTAACGCTCTTTTCGGAGGTGTCTCCGACAAAAGAATGAAAAAGGATCAGCAGGATAATGCAGTAACATTGTATGTTGACGCCAATTGTGTCTTTGGAGGGGTGGATATTATATGAAAACTTGGCATAATATCGTAAAATACGCTGCTATAGCGTTAGCTGTCCTTCTGATCATCGGAGTTATTAGCGGAATAATGCATATGGTATATCGTTTTGTCCCCGGCTCTGCTTCCAGTGTTACTGATGAGTACAAAACATACGTCATTAAAAATGAAATGGGTGTTTTAGAGATCGACATTCATGCGGCTAACCTTGAAGTAAGGACAGCTACGGATTCCAATATCACGGTTGAAAGCAATTATAAGGATTTAACGGTAAAAGAAAATAATAGTACACTACTCATTAAAGATAAAAAAGCATTCAACTTCAACGCTATGGGCAAGATTATGATCAAGCTTTATATCCCTGAAAACAAGTTTTGGAACAAAGTCGACATTCGCACAGGCGCGGGCAAAACCGATGTAGAAAATCTGCAGGCACGATTTATTAATATGAAATTCGGAGCCGGAAAGGCTATTCTCCAAAACATGTCTGCTAGTGACAGTGCCTCAATTGAAACCGGCGCAGGACAACTTACGATAAAGAACAGTTCGTTTTGTAATCTAGATTTGAATATGGGCGTCGGTCAATTTGAGTTTTCCGGAACGCTCACAGGAAGAAACGAGTTAAAGATGGGTGTCGGTTCAAGTCATATTAATTTGACCGGTTCTCTGAACGACTACAGATTGAAGATTGAAAAGGGAATTGGCGACATCTATGTAGACAACGAGAAAGTAAAAAATGATGCGCAACTCGGACAAGGCGACACTGACATTTTCTTTGAAGGAGGCGTCGGTTCCGTCAAGATCGATTTCTCAGAATAAGGACTTGGCAACATCTATACATAAAAGGCGGTTTGATCGTGTCACAACAAAAGAAGCGCTATGATCTTTGCGCCATCGGTGAGATCCTGATTGATTTTGTACCAACAGGAACAAATGAGGCAGGTTATCCCCTGCTCTCAGCCTATCCCGGCGGTGCCCCCCTAAATTTTCTCGCGGCTGCCCTTCGCGCCGGTATCACAGCGGCATTTATCGGTGAAGTCGGCGACGACGCTTTTGGCCGGCTTCTCTTAGATACAGCTCTGGAACTCGGTATTGACACGAAAGGTATTGGAAAGAGCAACGAGAGCTTTACCACCTTGGCCTTTATCACGTTAGACGAAAGCGGAGACCGCGAGTTTTCCTTTGCCAGAAAACCGGGAGCCGACACCCGTCTTCGCCTAACAGATGAAAGGATTGATATCATCCTCAACAGCCGCTGTCTTCATTTTGGAACCCTCTCAATGACGGATGATCCGGCTCTTGAGGCGACGATAGAGGCGATACGCCTCGCCCGAGATAATGACATTTGGATCAGCTTTGATCCAAACTACAGAGCCCGGCTTTGGAGCGATCCCACACGCGCAAAGGAGAGTATCCGCTGGGGTATCGCCCATGCCGACAGCGTCAAACTGGGCAGTGATGAACTTGAATTTGCCTACGACGAGATTATCAAGGGCGGAGAAACAGAACAAGCCGCTTTTGCTCTAAGTCAAGGCCCAAGAATAGTACTGGTCACCGACGGTAAAGAAGGCTGTCGCGTTTACACCAAAGATTATTTCTTTAGTATCCCTGCTATGAGCGGTCTTGCGACCATCGATACCACCGGCGCCGGAGACATCTTCGGCGGAACTGTGGTAGGCCAGCTCCTACGGGAGGAAAGTCCTCTTGCTTGTCTTAATCAAAGTATCATGGAGCGCATTGTCAAGCGCGCCACGGTGGCAGCAGGACTCTCAACAGAGCGCCATGGAGGTATCTCCAGTATTTTACCTTGGGAAGAACTCGCAAAATATGAGACCGAGTTTCCCTAATCGATGCAAAAACGACTGCGCACAACGACAAGACACTTCCTCGGCAAACGAAAAAGAATTAAAAGAAGAAAAAAATTAAAGTAACAGTAACAGTCTAGCGTTTGCGATATGGATCACCGGAATGATAGGCATCTCTTGCCTTTTTCACATAGGTAAAGATGCCCATCATTCCTATAAAGACACCGCCAATTAAGCAAAGAAACGAAAGAATACTTAAGATGAAATAAGAAGGCAGGACCTTTGCTACTTGCAGCCCGGACACAACGACGCTCAAGACCAATAGTATCCCACCTGTAATGATCATCTTTTTTTCAGAAAATCGACTCAAAACAACTTATCCTTTACCTAGTATCTCGATTAGAAAAAAACGAAGAATGCTCTCATTCCCCTACAGGTTCAAAGTCACTTATAACGGGACGATCTTTAAAGAGCCAGCACGCCACGGAATGCCTCTTCCCTAAGTCAAATTCAGACGGTCTCTTCACATCGCAAAGTCCACTGATCATCTGATCACAGCGCGGATGGAAGCGGCAACCGGCTGGTGGAGCTACTAAGCTGGGCGGTTCTCCGGCAGGCACCTCTTGAAACTGATCAACGTTCTTCGGATCGGGATCTGAAGTCGCTGCCAACAACGCGTGTGAGTAAGGATGCGCCGTTTCATTAATCAACTGCGATTCCGGAGCCTTCTCAACAACTTGACCAGCGTACATGACATAAATGTATTCAGAGAAATAACGAACCGTAGCAAGGTCGTGGGTGATGTAAATAACCGCCAAGTTATGTTCTTCCTGCAAGGTGCGTAAGAGCCTTAAAATTTCAACACGAACAGAAGCATCAAGCATGGAGACAGGCTCATCCGCTACCAAGAGAATGGGATCCAAGATCATCGCCCGAGCAATAACGACGCGCTGCTGTTGACCACCGCTCAGCTGGTGGGGAAATTTTCTTAGGAAATCTTCAACCGGCGTCAAACGCACTTCTTCAAGAGCTTCCCGTACTCGTTCATAGCGTTCTTTACGATCCTTGACACCGTTAATTTTTAGCGGTTCCTCTAAGATGGTCTGAACGTCCATGAAAGGTGCCAGCGCACCATACGGATCCTGCTGTACAAAGCCGATCTTGCGTCTAAGGTTCTTGAGATCATTCGCCTTTAAATCATTGATGATTTCACCGTCAAACGTAATGGCACCTCCGGTTGGCGTGTTGATTCTCAAGATTGTCTTCATCAAACTCGTCTTGCCGCAGCCTGATTCACCGACAATGGCAATCGTCTCGCCGCGCCTCAGCTTTAGATCAACACCATCAACAGCCTGTACAAAACCGGCATGCTGTATACCGCGTTTACGAAGTTCAAAGTAAACCTTAAGGTTATCAATGCTCAAGATGAAATCATCATCTCCACCGTTATCTGCAGATGGATCAGCATTTTTTACAGCTACTTCATTGATGTATTCTGTCATGATTCTTCACTTTTCCCTTCATAAAGCCAGCACTTAACACAGTCTTCCCCAAAGTTGTAAACAGGCGGCTCTTCTTCACATTTCTCAAACCGACGATCGCAGCGCTCCTTGAACCTGCAGCCAGAAGGCGGGTTGATCAAGGAAGGCGGCGAGCCATCGATGAATTCCGGCTCCTCGCGTTCGCGAAGGCGCGGAACACTTGCCATAAGCTTCCTTGAATAAGGATGGCGCGGTTTACTGAAGAATCGATGCGACTCGCAAACTTCCACAATTTGACCGGCATACATGACAGCCACAATATCCGCCAGTTCCGAAGAAGTTGAAATGTCATGGGTAATGAGAATGAAGCTTGTATCCAAGTTCGCCTTAATACGCTTCAACAAATTAAAAATATTAGCTTGGGTTAAGACGTCCAATGCTGAAGTAGGTTCATCCAATATGACCAAGTCAGGTCCCGTGATGAGCGACATGGCGATGGCCACACGCTGGCGCATCCCCCCCGACAATTCAAATGGATACCTCATGAGAAAATCGACCGGCACGCCGACGTTCTTGAACATCAAAGCCGCCTGCTGTATGGCGTCGTCTTTCTTCATGCCGAAGTGAACTATCATGGGTTCCGCTACTTGGTCACCAACTCTCAGTACCGGATTGAGAGAGTTCATCGCAGCCTGAGGCACCATTGACATTTTGATCCAGCGAATCTGCTCACGGTAATCTTCGTCGTTCAGTGCCATTGTGTCGACATCATGCAAGAGGACCTCTCCGGAATAATGAGCAACGTTTCTCGGCAGCAGGCGAAGAATCGCCTTCGCTAAGGAGCTCTTACCACAGCCTGACTCCCCGACAACAACAACGGCTTTATTTGTTACCAGATCAAAGTTGACGCCGTCGACAGCCTGAACAGGACCTCTGATCGTTTCAAAATGAAGCTTTAAGTCCCTAACACTCAAAAGCAGGTCATGACATACGTCACCTACTTTGTGAGTCGTATCCGTCATGCGACTCATCAATAACGCTTTTTGCTTGGCGACCTCAATCGCATCTACATTCGTGTATGTTTTCTCTTTTGCCATCTTACATACCTCTCAGTCTCGGATTAAAGATTCTATCAAGCGCAAAGCCCAAAAGCGCGAACCCAAACCCGGTAATCATCAAGAGTACAGCAGGCTCCAGAATCCAGTAATACATGCCTTGGTATTGTGCACCGACTGTTCGGGCATCGTTGATGACCTTGCCCCATGTTGGGATTGACGGATCACCAAGGCCCAGCAAGGCGAGCGATGCTTCTAAAAAGACGTAAGAAGGAACAGCTGACACTAGGCCGGGGATAATCATAGGTATGACGCGCGGGATCATATAGCGTGTGACAACACGTAAATCACTTGCTCCATACGCGATCGCCGCCTCGATGTAAGTCGACTCTTTAACCTGTAAGAATATGGCTCTTTGTGACTTGATCGACGCCGAAAACATGTTCAGGATGATCGTCACCAACAATAATGTCCAAATACTTCGAGAATAGAACGTACCCACCATGATGAGGATGGCAAAGTACGGTAAGACCATGTTGACTTCGGTAATTCTTTGAATCAGCTCATCGAGCCAACCGCCGAACCACGTTCCTATGGCCGAAATAAACATCGTAATGATCGCAGATCCTAAGGCTGCCGTCAGTCCGAACGCTAGCGCGATCGGAGCCCCCCACATCATCGCGACTTTTAAATCACGACGCAGATGGTCAGTGCCGAAGAAACCGAAGACTTTGCCGTGCATGATCAACTCGACGTCGACATCCGATCCTTCCTCAAAAGTGGTCGCTTGAATCGTAAGTTTATAAGTTCCTTTATCAATCTCAAAAGGATCTGAACCAAGTTTGCTAAGTAGACCTTGCATTGCCGTAGAGGGCTCATTGCCCTTATGCAAACGGTTCAGACGCGTTCGCAATTTCTCATCCTGTTCGAATCGGTAATTCTGATTTTTCGTAATACCTATGTCAGCAATTTTTATATCTTCACCGGATGGTGTCAACAGAGTCATTGAGACAAACGGATTCTTCGATTGGTAATTCGAAGTGAAGTACAAGAAAAAATCCTGCGGAAGCTCGTTGTAGTCATAATCAAATGAATAGACGAATTCAATGGAATTTCCGCCGGAAGCACGTGGCTCTGAAACTTTAGTAAAATCATCGTCTTCACCGGCAATTACGTCGACCGAGACAGGCAACTTATCCTTGCGGAACCAGTTGACCCATGTCGGTCTCGCATTTTTCGGGTTCTTGTAGACGATACTCTCGCTCGCCCGCCACATTTTAATCGCTTCATGATATGGAATCTTCCACATGGTGTAGAAGGAGAAAGCAAAGAGAGCTAAAACAATGATCATTCCGATGATTGCGGATGGGTATCTGGCAATATCTCTAAAAGAGTCCTTTAGTCGCTTCATTTTGTTTACTTGCCCCCCCCTAATTTAACTCTGGGATCCACGATGGCATACAGGAAGTCTAAAAGGAATACGGTAATGCCCAGCAGGTAAGCCTGAATGATCGTAGTTCCAACGATAACAGCCGTGTCATATCGGCTGACTGCTTCATAAATGATCGTTCCTAACCCCGGCCAAAGGAATACCGTCTCCGTTAAAGTCGCTCCGGTCCAAATACCGACTAACATCAGCGCAAAACTCGTGATAATGTTAGGTAACGTAGGTCGCAAAATATAACGCCTCTCAATGGCCCGTGAGCCCAATCCCTTAGCCTTGGCCATATCAACGTAATCCTCGCTGGAGTATATGAGAAAGAACGTTCTCCAAGAGTACGTACTGATCATGAAACTCGAAATGAAAAGCGAGAATGCCGGTAAAATCATATGTTTTAAAACACTTAAGAAATATCCTATCTTCGTAGGAGGCGGAGGCGCTGCAACCATGCCGCCAAAAGGCAATACCTTCAGCCATGCCGCAAAAATAAGTATTAAGAAAATCCCGTAAAACCATGGAGGAATGGAAGATGTCGGCGACAACGTGACAATAAGTTTGTCCCAAAAACTTCCGTAATGGCGTGAAACAACTAACGCCAAAAACAATGAAATAGCAAATAAAAGCAGCTGAGATGTTCCCATCAACAGCAGTGTCGCAGGTAATCGCTCCAATATTATGTTGCGTACCATACGAGAGCCGTGATCGCTGATCATAAATCGAGCACGCCCGAAATTGAGTGTCAGAGCATTCTTTAAGTGTGTAAAAGATCTGCGAATGAAAGGCTGATCAAGTCCGGCGATTTTTTCACGCTCTTCGATCATTGATTCAATGAGCTCTCTTCGCTCAGACTCCGGAATATTAGACTTGGCTGACATCTCCGCGACTTGCATGTTCACTTCTTCTCTGATCGCGGACTTCAGAATGGTGTCGACGTATCCGCCCATATTGGCGACGATAATGGTGATATACACACCAACGACGATCGTGATCATCAGCAATATAAGCCGTCTAATGAAGAATCGAATTAGCCGCTTCGCCGTCGCACGCGACGCTTGTTTGCTATATTCGACCGTTGATTCTAAGGATATATTTTTTTTTTCAGTTGTCATATGCACAACCTCTTAAAGATCCTAAGAGGGGCAAGCATTAGAACTTGCCCCTCCCGGTGCCTATCTATCTAAGTCGCGTAGAGATTTTACTTGTTGGTAATGAACTCTACCGTTTGGAAAGTAGGCTGTGCGACAACGAGTGAAACAACCGCGACTTCAATCTTGGTTGCACCGTCACCGAACTTATTGGTGTCGTCAGCTGTGAGGTTGATCACAAACTTGCCATCTTCCACAGCTTCAGCATCGTCGATCAGTACGACGTTGTTCTCAGCATCATAGGCGAGGAACTTAACTTTGCTGATGTCGTCAAGCTTGTAAGGCTCGCCGTTGAATGTGACATAGACGTCGAATACAGCTTCTTCACCCGCAGTCACCTGGCCCGGACCTTCGATATCAACATCGGCGATCATGGGCTCGGAGTAGCGATCCCAACGATCGGCAGGATCCGGATAGTCTGCGAAGTGAGCCATGACGAGCGACTTACCGTTCATATCAACCGATTTGAGGAAGTACGGACCCGTACCTTGCCAGTAGTTGCCGTAATCATCAAAGTATGCTTTGAGTGCCTTGTAGCGCTCAACTGCCTCATCTTTGGTGATGTATTCGCCGAGGGTCGGCTCGTAAGGGATGGTTCCTTCTTCAATCAGCTTGTCGAGGTGTTTGCCCAGAATTTCAAGGCTCGGTCCGCCGATCAGGCTCGTCTGTTCGATTTCCTTCTCGTTTGACTTGCTCTCGGTATAGGCAAGCTCACCGGCGATTTCAGCTGCATTCATCATCGCAAATTGCGAGAATGAACCCTGGCCTTGGTGGTGGTTGATCCAAATGGTACCGGCATCATAAGCTGTAAGCTCAGCATCGGTATAGAAAGAATTGGAGTAGCCTTCAATGGTCAATGGATCTGTGGAGATGATCTTGATGCCACGGAAGTCCTTCATAAACACGTTCTCAAAACGAGCGACAGCTTGCTTATCAAAGATGGCTGAGGCTTCTTTCGCACGATCAAAGCCCATGATGAAGGACATGATGAGGTCAGCCATCGTAAGATCGCTGCCATCGTGCCATTTCACAACGTCAAAGAGATCTCCTCTGTAGGTAACGACGGACTTAACGCGTGCTGTTACTTCTTCGTCTCCATTCTTTTCAGCGGAAGTGATAAATTTCTGTGCGTCGGCATCCCAATCTGCCCAAGCATCATCGGGAACGACAATCTTGTCCTCAAACTTGAGGTCTACCCAATCCAATGTCTTCTGAACAGGCAATCCTGTCTCAACGGTCAGTTCCGCTTTCTCGGCAAAGAAAGGATGGACCAAGCCGGTGTAAGGATCATATGTGAAGGCATAGGAGACGGACATGCGGGCCGCGCCCTGGTCACTTGTCGTGTTCGAACCCTGAACAGGATTCCACGGGCCGTTGAATAGGAAGGGCTGGGTTGCCCAGCGCATTGTTCCACCTTCTTTGCCCGCGTAGCGAAGTGTATAAGGTGTGATTTGAGCAGACTCAACGCCGGCAGCAAGGTCGGTTGTTGCGACGACACCGTCTACGTAAGGAACGAATTGCTTGCTGTCAACGACGAAGACTTGGAAAGAGTCTTGCAGACACAGCTCGAGTGCACGAGCCATCATGTCGTGACGCTCTTCCATTGATTTGAAGTCACGGCGATACAGACGGTCACCAAGATCTTGGAACTCAGGATCGGATACGTTCGCTTCGAACACGGGAATACCCTGTGCCGAGGTATTTAGATACATTTCTTGGAAAATATTGGACTGATCACGGTTCAGGACTGATGCGCCCCAACCGCCGGTATACATGTGCCATTCTCCTGCCGTAGGATCTCCATACATCCAGATCGGGCCGAGTTCTTGGCCGGTACCTTCTTGACGCACAACCGTGAAGCCGACTTTTTCCATCTGATCGGCAAGGTAGTTGCCCCAAAGTTTACGCGTTCCGTCACCGTCGCTGCGAATCAGGAATGTAACCTCGAGAGGCTCGCCGCCTTTTTCAAGCTTACCGTCTTTCAGTTCGTACCCATCTTTTGCCACTTCGTCACGAATGATCTCTGCTGCCTTATCGAAGTCGTACGCATACTCCGCCTCAAGACGACGGCAAACGTCAACCAAGTCAGCGTAATCACCGAAGTTCGTCATAATCGGGAACCACTTCAGCAACGAACCGCCGGCATAGTACTCTTGGTTGATGTAATTACGATCGATCAAGATGTTGAACGCTTCGCGGATCTTGCGATTGCGGAACGGGTTATAATCCCCTGATGCAAACTCGGCCGGGTTGAACTGAATGGAGTAATATGTGCCGTTCGATGTAGCGTAATCGAGGCCGGACTCTTGCAGTTCAGCTAAGCCATTTGTGCCGAAGCCGTTTACGTAGACGTCAATGGCGCCGGCTTTCAACTGAGCGACGACTGACGGCTGATCAATGACCGACACGACAACTTCGTCTAGCCAACCGCCCTTGCGCGGCTCCTTAACTTCAGGCTCAGTCGGTTTAGGATCAGTTGGTTTAGGCTCAGGCTCTTTGCTCTCCGAGGGAACAGGATCGGTCGGTTTGGCTGGTTCGGTCGGCTTACACGCCGTCAACATCAACGCCAATACCATGACCAAGGAGAACAAAACTAATGTAAATCGTTTCATACAAAACCCTCCTTATAGTTTTTGATGCAATGTATTAGGTATTTGTCGGGTTGCAACGAAAAAACATGAGCATCTCCACATGCCCAAATGAAAACGCTGCTAGAACAACTTTTACCTATGGCCTTACCCAATAAATAAATTGGGACAATTTGATGTTAACTTTAGCATTACAGATAGGTTGTGTCAAGCTGGCGGGTCTTGCCTTTGTGCATAAATTTGCGCATAAACAGCTGCCCTATAAGTTGATTTTAGACGCCGGCGTCTACTCGTATACTAGGCGATGGGACAGCTTTTTCACCCTTTTTGAGTAAAAATACCTCAATATGTGTTATGCATATTCTTCTGCCCCTTAATCCGCACGAAATACCGCAAGTTGCTCCCTGATGGCATGAACAACGTTTCAGAGGTGCTTGACCTTTAATCCGCACGAAATACTACAAGTTGCTCCGTTTTCTCATGAATGATGGTGATCGCAAATCATACCAAGACTAAAATGTCGTTATGTTGACAAAAATGATGTGTATGACAGGCTTTTGTTACGGAGAGTAACAAAGATGACACTTATAGTACATTGTCAAGGGATACCCTCTGCCTAAAACTAAAGTCAACATCTAACCTAACTGGAGGTAAAGAACATGACATTAGGAGAAAAAATTAAAGAAGCAAGAAAGCAGTGCGGACTGACACAGGAACAACTTGCTGAGAAGATGACACTATCGAGATCAGCCATCGCAAAATGGGAATCGGATAAAGGACTTCCAGACGTAGATAATTTGAAAGCGTTGGCTCAACTTTTGAACGTGAGCGTAGATTACCTGCTCGATGATGGAGAGACTATAGCGGAACATGTACTGCGTGAAGCATATAATCTATCTGATTACGGAAAAGGAAAGAAAAAAAAGAAAAAAGATCGCCTAATCCTCGAAAAATTCCCGGACACGACTATCCATGCCTTGATTGGACGACAAAAACTAACAAAAGCTGAAAAAGTAATGGATAACATGATCGGTATTTTAACTGATGCGCCCTTTGGCATTCCTGCAGTGATCAACAGTTTTAAGAATACAGACAAAGAATTCTATTTGGTTGAAAAAGGAGAAAAGCAATTCTTTGTCATCGTCACAGATGAGTTTATTGAAACGCGTCAGCTTACGAAGCATATCACGGCTAAAAAATTCGAGATTGGAAATTGGGAATTTATTAAATGTTCGTACGAAATAAATAAAACTTAGTTATCACTAATATCACTAAGGCATATAAAAAATGATGAATCAGGTTTTCCGCTCGCTTTTTAGATCGGAAAACCTGATAAAAACGTGCTATATCAAGTCATGTCAGACATTTGCTATCACTCGTGAGAACCGTCTTTGTGCATTTTCAAGGTAGATTTCCACCGGTGTAACTCGTAAAAAATCTCCCGATATGACAAAACAGAAAAATCCCCCCCCGATCACCGTATATCCCTTGTTTTGATCGTAGCAATCGTAACATGCGATAAAGAAACAAGTTCCAGAATATATTGCACGGTCACAAACGCTACGTGTATCCGACCTTTAATCAAGATAAAATGCTCCCAAAGGTTGACAAATTTGTACTATTCAGTATGATTGAACAGGATAACAGCAAGTTCTACGTACAATCCATAGCGTACCCCCTCGCTTGGAGTAATACGGACAAATTACTCACATGGCAGTCAAAGGTATTGCTTAATTGCACACTGTCTATAGCACGATTATGGAATGTCATCAATATGAAAAATAAAATTTCTGTGTTTTTTGTGGCGCTCATTCTCGTCGTTTTCGTGACTGGAAGCGTCCTCGTCTCACCTGCTCATGCCCAAGGAGAAGCCGGCGTCCCTGTAAAATATTTCGCCGCTGACGGTTCCCTTGTTCGAGAGGATCTGGCTAACTTGGGAGAATCTGTTCCCCAACCTCCCGTAGCTCCGGAAGTGCCGGAACAGGTATTTGCTTATTGGTATCTTGTCGATGATCAACTCAACGGCAATCCCTATGAAGCATATGATTTTTCACGGCCTGTTCAGGATGCGTTAAATCTTTGCGCGCTTTATCAGCCGTTACCGATGCCGGAGGAAACGGTTGCCGGGAAACAACCCAATGTCAATACGTCAGAGACCAATCTTCCGGAAGACACAAAGTCTGCAGAAGAAAACGGAATCCTCTTATCTGAGACTGAGGTCAATACTTTTCTAGTCCGTTTTTATGACCACGACGGCACGCTCCTCCATGAAGTGTCCGGTATCAAAGGCTACCCGGTGGAGAAGCCCGAAGAGGATCCTCAGCAGGAAGGACAGGTCTTCTCCCATTGGTATCTCGTAGATGAACATTTACAGGGTGACGCTCTTCTACCCTATGACTTTGAAGAAGCGATCACGGGGCTAACCTACCTAAAAGCACACTATCTGCCGCAGCAAGAATCGCAAATTCCGGAATATTCAAATAATGAAACCAAGCCTTCCAGAAACATCAGGCAGGAGACCGTAGTGCAGCTTTCAGTTGCACTTGCCGTAGAAGGCGGAGAGATAGAAGACGGCGCCTACCACGCTCTGCTCAGCGGGGCAAACTTGCCGGAAACAGGTATCGCTGTGACTAACGAGGGAGAGGCATTCCCTTTCCCTGAACTTGTTTTTACCGATGAAGACTTGGGTACCCACGTTTTTTACATAGAGGCTCTCGCAGAAGAACCGTTGCCGTTTCTCACGTATGACCTTGAACGATATGAGATACGGGTGGAAGTGCTCATGCAGCAAGACGGCCATATCACAGCTCTTGTGGACTATCCCCAAGAGGCGGACCGTCTCTTGATCACACACAGTGTGCAGACTAAGCTGCCCACAGTCCGGGTGTATACAAACCTTCAACCGGATCAGATCATCAACTACGGTGATGAGGTGGTTTTCACAGCTGAACTAGAAAATTGCGGCGATTCTCCCCGCTTACAATGGCAGTATTCACCTGACAACGAGACGTGGACAGACATCGCCGGAGGCAATGGCAACACGTTTTCCGTTCTGATCACTCCGTCTAACGCAACCGGTTACTGGCGCGTAGCCGTCACGATCACCGACTGACTTATTGACTGAACTTTTCAAGGTTCGAGGACTTTTAAATCAACTTTTAAATCATAGGGATTATTTGAATGAAAGTTAAAACAAAGAAATTTTTTGTCCTGTTGCTGGCAATCCTGTTGACGTGGCAGATTTTGCCTTTCCAAGTACTGGCGGAGCCTCCGGGGCCCGTCATTTCCGACCCCGTTACCCTTCAAGGCAACTTGGGAGGGGGTGTTCGAGGCGGCGCGCCGGTGTATCATACCGTTCATTTTAAGGATCATGATGACACGCCTTTACACACTGCCTATAACGTGCTTGACGGTACACGACTGGACAGCATAGAACTACCGGCACAGTATAATCCTCCCACCAGAGAAGGCTATACTTTTGTGCAGTGGTCGCCTCCGGAAACGTACATCACCGGTGAAACAGCGTCATATTTCGAATTCACCGCCCAGTACCGCTCCACCAACCTGTATGAACTGAACATCAAATACGAGTATGAAAACGGCTCACCTGCCGCTCTCTCATACATGGCCACTTATGCGTACGGTGAACCATATAGTGTGGATTCACCGGAAATAGTGGGTTTTGAGGTTGATGTTGCAAATATATCCGGCACAGCCGGCACCACACAGGGCGGCGCCACCGAGTTAAATTACACCGTTACCTATACTGCCAGCACCGGTACCCCCTATAGAGTGGAGCATTATAAACAAAACATCCATGATAATGAATACACCATAGTTGGAACGGATACCCAGACGCTACATGCTACCACCGGTGCTACGGTGACGGTCAACAGCAATGACTACCCGGGCTTTATCGCTCAAACACCTACACAAGAAGCAACCATCGCTCCGGACGGCAGCACAGTCGTCAAGATGTATTACGACCGCATTAGCTATATACTCACCTTCGACACGGCGGGAGGAACCTTCATTGCGCCCTTCCAGGGACGCTACGGCACCGCCATCCCCCCCATTACCGAGCCCTCCCGTACCGGCTACACCTTTGCCGGCTGGTCCACCGCTATCCCCGACACGCTTACCGAAAGTCAGACCATCACGGCCCAATGGACACCGCTTAACAATGTACACTATACCTTGGTGTACTGGACTGAAAACGCCGATCCGATCCCCGGCACCACAACCTACGAATACTCTTATCACAGTTCTTCAGACCGCACGGGTACAGCGGGAAACGAAATCACTCTCTCTGCTACAGATGTGATCCCAATTACTCGTTTCACCTACAGCCACTATGACACCGGCCAAACGATCGCCGGTGATGGCAGTACCGTCATCAATATCTATTACACTCGTAATTCCTACACGGTGGAATTTAATCTGGACAGGAATAACGCAAAGCTGACTATCGGCGGGGTAACTTACACACATCCTCAACGCTATTCTTTTACAGCTAAATATGAATCGGACATCAGTGCTTTATGGCCGATAGCTGAAAATGTCCCTCCGGTTGGCACATCGAATTTCGCCGGTTGGCGCATAGGCACCTCAGGTACAACTTGGATAAGCAAACAGACGAGACTGACCGATGAGTTAATCAACCCCACCGGCACGAGAACATTTACCGCTAGATGGGAATGGTTCGTCTATCCCTACGACTTAAATTATATGTTTGAAAGTTTGGACGGCACCGGCGAATTATATGATGGCCGTTACTACAAGCGGGACAATGCGTTAAGCGGGATCGTAAACGCAGGTTCTTACAGTAGTTGGACAGCTAAACCGATTCCCGGATTGACCAGCGTTGGTGTGGTTCGAAATCTTAACCCTTGGGGTCAGGGCGGCACCGTCTATTTTTACTACACCAGAAATCCTTATACATTGGACTTCTATAGCCACGGGCAGGTCGTTCCGGGAAGTGCCAAGACCGTTAAATATGGTGACACCATTGAGATTTACAATTTTACTCCGGAGAAACCTGCCGATTTACCGGATCATTCTTTCGGCGGATGGTACACCACAGCAGACTGCACACCGGGTACGGAGTTCGTGTGGGCAAACGCTACAATGCCGGCTAACAATCTGCGCTTGTTCGCCAAATGGAATCCGCCAATATATTACGTATACTTTAACTACACAAAGCCTGACGGCACTGTCGCGCAACTTGACGTGCAGCAGGTCCCGCAAGGACAGAAAGCCGTTCGTCCTGCTGATCCTGCTTCTATTCCAGGCTATGACTTTGACGGCTGGTATTACTCCGGCACTCAAACAAAGTACTCCTTTGACGCTCAGGTATTTTCAACGCTGACTCTTACCGGACGCTACCTGCCGAAAAACGACCGAACTTATACGGTTCAATACTTGTATGCTGACAACACCCAAGCATCTTCGCCAAAAACGGTGACCGGGCAAACGACCGGCTCAACCGTCACGGAGCAAGCTGTGGAAGTGTCAGGTTACTTACCTGACGCACTAAGCAAGACGATAACGTTAGGTGCGGATAATAATCTCATCACATTCTACTACGGCGCGCCCAACGTGAATTATACGGTTCGCTACCTAGAACGCGATACCGGCACAGAACTCCTTCCTCCTGTCACCAAGAACAGTGAAGGTCACAATGTGGTGACCGAAACGGCTCCCGCAATCACTAATAAACCCTACCAAATGCCCGATAACAGCTGGGTTATTGTGGACTTCACACCGGATAGGCCTCAAAAGTCCCTCACGCTGACGTCTAATCCCGAGTTGAACGTTATCACTTTCTACTACGAGTACATTATTAAGAACCATTATGAGGTGCGCTACCTGGAAATAGACACCGATCCCGCAGTTATCTTGTCGGAACCGAAACATGTCATCACTGCCAAGAACGAAGTGGTTGAGCTACCTAAATCGATCACAAACTATCGTCCGCACAGTGTTGTAAGTACCTATCCGGTTCTTGTAAGGGGCAGTAGCGCTAATTATATCTCTACGGGTCTGACGGTCAGTGATCCTGTAAGTCAGCCCCCGCAGGTGATCACGTTCTACTATATGCCCGAACGCATCGAGATCACCGGAACTAAGACTTGGGTAGATGCGGGTATTTCTGCTCCGGATGAGCGGCCGCAATCCTTGTCGCTCACTCTTTACGCCAACGATGTCGCCCTCTCGCCACAGCCCGTGCCGAATTGGACGGATAATGGCAACAACACTTGGACTTACCGATACATCAACTTGCCCGCTGCAGTAGGTGGAATAACGCAAGTCTACACCGTAAGGGAGACTGTTCCCAACAACTATATTGCCAACCATACTGATGTCAATCTAAACGATCATGGCGGCACCAACATTATCAACACCCTAGATGGCGGCACCACCACTTTCTCCGGTACAAAAACGTGGGTCGCAGAGCCTGACTCGTTCGGATTTGCCCCCCGACCGACCGATTTGGAATTGACTTTCTACCGTCAAGGTATAAACGACACCGGCTGGGTGAAAATGAACCCACAGCCTGAGTATGATTGGAACAAAAACGCGAGTGAAGACACATGGACGTACACTGTCAACGGTTTGAAGAAGTATGAAGACGGCCATCTTATAAAATACAAGGCAGAAGAAACGGTACCACTCGGCTACGAACAAATCTTAGATAACGGTCAAGATTTCACAAACGAAATCATCTACACAACAGCTACAGTAACGTGGGTCAACGGCCCTGTAACCCGCCCCACCATTTGGTTAAAGATATACCAACAGGTAGGAGTGAACGGCACCCCCGAACCGGTCACCTATACCCCTTTGAAAGAACTTGATAGCAGCACAACTGAAGTGACATGGCGCGGCTTGTACGATAAAGATGAATTCGGCAATCCCTACATTTTCACGGTGCGCGAAGTAGATGCCGAAGGCAATGACTGGACACCGGATAATTACACCAAAGTAGAAAACGGCTTAAACGTAACCAACACCTACGTCATCCCTACCAATGGCAAAGCCACCGCCACCAAGACATGGGTCAACGGCTCTCCCACACATCCTGATCTGTGGCTACAGCTGTGGCGTAAAACGACTACCGGTACTCCCTTGATAGATCAACCCGTACCCAATCGTGATCCCGTCAAGGTCGCCTCGATCGGCAATTTCTCCCATGAGTGGACCGGTCTTGAAACGACCGACATCAATGGCAATGCCTACACATTCTACGTCAAAGAGGGTCAGTGGGACGGCAGTACTTTCACGGTGGGTCCTCCGCTTAACTACGAACTGACAACGACAGGCGACAGCCTGACTCTGACGAACACTTACAAGATCCCCACGAATGGCACTTTCACGGCCACCAAAATTTGGGAAGACAGCGCACAGGTACCGAAGCCTGCCGTATGGTTCCAGCTACACCGCAGAGTTGTCGACACCGAGACGTGGGAACCTGTGCCGGGTGTTACGCCTCAGGAAGTAACGGATGCAAACTCCTACACCGTCACTTGGAGCAATTTAGAAGAAACAGACTCCGCCGCCCAGGACTACGAATTTGGTGTGGTGGAAGGCATTTACGACGATACGACCTTTACATTTACACCCGGCAGTCCGAGTCCGTTTGACACGGTGACCGGCGAATACACCGATACGATCACCAACACGTATAAATCCCCCACCCTATCGATTACGGTGGGTAAGGATTGGGTATTCCCGCAAGGGGTGAACGGTGATTTGCTGAAGACGGAGGTCACACTCACCCTGAAGCGCTTACCTTTGG
>JAAZJH010000020.1 GCA_012800435.1 Clostridiaceae bacterium | reverse complement strand
TCAGCCACCTATCGAGTTCTGTTCCGGTAAGATCACCTGTTTAATGGCCAATTCTTTCGTTCTTTTAGATATCGTGACCGCTGATGTAATGAAGGGGACAATTCTCATGCTTTCTTCGAAAAATTGGAGGTTATTTGAGAAGGCGAGGGAAATGTGGATTTGGTAAGAATGAGGTGATCGGTTCTTCTGAAATAGTATTTTCGACAATTTGGCGGCTAAAGGGTTTTCTTGTCGAAATGTTGGGGGCTTGTGCAATGAGTATTGTGGGGAAAATAGAAAGCATGAGTACTATGATTTACCATCGCGTTTTATCTTGCGCACTTCAAGGTCTGAATGGCGTTTCTGTTGAGATTGAAGTATCTATATTACCGGGGCTTCCTAATTTTGAGATCTCGGGCAGAGGTGATTCAGCGATTAAGGAATCGAAGGATCGCGTTCGCGCAGCAATCCGTAATAGCGGTTATACCTTTCCGAAAGGAAGGGTGATTGCAAGTTATGCGCCTGCCTCTTTGCCAAAACAGGGCAGTGCTTTTGATCTGGCGTTGGCTGTTGCTATTTTGGGCGCATCACAGCAAGTTGTCCGACCTGTCAACTCTCCGGCGGTAGCGCTTTTCGGAGAACTTTCACTGAATGGACGAGTTAAACCCGTGCAGGGTATGTTTGGTCGACTATTATCACTTCGGGAGCAAAATATTTGCCACGTGATTGGACCTTATGAAGCTTGTGAGCAAGCTCGTCATCTAGATGGCTTGTTTTATGAAGGGGTTCGTACATTAAAAGAGGCAATTCTTCGCTATTCAGGCATTCCTTCCACTAAACAAGATGTTCGAGAACAAGAAGAGATAGGCGAATTTAAAAGAGAGACGACAGGGCATTCTGTGATTAATATCCTACCGAGCATTGAGGTGACTAAAGATAAATCGACAAAAAGAAATGTTAGTAGAGCTAAAGACAGCAGTAACATTAATGATCCAGATACTGATTGTTCGGAATCTGCCGACTTTAAGACTAAAGTGGGTTTCGATTTGATTCGCGGACAGTCGGTTGGCATTCGAACTTGTCAGATTGCAGCTGCAGGATGGCATTCACTGTTGATGGTTGGCGCTCCGGGTTGCGGAAAAACAACACTCGCATCTGCTCTTCCTTCGCTGTTGCCGTCACTTACACATGAGGAGTCCATTGAATTAACTAAAATTTATAGTGTTGCTGGAAAAGGTCATGTGTTGAATTGCATGGTTAAGCACCGTCCTTTCCGCAGAACACATCACACAGTCACAACGGCAGCACTGATTGGAGGAGGCGTTCCTCCTTCTCCGGGTGAATGTACACTCGCGCATCACGGCATCCTTTTTCTAGACGAGATTACACAAATGCGGCCACAGACACTAGACGCTTTGCGAGAGCCTCTAGAGACAGGAGTTGTACATTTATCACGTTCTGATTGGCAAGTAGATTACCCTTGTGAATTTCTTCTAGTTGCAGCGTGTAACCCATGTCGTTGCGGATATCTGTTGGAGCCCGGTCATCTTTGTTACTGTGATGACGCTTCCCTTCGACGATATTTCTCGCGGATCAGTGGTCCGTTATACGACCGTTTTGATTTGGTTGTGCCGTTGATGCGTGTATCGGCGGATGAACTGATGGCTCCAAGAGATAATGTCAGTGAGGAAGAGATGAGAAAAATTGAAAGGATGCGTCGAGATGTGGCACGTGCTTGGGAGATCCAAAAAGAACGTGCAAGGAAGCGCCACATCAAACCTTTTTTGAATGGTCGTGCAATTATTTCTGATGTAGCCGAAGCATTTGAAATTGATCAAAGAAATATGGTATATGCGGCACGATTGGTTGATATGGCATTGCTTTCAGCGAGAGCTTTTTTTTCAATACTGCATGTCGCACGTACAATTGCGGACCTTGATGCGAGGGACGTCGTTTTGCGTGATGATATAGCTGAATCATTTCAGTATCATCAGTCTCTACCATTCGAACAGAATACGGAAAGGAAGATGAGTTCTTGATAATTGGATGTTCGGAATACGTGATCATCATTATTCTCATTGTTCCGGTTGTTAAGCATGAGGATCTTGCTGTTCGTAGTCAGCTATCACGGCGATTCCATGTGAGCATATGGGAAAACTTTCTCTGCATGATTAACGGTATGCCATTCTGAGTATTCCGTACGGTAATAAGGGGGGGAACGTGCGGGACATAATAACGGGGATGCTTGGATATTTATTATTATGCAGGCACACGGGAGGGTTGGGGGAAAACTCAGGACATAATGCCGGGATTTTCCAGAAAATCGATATAGATTGCCAATATATGGAGGAGATTTGGTGAAATCAGGCACTGTCGACGGGATCAATCGATTAGCGGTGGCATGCGCTTTTACCGAAGCATGTAATAAGGCAAAAGTTGAGCACAAAGTACGCATAGATATCCTTAGGAAAGCCGGAGGCTTGTCCGGGCTGAGTCGTTATCTTGCGTCATCAGAGCAATGCGCAATCATTCAAGACCTATTTCTAGCCTATTATAACGTTTTTGACCCAAGAGGTAAGACGGATATACAGGCAGTGACTATTGCGGATAACGACTATCCCATCCTTTTGAAGGAAATCAGCTATCCGCCGGCGATTCTTTTTTGGAAAGGTATTGATCTTGCACCTCTCTCAGGTTCGCGTGTAATTGCTGTAGTAGGCTCACGTCATCCCTCTGTATACGGGCTGGAAGTGACGCGTCGTCTAGTATCCGGCTTGGCGAGGCGCGGTGTGCCAATTGTATCGGGAGGAGCTCGCGGTATTGACGGCGAAGCGCATCGTGTGGCGCTTCATGAAGATGGATTGACATTTTGCGTGTTAGGATGCGGAGTCGATGTGGTTTATCCGGCGGAACACCGCAAACTTTTTGCTCAAATTATTGAAAAGGGCGCGCTTATTTCGGAGTTTCTTCCGGGCAGAAAGCCGCTACGTCATTTCTTTCCGGCGCGTAATCGCATTATCTCAGGGATTTGTCACGCGGTTCTTGTTACAGAAGCTTCCAAGGCCAGCGGAACGCTTATTACTGCCGGATTTGCTGCAGATCAGGGACGTGATGTTTGTGCAGTACCGGGATCGATTATTGCGGGTTCAAGTCACAGTTGCCATCAGTTAATTCGTGAAGGAGCAATTCTTGTCGAGTCATTGCACGATATTCCGGGATTGTCCGAAGTAAGTCCGTCATCTTCTTCATTTATTGCACAACAACATTATCATATGCTTTCGAAAAAAGAGGAACCCGCCTTAGAATCGGTAACAACGATACAAGGAACGGGATATAGAAGGGAAATCGCGCCTGGACGCGAGGCATTACAAGTTCCGGTGTCATTGATTGGGCAAAAAATGTCACAAAAGAGCAAAAATACGCAAGGGCGCACGACGTTTCATACGCCAAGGACATCAAGCGTACACAAAGCAACACAAAGTGGAGGTGTAAACACACGAACTGACCGGACGTCTCAAATGCGTTCTCCGGATGTACAGAAACTGCTTGATGTTCTTGATGCAGCACCGAGAAGTCTCAGCCTGCTTGCCGAAATATGCCAATATAGTTCACGAAAGACCGCACTGATTTTATCAGAATTACAGTGTGAAGGCGTCGTTAGGCTTCACCGAGGACTTTATCAACGTGTTCATAGCTGAATGTCGAAGCAAGCTCGGCATTGGGAAGCGCGAATCATCCTGTTTGTTTCTGCATTCAGCGTTAACGGGTTCCGCTGTGAGTTCATTTACAATAAGATAGAAAAAGAACTGTTTTTGACAGATCATGAAAACTTCTGTATATAATGTTTTGGATTTGGATGTGATGTAATATCCTAAGAAATTGAGAGAGATGCATGTCAAAAACGTTAATTGTTGTTGAATCACCTGCTAAAGCAAAAACGATCGCTCGCTATCTCGGAGAGGATTTTGAGGTTAAGGCGTCGGTCGGGCATGTTCGTGATCTCCCGGCTTCCACGCTGGGTGTAGATGTAGATCGCGACTTTAAGCCAATGTACCTCATCATGCCTGGAAAAGATAAAATCATCAAAGAACTAAGGAGAGCATCGGAAAAGGCCGATCGTGTTTTGCTCGCAACTGACCCGGATAGGGAAGGAGAAGCGATTGCTTGGCACTTAGCTCATATATTAAAAATAGACCCGAACAGTCACTGTCGTATTACTTTCAACGAAATCACATCCGGTGCAGTGCGTTATGCGATTGAAAATGCGCATCCGATCAATATTAATTTGGTCGACGCACAGCAAGCGCGTCGGATCCTTGACCGCCTTGTAGGGTATGAACTCTCACCGTTGCTTTGGCAGAAAGTTCGAAAAGGGCTGTCCGCCGGGCGTGTTCAGTCTGTTGCAACTCGTTTAATCGTGATGCGTGAGCGTGAGATTGATAAGTTTATACCTGAAGAATATTGGAAATTACAGGCTTTCTTGAAAAAGGGGGAGAAAGAATCACCTTTTTCAACATTGTTTCAAGGCACAAAGAAAAATGGACGTGTGTCACGAATGACCATCGGTTCGAAAGAAGAGCTTGACACGCTTCTGACCGAAATTAAAGAAAACGAATTTATTGTAGATGAGGTTAAACCCGGAACACGTAAAAGCCGACCTTACGCGCCATTTACAACGAGTACACTACAGCAAAGTGCATCACGAGCACTTGGATTCACAGCGAAACGGACGATGAGCGCCGCGCAAAGACTTTACGAAGGCATAGCATTGGGCGAACTCGGTCAGATATCTCTTGTGACTTATATTCGAACGGACTCCGTTCGCGTTTCCACAAGTGCCGTCCGCGAAGCACGCGCGTGGATTGAAGATCGTTTTGGGACGTCATTTCTTCCGGATAAGCCGCCGTTTTATCGTAATAAAAGCAAGGCACAAGACGCACATGAAGCGATTCGTCCTTCTCATCTTGACATGCCTCCTGAACGTGTTAAATCCTACTTGTCAGGTGATCTTTTGAAACTTTACACGCTTATCTGGAATCGTTTCATGGCATCACAAATGACACCTGCCGTTTTTGACAAAATAACTTGTGATATTCTCGCTGGTAATTATCTTTTCAGGGCACGCGGCGAAAAGATGATTTTTCCGGGTTGGCTGAAACTGTACGGCGTGCAGTCCGACTTAGATGAAAAAAAAGAAAGCAACAAAAAGGACGACAACTCTGCAGATGATGATGAACCGGATATTGTTGAGCTGCCTGAACTAAAAGCAGGTGATCGATTGCTTTGCGATAGACTTGCTCCTGAACAAAAGTTTACACAACCACCACCTCGTTATACGGAAGCATCGCTCATCAAGGCGATGGAGGAGCTAGGGATTGGACGTCCCTCTACTTATGCTCCGACCATATCGACGTTATTTGATCGTTACTATGTAGAACGAGAGGAGCGACAACTTAAGCCAACGGAACTTGGTAAGGCAGTAACTGAAATGTTGGAAGAACATTTTGCAAGCATTGTCGATACGGATTTTACGGCAGAGATGGAAAATGCGCTCGATGATGTCGAGGACGGCAGCCGAAACTGGGTGGGGCTCTTAGACAACTTTTACGGTCCTTTCCACAAAGATGTCTTAAAGGCCAAAGAAACTGCTGAAAAAGTTGTGATTGAGGACGAGCCGACAGGTCGAAAATGTCCTCAATGTGAAGAAGGTGACTTGGTTATCCGCATTGGTCGCTATGGAAAATTTATTGCCTGCAATCGCTATCCTGAATGCGATTATACGGAAGCGATTTCTGATCCGACGTCCGCGCATTGTCCCAAATGCGGATCGCCGGTTCGTGTTCGTAAAATAAGGCGCGGGAATCGTCTCTATTATTGCGATAAAACAAACGATGCAAACTGTGATTTTACAAGCTTTGACCTTCCTATCGATGGAAAAACATGTGATGTGTGCGGCAGTTATTGTGTTTTGAGACGCTTTCGCGGAAGAACCTATGAAGCTTGTTCAAATAAGGATTGCCCAACACGTAAGCGATCAGGAGCATCTAAGTCTAAGAAGGCATCTAAATCCAAAAAGACATCGACTGTGTCTTCTCCGGAAGCTTTGTCGAAATCTTAGAAGAGACCTCCTGCCTTCGGCATACACTAGAGAAACCGGCAGAAACAGATGAAATGGTCTTGTGCGATAAATAAGATACGCTGGAATCCCATTATTTAGTAAGCAACAAGAGCATCATGATAATGCAAAATCAAAAGAAAGACTGAAAAGAACATGATGCGAAATCCTGAAACTATTGTCGCGGAAGATGCTGATATGCAGACTTCCTCATACCGATATATTTTGCCTGAAGGATTAATCGCTTCGCATCCGGAAAAAGTCCGAGATGCATCGCGTCTCTTGGTGATGCATGACAACGGTACACTTGAACATCGTGTGTTTTCGGATCTTCCGGAATATTTAATCCCGGGTGACTGTCTCGTGATTAACGATACACGCGTTATTCCGGCGCGTCTTTATGGTCGACGCGCCAAATCGGGTGGTCGTGTAGAATTTCTTTTATTGCATCAACTTGAGAATAGTATATGGCAGGTGCTTGTAAAGCCCGGAAAAAATGCTCGACTCGGAGAGCACATCGTTTTCTCAAAAAATGAGCTCGAAGCGCGAATCGTCGATGTTATGTCGGATGGCACTCGGATTGCTCAATTTGATTATAATGGTGATTTTTCGGTCTTGATCGGACGACTGGGCGAAATGCCGCTTCCTCCTTATATTCATGAAAAACTTGAGGATCCGGAACGTTATCAAACCGTATATTCATGTACTCCGGGATCAGCCGCGGCTCCGACAGCAGGTCTTCATTTTACTGAAACGTTACTACAGAAAATCAGCGGTATGGGAATCAATATTGCTCGTGTTACGCTTCATGTGGGTCTAGGCACATTTCTTCCTGTAAAAGAAGAACATGTGACAGATCACGTCATGCATAGTGAGTACTATGTTTTTGACGATGACGCGGCACACGCCGTTAACAAAGCCAAACAAACCGGTCACCGTGTGGTGGCCGTCGGAACCACGTGCTGTCGAGTGCTCGAAAGCGTTGCCTTAAAACAACAATATGGTGACAACGAGTGCAAACTTAAGCCAGCATCGGGAAGTACAGAACTCTACATTTATCCCGGATTTCGTTTCCGCGTAGTGGACGCTATGATCACAAATTTTCATTTGCCTGAGTCGACGCTGCTCATGCTTGTCTCTGCATTGATGGGACGAGAAAAAATACTCGCAACGTATCAGGAGGCGATTGCGCGTCAATATCGATTTTATAGTTTGGGCGATGCTATGCTTTTGCTTCCTCGTTTAGTAGAATCATCAAGTGTGCCACCAATCACAGAGCAAGGAGACGAGCAAGCCAATCACAGAGCAAGCCAATAACAGAGTAATAAGAGTGGAGGAGGCCGATGACAATTCCCGTGACGTATGAACTAAAACATATCTGCCGACAGAGCGGTGCGCGACTTGGTGTTCTCAAGACGCCGCACGGGAGTTTTGAAACGCCTGTTTTTATGCCTGTGGGAACTCAGGCAACTGTTAAGACAATGACGCCGGAGGAACTTAAAAAGATCGGGACGAATATCATTCTTAGTAATACATACCATCTATGGATGCGTCCTGGTGGAACAGTAATGCGTGAGGCGGGCGGATTGCACGCTTTTATGAATTGGAATCGTTCGATCCTCACGGATAGCGGTGGCTTTCAAGTTTTTTCTCTGGCAAAGTTAAATAATATTAAGGAAGAGGGTGTGGTCTTTCAGTCGCATATTGACGGTTCGAGACATATGCTCACGCCTGAAAAATCGATCGAGATTCAACAAGTACTCGGCTCGGACATCATGATGGCGATGGATGAATGCACGCCGTGGCCTGTTGATAAAGCTTATGCTAAGCAATCGCTTGAGCGTACAACGCGATGGTTGGAGCGCTGTGTCAATGTTTGGGATGGCGCTCATGATCAGGCGCTGTTTGGTATTGTTCAGGGCGGGACCTATGAAGATCTGCGCGTGCAAAGCGCTAGAGAAGTAACATCTTTTGATCTTCCCGGTTACGGCATCGGCGGCCTGTCGGTCGGAGAACCGGCGGAGTTGATGTATGCGATGCTTGAGGCTATTATGCCTTGGATGCCGGCAGACCGTCCGCGCTATCTGATGGGGGTCGGTACACCGGATTATCTAGTTGAGTGCTCCATACGCGGCATAGACATGTTTGACTGTGTCTATCCTACACGTGTCGCAAGAAACGGAACAGCTCTTACCTCGACAGGGCGGGTCGTCATTCGAAACGCCTCCTACAGACACGATTTTGGTCAGCTCGATCCCGCTTGTGAATGTTACACCTGTCGTCACTACACTCGTGCATACTTACATCATTTAATCCGTTGCAACGAAATCCTTGGAGCGCGCCTCTTATCATGGCACAATCTCTCTTTTCTCTTAAACTTGATGGCATCCATCCGCAATGCCATACGCAATAATGAACTTCTCTCATTTCGCGATGCCTTTATAGAACAGTATTATGGCAATCCTGGATCACTTGAAAGTGACTTCTAGATAAGTTCTGCTGTGATAGTAGATTTTCTAATCAACAACATGAGGTGTATTATCGCCATGCTGCCGTGCATTATCGTCAAACCGCCGTTTTTATGGTACACTCATCAGTGTCGCCCTAGAGACGCTGCCCGTGCGGTGTCGTTGATGGCACGGAGTTTTTACCATTGAAGGAGAAATCAATATGATGTTTAGTACTTTTTTGCTGGCGGCAAAACAAGCAACAGACGCGTCCGCGCAAAAAGGCGGTATTTTACAGTCGCTAGGGATGTTCCTGCCCTTTATTCTCATCATTGGAGTGATGTATTTTTTCACCATCCGTCCACAGAAGAAAAGAGAGAAAGAGCTCAAAGCCAAACTAGAACGTATGAAGCCGGGTGATAAAGTGATGTCCATTGGCGGTATTGTCGGACGTGTTGCCAACATTTCAGGCGATGAAGTGACTATTTACTCGGGAGTCGCGAGCACGATGTTGACCTTTAAGAAAAGCGCCATCAGCACGGTAATCCCTGATGATGAGGATGCCGAGTCAGATAAAGACTCCAGAAAGAGCAAGAAAGAATCCAAAAAAGAATCGAAGGAAGCAGATTCGTAAGATAGGGTGTCATCCTAGGAAAAAGACGCAGATTAGGCAGTCAAAGTCGCATAAACTGCGTTGTGAATTGACATTTGTGTCAAACGAGCGAATGTCTATAGATGTTGTGGAGTATATGCTCCATCTGTGCCATGGCTTATTCGTGAGGCTTCCTGTATAGGTTAGTCGTTGCTATTCGACGTTTTACCTAAGGTGCGGAGCAGACGATTTGGGGTTGATTTCTCAACATTCGATTGATGACGTTATTCGTGCGAACGACATCGTTGATGTCGTTTCGCGTTATGTCCGCCTTGAGAAAAAAAGCGGCCTGAACCTATTTGGGCTTTGTCCTTTTCATGATGAGAAGACACCTTCATTCAGTGTCGTTCCCAGCAAACAGATTTTTTATTGTTTCGGGTGTCATAAAGGTGGCAATGTCATCAAATTTATTCAGGAGATAGAGCACATTTCCTATCCTGAAGCCATCCGTTTACTGGCAGATCAAGCCGGCGTTGTACTAGATGAAGAGGAAAGTGACGGACAGTGGAAGATAAAAAGGGAGCGTCGCCAGCAAGCTATGTCGGCTTTGCTGGAGGCGGCTCGTTATTTTTATAGTACACTCGAATCACCGGAGGGACAGCCTGCGCGAGAATATCTGGCGCGTCGTGGTATTGACCGCGGTATCTATCGTTCTTTTGGACTAGGTTTTGCGCTTGATCGATGGGATGGTCTTTTTCAACATCTAAAGGAAAAGGGGTTTGAAGAATCGGCGATGACCGACGCCGGTTTGATTCGACGCTCCAGTCAGGGTAATTGGATAGATTTTTTCCGGGGGCGTGTCATGTTTCCCGTCATTGACTTGCAAGGGCGTATCCTCGCCTTTGGCGGACGACGCATCGAAGATGACGGTCCCAAATATATCAACTCGCCCGAAACACTCGTTTACCAGAAAGGCAAGCATCTTTTCGGATGGCCCCAAGCACAACGTGCAAGATCAGAAGAAATGATTGTTGTCGAAGGCTATATGGACGTGATTGCGCTTGCCCGAGCAGGTGTTCGGAATGTTGTAGCACCACTCGGAACGGCATTAACCCCTTATCAGGCGCAACTGCTCGGTCGCACGGCTCGCAACGTTCTTCTTCTCTTTGACGCGGATCGCGCGGGTACGGAAGCGGCGTTGCGCGCGCATGAGGTTTTGCAGCAGGCAAATGTATCTGCCCGTTTTGTGCTGTTGGATGGAGCGAAGGATCCGGATGATTACCTCAACCGCTTTGGCAAGGGCCGACTGGTTGCTGCGCTGGCTGAATCACTAGATGTAACAGGTTATCAACTCGCCTTGCTCGCACAAGAACAAAAAGAGATTCCTCTCCTTCCGGAGAATGAGACACGTAACCGTGCGCTCTCCATTCTTTCTGAAGAGCCGGATGGAGTGACTCGAGAGCTTTATGCCAGACGTCTTGGCGAACGCTGGCGTCTTTCATCCAAAACAATTATGGAAGAGGTCGAACGCCGCCGAACTCAACGACGCGATGATAAAATGAAGGTGTCAAATGTGGATTACCGCGATTCGCGCAGCCCTAAGAGTATGACACATCTTCAGCAGCGACGAGCTCCGGCTCAAACAAGCGAAGATAATCACGCGATGAACCTTATGGCGCTTTTGGTGACGGAGCCTTCACTTATCAAAGAACGACCGCGTATTGAAGAGTCGATGCTAGAAGGGTTTTCATTATCGACCGCTGTCAGGGAAATGTTGTTATCAGATGATACCCGTATGCCGCTTCAACCGGCAGATTTTTCGCCGGGTGCACTAAGACAATTGGCACTCTCAATGATTGATAGCGCGGCAGACGGCACGTTGACGATGGCGACTTTTCTAGCGCGTGTCGATCAACTTGATGTGCAGGACGATTCGAATAAGAAGAAAACGGCAGAAAATGTTGAAGCACTGCGACGCGCCTTCTTGCAGACAATCAAAACATTTGAGAAAATGCGAATCAAACCTGATGACAAACGGCGCCTTTACAAACGAGCATTGCTTACAATGAGAGCAGAAAGTTGGGAAAACGACGCCTCGATGCTGAATGACAAAGGTTCTGAAATGGAAATTTCCGGTCAGAAGGAAAATGCCGATCGTGCATTTTCTAAAGCGGCCGAGCTAATGATGTCCGCGCAAATTATGCGCACAATCTTGCAAGGAGAACAGTGACTGCGATGAGTAAAAAAGAAATAAGCGTATTAACTTGGCAAGAAGCTTCTGCCAAATCTGCATACAATGTGTTGACTATTGAGCCGATGGAGGCCACGGAAACATCAATGTTGTCCTTACCGGACTGGGTTTCTACCGTCCATTATCGTCCAATCAGAACGCCGGCGCTTGACGTTGAGTCTGAAGACGAAATTTTATCCGTATCCAAAGTATCTCAGCTTGCTGAAGAGGACATTCACGTCACACGTATATCCGATGATGATGCCGATCAGGAAGACCGCGATTACGATCCCGATAACGAAGATGATATTGAAGACGATGAGATTTTCCTAGATGAAGATGGTGATGATCTGGATCCGTCGGAGAAAGATGAAGAAACACTACGAGAGCGTTTAGGCGATACTGACATTGATCTCAATATCATTTACCCATTGATTTTCTACGGCAAAGACAAAGATGGTGAGCTAAAGCAGCAGGAAGTGCTCGATTATTTGGATAAAATCCAATGGGATGAAGATCGATTGGATGATGTGATTATCCTTTTGGAACGCGTCGGCATTGAGGTCATTGATGACGAAGAGATCGTGCTGGAGATGCGTGAGCGTGACAGAAGCAAAAAGGCGGAAGCATACAACGACGCGATGCTTGTTGATGATCCTGTACGCATGTACTTGAAAGAAATCGGCAAAGTCGAGTTGCTCACCGCAGAGGAAGAAAAGATTCTTGCCGCGCGGATGGAAGCCGGTGACTGGGAAGCTAAACAGCATATGATTGAGGCCAACTTGCGCCTCGTTGTGAGCATTGCGAAACGTTATACCGGTCGCGGGATGCATTTTTTAGACTTGATTCAGGAAGGGAATCTCGGACTCATTAAGGCGGTCGACAAATTCGACTACACCAAGGGATTCAAATTCAGTACATACGCCACGTGGTGGATTCGTCAGGCGATCACGCGTGCTATCGCTGATCAGGCGCGTGTGATACGTATTCCGGTGCACATGGTGGAAACGATCAACAAACTTATCCGTATACAGCGGCAACTCGTTCAAGAGCTTGGTCGTGAACCGGAGGTCGAGGAGATTGCGGCAGAAATGGACATCACGCCTGAAAAAGTACGCGAGATCATGAAAATTTCACAAGAGCCGGTGTCGCTTGAAAAGCCGATCGGAGAAGAGGAAGATAGTCATCTTGGCGATTTTATTCCGGATGAAGACGCGCCGTCACCTGCCGATCAAGCGGCTTCCACACTCCTTAAAGAAGAGCTGACAAAAGTACTGTCCAGTCTTACGCCGCGAGAGGAAAAAGTCCTGCGGCTACGCTTCGGGTTGGATGACGGTAGATCGCGCACTCTTGAGGAAGTCGGCCTTGAGTTTGATGTTACACGTGAGCGCATTCGCCAGATTGAAGCGAAGGCACTAAGAAAAATGCGCGGTCCCGGAATGAGCGATAAACTTCGCGAGTACCTTGACTAAATCGTCAAATAGATTGAATCGCGTCAATAGCGTTCAACGTATGGACAAGATCGAAAAATCAATGATGTTCGTTTGGGCGATGCACTTTTTGTTAAAAGAAAAGATATGATGGACGGCGGCTTCACTTTTTCGGCGTCTGATTTGGGGGGGAGCCGCCGTCTTGCGCTTATCGCTTCGCTTGTGCCGCCAGGCGGACGTGTCGTTGATATTGGCACCGATCACGCACGTATCCCTATAGCGCTTTTGAAAAAAGGAGTGGTATCAGAAGTCCTCGCTACGGATATTAGGCGGGGACCGCTATTTGCAGCACGTCGTCATGTTAATCAGGAGAACGTTGATAGAGAGCGGATTACGTTTCTGGAAACAAATGGCTTTGAGAAAATTTCGTTGACGTCAGACGATACAGTAATCATTAGCGGGCTTGGCGGGGAGAGCATCACCCAAATTCTTCGTGCCGGTCTTGCTAAAGCGCAACGAGCACGACGTCTTGTTTTGCAGCCTCAAACGTATGACGAAGTATTACGGTGTTTTCTCTACGAGGTCGGGTTGATTCCTTTTAATGAGATAGCTGTTTTTGATCGCCGCTACTCGTATCTTGTCATCGTTTGCGATCCGTCAATACCAGTTCATTCGTCGCCGTTCTGTTCTTCAGTTGACAAGTATTTCGGTCAGTGTTTCCTCGATAAGACTCGTGTATTTTATCGGCTGTTATATAAAGATATCCCGTTTAACGCGGATCAATTCTGCCTTTCTTTTCAAAAACGTCTTGTTGAGTATCGAACGGAGGACACAGCTGCACCATGGTCGTATTTGGCTTGGCTTTACCAAAAGCTTCAAAAATTGATAAAGCGCAAACCTTTTGATTCGAAGATAGAATCTCTTATTCTGCAGCTTGAGATGCGGATGAATACATAGACAAGGTGTCACAAGTTTGTCATTTGAACGGTATCGTCTATCACTTTATAATAATATAGATCAGGGCTGAGTCAGTTTGACGGTCGCGGCGAAACGCTGAAAAGCGCTCGCTGAGGAAAGTCCGGGCTCCTAGGGCAAGGATGCCGGCTAACGGCCGGTGAAGGCGACTTTAAGGACAGTGCAACAGAAATAGACTGCCGAGAGGCGTCTCGGCGATGGTGGAAAGGTGAGGTAAGAGCTCACCGGCGGTACGGAGACGTACCGGCCATGCAAACCCCATCCGGAGCAACGCCGTGGAGGAACAACGGGTGCCTGCCGGTTCCGCGGAGGCGGCTAGAGTCTTCTGGCAACAGAAGATCGAGATAGATGACCGTCCACGACAGAACCCGGCTTATAGACTGGCTCAGCAGATCGTCTTGAGGAGGTCGTCGCCAAATGCAGACGCTGAAGCAACGTAGCAGGATTATGTCTTTTTTACCTGATGTACGCGATCGGCGTCGAGTTCAGAATCGCCGTTACGCTATTCTTGCATTTCTTATTCCTTTTCTGGTTTTATTTCTTGCTTATGCGGTACGCGGCGTTTTTCCCTTTGGCAATCGTCATATTCTGACGGTTGATCTTTACCACCAGTACGCCCCCTTTATGGCGGTCTATCGTGACAAAATCCTGACGGGAGGATCTCCTTTTTACTCCTTCGCCGGCGGTTTGGGACTCAATTTTTACGCACTTTTCGCTTATTACTTAGCAAGTCCTTTTAATTTGCTGCTTTTAATATTTCCCCCGTCTTTATTGACGGAAGCGATTTTGTTCATCTCACTTTTAAAGATCGGGCTTGCAGGCTGGGCGTTTCACTTTTTCCTAAGGACAGCGTTTCAACGACGTGGATACCTTGCGATCGCTTTTTCGTCGCTGTACGCACTCTCGGGCTTTACGATGGCGTACGCATGGAATGTAATGTGGCTTGACACTCTTATATGGCTTCCGATTGTGTTTGCCGCGCTGATCCGTCTGATGCGCGACGGACGGTGGATTCTTTACCCGATCGCACTGGCCATGATGATTGCAAGTCACTTTTACACTGCTTATATGGCGTGTCTGTTTATAGCGCTGATGTTTCCGCTTTTATTTCTTCGCTCAACCGAAAAATTTCCTCACAGGAAGACTTTGCTGATTTTTTTAGCAGTTGTCGGTCTGACGATCCTTGCCGTTGCGCTCACTGCCGTACTTATCTATCCGACGTGGGAGTCTCTAAAACTCACTTCTGCTGCGGGCGACGCTTTCCCCAAACCTGAGCTTGCAGGCCAGCCGCTTAAATATCTTGGACAGTTTTTTCCTTTCCTCGAACCAACGGTTCGCTCAGGCGCCCCAAACATTTACTGTGGCGTTATTATCCTGTTGTTGTTGCCCATGTATGTCGTTTCGGGGAGAATTCGTCTGCGTGACAAAATATTGAACATACTTGTCTTCTTCTTATTGTTGCTCTCATTCGATTTCAATGTGTTCAATTTTATATGGCATGGCATGCATTACCCCAATCAGTTGCCACATCGCTTTTCCTTTGTTATCGTTTTCTTTGTTTTAACGCTTGCCTACGAAGCGATGCGTTCTGTAAGCGATTTTTCGCGGATGGAAATAGGGTTGCTTGGCCTCGTTTTTGCTCTGGCAGTTCCGGTGATAACTGGTCTTGTTGACGACATCAAAGCGCCCTCATGGGTTTCGTGGGCTACAATCCTGCTTATCGTGATGTATGTGCTCTCTTTTCTGTCGCTTCGTACGCGAAAAACACGCCGTAAGCTGATGACGAGCATTTTATTTTCGATCATGCTGTTCGAGATCATTCTGTCTTCGATATCGGGTATTTCTTGGCTTGACAATAATGAGTATTACGGAAGTCGTGACGGTTATACCGTTGGTGAAGCGCCTTCGTCAATCCGCCAAGCGGCGGCCAAAATAGGAGAGATGGAAGGTGGAGGAAGTCTTTTTTACCGTACAGAAGTTAAACCGTATAAAACTTCCAACGATCCGGCGCTCTACGGCTTGCAGGGGCTATCGCTTTTTGCTTCGACGTCGCCGGAAAGCGCTGTTCCGTTCTTTAAGAACATAGGCTATCAGAACAATGGCATCAACAGTTATCAATACCGCGGCTCTACACTGTTTTGTGATTCGCTTTTTGCGATTCGCTATGTTATTGAACGCAGCTCTACGGAGCTCAAAGATGATGAACGTCCCGTTGTGCTCGGCAATCACTCGGTGACCGTTTATGAGAATCCATACGTCTTTTCTCTGGCATTTGCTTGCAGTTCGAACATTACGTCTTATAGCAGCAGCTATGGCAACCCTTTTAAGACGCAAAACGAATTGTCAAAGGCAATTTCAGGAGAAAAAGATGTGATGTTCCGGCTTGTTGAGCCTACCATAGAGATGGGGCACTCTGAACTTTCATCCATCTCAGAAGATAAGTCACTCTTTCATTTTTCGAGGGTGTCCGGAGGTGTTTCGACGTATGAATTGGTATGGAAAGTGGAAGAAAACGGTCCTCATTATCTAAATGTCGATCTTCGCGGTCATGAGGTTAGCTTTATTGAAGCCGATGTTGACGGTCGTCTCGTTTCAATCGACAAGGGGAAGAAGGGAATCGTTGAACTTGGATCCGTTGAGGCGGGTAAGTCGATCCGTTTGACAATAAAGCTCGCCACAGACGCAAAAACGGAAGGTGAGTTTGTGGTGCATTGCGCCTCGCTGGATACCGCACTTCTTCAAAAGATGGCTGACCATGCAAAGGCGAATGGCTTCACGCTTTCCTCTTTTTACGAGGATCGCTTTTTCGGCGTGATCCGCGCAGAACAGGATGGACATATCTTAATCTCAATACCTTATGATCCCGGTTGGAGTGCCAAGATTAACGGCGAACAGGTCAAGATTGAAGTCGTCGACGGCGCATTGATGGCCTTGCCTGTGAAGCAGGGCGAACACACGCTCAGCATGAGCTTTATACCGATAGGATTCTTTACAGGGTTATATATCAGTATCGGCGCATTGTCAGTCTTAATTATTCTTATGACAGTTGCATTCGTATTGCATCATAGAAAAAAAGTAAAGAATGATGCCCTATACAGGGATGATCAATTTGAGGAAGAAAAGCGTACGGATGACGCCTTTTTTCAAGAGCTTCTTGCCCAAAAAGCAGAAATGACGGTGACGATCGCTTTGGACGAGGATGAGCGACTGAGCACTTAGGTTTATAAATGCCGCAATTAAAAAGAGACTGCCTCGAATTGAGACAGTCTCTTTTTTTTTCAGAAATATTCGTTTAAGCTTCAGCGGTCCAAAGTCCATGCAGGTTACAATGTGCGTACACGCGGACCTCTCCCGGTGAAATATTGAATGAGGCTTTAGGATCGTCATCAGATGTAAGGTGCACGAACTGCACATGGTCACCTTGAACAGTCGCGATCCACACGATGTAGTGCGCAGGGATCATCGGATGTTCCACGCTGCCGACCACAACATCCAATACATTGCCGTTACGCGTAGGCGCGGGAACGTGTTTTTCTTGTGATGCGTCCTCAGAGCCGGCTTCCAGTTTTGTCATCGGCTGATTGCAACAGACCATTTTTCCTTTACCGTCGTGTACTAGATACACTAAGTTTTTACAAATGTCGCATTCATAGAAAGTAAGTTCGTTCATATTCTATTCTCCTTAAATAATACGAGAGTATTTTCCCTCGGGGTAAGTGTATTCATCGTAGCATAGCTCGCGTATTTTTTCGTGCTCTATGTAACCTTTGTGATTGGAATTAATGCCGAGAAATCGGCAAAATATTTATTACCCTGCCAATTTACGAATTGCCGTGTCTTCTCTGTAAAAAACCATAGTAATACTATAATATTACGAAAGGTCAAGTCTAGCGTCGATACTATTCGTGATCTTCTTTGGCACAGACTAATCGATGAAGCTCCGTTAGCTCATCGTTTGTCAGTTTACGCCACATACCTTCCTTAATCCCTTCAATGGAAAGATTCATGATTCTCACACGGCAGAGGTCCAGTACTTTATAGTTGAGTGCGCCGCACATTCGTCTGATCTGTCGATTAAGCCCCTGTGTCAGCACGATACGAAACGTCCGCGCACTCGTTTTCCAAGCTTTACACGGTTGTGTTACGGTGTTCAGAATCGGCACGCCCGTTCTCATTTTTCGGATCATATCATCCGAGATGTCACGGTCGCAAGTCACCTCATATTCTTTCTCGTGTCCGTAACGCGCTCTAATGATGCGGTTTGCAATCATACCGTCATTTGTCAGCAAAATCAGTCCTCGTGAATCTCTATCAAGGCGTCCTACCGTGAAAACACGCGTTGGATAATCGATGAAATCCATGATGTTGCCGGGTACATCCCGACGGCTGGTACAAGTGATGCCCGGCGGCTTGTTAAGGAGAAGATAAACCCGTTGATTTTCAGAGGGCGGAGCAAGTATTTGTCCGCGAATGGTGACGCGATCGCCTGGTTTGACTTTTGCTCCGAGTGTAGCGAGTTCGCCATTGATCATGACATCGCCTGCCTCGACGAGGTGATCAGCTGCACGACGGCTGCAGTATCCGGTTGACGATATGTAACGGTTAATTCTCATCGCGCGAATCGTAAACGTCCTTCATTTGATCCAGTGAGCGCATGACGTTATCGGCAAGCGGCATACTCAATGTGAAGCACGATCCTTTTCCCAGTTCACTTTTGACGGTGAGTTCGGCACCCATCTGTTCAGCAATAAGATATGCGATGGAGAGCCCAAGACCTGTTCCCGGTTCGTTGTGGGCGCGATCAGCTTTATAAAAGCGATCGAACACGTGATCCAAGTCATTGGCGGCAATGCCGATTCCTGTATCACGAACGCCGAGATGCACACGTTGGTCGTTTGCTGACGTCTTAATCGTTATGGTACCGCCTTCGTGCGTGAACTTCATGGCGTTGTCGATTAGAATTACCAGAATCTGCTCAATACGGTCGGTGTTACCCCAGGCAGGAGGCAAACGATGCTCCGCCCCATGGATATTTAATGTAAGCCCATGTTCCATCACCGTTGCATCGTAAGCGTCGAAAAGGCCATGGGCGATATCAGTGACATTCACTGGGCCAAGCTCAATCACATTGGTGCCGGCTTGAATATTTGAAAGTTCCAACATATCGTTAATTAACCGCGACAAGCGCATGGTTTCGCGAAGTAAGATGGAATGATATCGCTGCTGATCGTTCGGATCTTTTACCATGCCTTCCGTCAGCGGTTCCAACAGACCGCGCATCGCAGTCAGCGGAGTGCGGAGTTCATGAGATACATTTGCTACATAATCGCGCCTGATCTGTTCAAGCTGCTGTTCTTTCGTAACATCACGGAAAAGACCTACGGCGCCGGTGATGGTGTTTTGTTCTGAAATCAGGGGAGTGACCACAACTTGGATTTGGCGATGATCTTTAGTCATAACGCATGACACGGCTTCTTTTTTGTCCATCGCTTCCGAGAAAAAGGAGCCGATTCTGGTGCGTGCGAGGAAAGCGTCAGGTGTTGTATTTTTTGCGAAACGAGGATCGAGACCGAAAAGCGAATAAATACGATCATTGTAGACGGTAATTTTGCCATCGCGGTTACATGCCGCAATGCCGTCCTCTATGCTGTCGATGATCTGTTTTAGATTGTTGCGTTGGTTGCTGAGTTGCTGGAAAGAAGCATAGAGTTCCTCTGCCATCCAGTTAATTGTTTTTGCAAGATCGCCAATTTCGCCTTCTTGTGTCTCGTCAGCGCGTTGAGAAAAATCGCCTTCTGCCATTGCGACGGAGACTCGACGAATTGATTCAAGCGGGCTAAGAATACGCAATGCCGCGATAATGATCGGAATGACCATAATCACTAAAACGATGAGTGAAGATGTGATGAGAGCAAAGTTCAGACTTTGAATGCCCGCGTCCATTTCGTTAGCCGGTTGAACGATAACGACCGTGCCTACAATATGTCCGTCGTCAGAATTGATGACCGGCACCGAAAGGATAAGAAAACGATCTCCTTGAGGTGGGATTTTGATTTCTGCCAGATGGTGACGTTTAGGATTTTGAGCGAGCTCCCAATGCTCTTGAATAACGAGAGAAGCCAGACGTTCATTAACATCTTCTCTGGTGTTTGGCAGGTGTGTATGACAAACAATGTTTCCATCCGAGTTTACGATGTAAATCCAGTTGCCGAATAGCTCATCGGACTGATCGATAATGGTTGAGGCAAAAGATTCGATCTCTTTGAAGTCAGATGTTCCGGACACGTTTTTTGCGATGATCTCGGCGCGAGGAAGAAGTTCACGCGCTTTAATACGCGTGAACACCGGATGGGCGACGAAACTGTAAAAGACAGCTGTCAACACCGTCCACAGAAGAATGGCCGCCACGAGAAGGAGAAAAATCCGGCGTACGAGAAAACGGTTTTTCATAAGCGAGAATAACGCGTTCTAGGAGGCTTCGAATTTATATCCTACGCCGTATACCGTTATAAGCCCGTAGTGTGGACTGTCGTTGTCGATTTTTTGTCGGATGCGTTTAATATGAGTATCAACAGTACGCGTATCGCCAAAATAATCGTAGCCCCAGACCTTGGAAAGAATTTGTTCGCGGTTCATGACCTGTCCCGGATGAGACGCAAGAAGATAAAGAATTTCTACTTCCTTGGGCGTGAACGGAACGACTTTGTTATTGACTTTGACCTGATAGTTGTCAAGATTGATCTCGAGTCCTTCAAACCGCAAAATAGAAGGCTTCTGTCCCGTCTCTGTATCGTGAATACGGCGAAAAACGGCTTTAATGCGCGCGATCACTTCACGTGGGCTAAAAGGTTTTACGATGTAATCGTCAGCGCCGAGTTCTAAACCGAGTACGCGGTCAATTTCTTCACCTTTTGCCGTCAACATGATAATGGGAACGCTGCTGGTTTTTCGTATAATACGACAAACCTCCGTGCCGGACATTTTCGGCATCATGAGATCGAGAATAATGAGGTCCGGTTTATCTGATGCGAATTTTTCAAGCGCTTCCTCACCATCGTATGCTGAAGAATAAGGGAAATGTTCTGCGTCAAGATAAAGGCCTAGCGATTCATGGACGACGGGATCATCATCGCAGATTAGAATATGGGGTGTTGTTGACATAAAACCTCCTAAAAAGGTTATACGCGATTGTGCTGCGCCGTTGTGCACGATCAGCGTGTTGTTCATTCCATCATGATATTTATATTATAGCCTAACTACGTTATCGATCGATGATAATCAAGATGATAATCAATTAGAAGAACCTATTTGGTGGCATTTATTATCAATAATTCTGTTCTATGCATCGTACATTTTTGTGCTGTGCGCTCTGCTTCTAGGAACAAAGTCAGCAGATATGGATCGACTTTACAGGGAGAGCATTGAGAACTATCTGTCGGCAACGACAGACATCCGGTCTAGACAGGTGATCGTGCTATGATGATACCTAGGTATTAGTTGATAGTATGAGAGAGGTTGGAAAAAGAAGAAGGGAAGCGATTTATTGAAACGTCAAATGAAGTCAAAACAGGGAAGGCAAGGTAACAGGAAATCGGAACTAGAGATTGAGATTCTTTATGAGGATCGTCATCTGCTCGTTGCTGTCAAACCGCCAGGTATGTTGTCTCAAGGAGATATTACGCGCGCTCCTGATATGTTAACTGAAATCAAACAATTACTTTGGGAGAAATCAGGTCGAACACGACGTCCTTTCCTTGCCCTCGTACACCGTCTTGACCGTCCAACAAGCGGACTAATGGTCTTTGCGCGTTCATCTAAAGCGGCATCGCGTCTAGCTGAAGCATTTCGTGCACGTCAAGTAATAAAAGAATATATCGCCATCACGCGTGGTATTCCGGAGGAAGAGAGCGGCGATCTTACGGATTGGATATCGACTGAAAAAGAGGCGGAAGGACGTGTTCAAGTCCGTTCTAAACATAATGAAGGAGAAACTATTCAAAATCTAAAGACGCATATGCTTCAGAAAAAACGTGTTCATGCGCACTCAAAGCGCCATAACGATGATTCTTCAGAGCATCAAAAAATCCGCTCTGTTCATAAGAGATGGGTGGATGCCACACTTTCATGGAGGAGACTTTCAACAGATCTGAAACGCAACGAGTCGCTCCTTCTCATTACGCTTTGGACGGGGCGGAAACATCAGATACGCGCTCAGTTCGCCGCTAACAAAATGCCGTTGCTTGGAGATCGGCGCTATGGTCAAGGCGATGCGCGAGACAGAAGTGTGCCGACAGTTGCGTTACATGCCTGTCGTTTGACTTTTCTGCATCCTGTGAACAAGACGGTATGTTCTTTCACGAGTTTTCCGGATATAAACCACTCTTTTTCCGAACGAGATCACCTCGTTCTCAAGGAAGCGCTTGACAAAGACAAACGACTTTCCTTATAATCACGTAGCGCCCGACGGAGACTTACGGGCCATTAGCTCAGTCGGTTAGAGCAGCCGGCTCATAACCGGCCGGTCCGGGGTTCAAGTCCCTGATGGCCCACCAATTTAATCATTATGGGGGAGTTCCCGAGTTGGCCAAAGGGGGCAGACTGTAAATCTGTTGTCGACGACTTCAGTGGTTCGAATCCGCTCTCCCCCACCAAGAAAACGGATCGCTCATAAGGGTGATCCTTTTTTGGAAGAGTTGCCGGTGTGATGGAATAGGCAGACGTGCCGCACTCAAAATGCGGTGGGAGTGTCCCGTGCCGGTTCGAGTCCGGCCACCGGCACCACTTCATGTATTTCTAATGATAAAGTTCCGTACAATACACGCGTTATCGGATGTGCGGAATATTCGTATATGGCATAGCATTTTAATGTATATCTGAATGCATAATATGTATAATTAATCTGTAATATGTTTTTAACAGTTTCAAAATATTGCACTAATGTCGAAGCAAAACTTACTTTACTGCTGTTTTTTAGACTTCTTTTAGTGAAGTTAACTAATTAATAAGAAAAAGCGTACTCAATATAAAGCATTTTCATCACAAATCCAGTCTTTAGCCTCTTCTTAAAAAATGTTATAGTTAGTTACAATCTTCCGGAGTATAACTTGATTCCAGAAGTGAGAACATTATTTTTTTAAGGAGAAAAGGAGAATACAGAATGAAAAGTGGCTATTGGAAGAAACTGTTAGCTCTCGTTCTGGCGAGTGTTCTTTTGTTCGGTGTCGCGGCATGTAAGCCCGACAAACCGGCAGAGCCCTCAAAAGAGCAGACAAAAGCCTCTGAGCCTGAAGGTTCCGATCCTGTTGAGTCGGATCCGGTAGAGCCCGTAGAAACGGCACCGGATGACGATACGCTCATGGCGATTAAACTGGGCGAAGTCACTGAACCGGAAAATCACATCGCAAACTGTGACGCGATCTACGATGCGCAGCTCGGCGAGTACCTTGAGTATTACGAGAAAGCACTCGAGGAAGACGATCTGAACTTGAGATGGGCTCTCCAGGCGATCGCAGAGGCGAAATTCTTGGAGTCCGGCGTGATCCTGCCGGCTACCACGCAAGGAGGAACAAACTCAATCAGCCGTGTTGTTCCTTACTCCACCTATTTTGCGCTGTGGGGTAATGACGCTGACAAGGTGCACACGGCGCTGGTAGCAACTGAACTGATCAAGAAAGAAGACCGTGAAGCGCTGAAAGCCATGTGGAATGATCTCAAGGGCACCGGCACTTACTACGAAGAGGCCAAGAAATTCATGGCCGACAAAGGCTATGAACTGAAGGACGAATGGACCTACTTCTATACGTCAGATCCTAAGACATGGGACTATCTTGCGACTTACTACTCTGCAGACAGCGAAGCGATCCTTCTGACGATCGACGGCCTCTACAGCTATGACCAAGAAGGCGTTTTGCAGCCGAGTCTGGCGACTGACTATGAAGTGTCCGATGACGGTCTTAAATACACCTTCAAACTTCGTGAAGGCGTGAAATGGGTTGACTCACAGGGACGTGAAGTTGCGGAGATGGTAGCGGATGACTTTGTTGCCGCGATGCAGCACCTCTTGGACGCCAAGGGCGGACTGGAGTATCTCGTAACATCGGCCGGCGCAGGCATTCTCAATGCTGAAGAGTATCTTGCCGGTGAAGTGACCGACTTTGATGAAGTCGGCGTCAAAGCACTCGACGAGTACACCCTCGAATACACGTTGACAAAACCCTGCTCGTTCTTCATGAGCATGCTGAGCTACAACGTATTCGCGCCGATGTGCAGAACCTACTATGATTCCATGGGCGGCGTGTTCGGTTCCGACTTTGAAGATGTCAAGGCGGAAGACAGCTACAAATACGGCAAATCTCCGGACGCCATTGCGTACATCGGGCCTTATCTGGTGACGAACTCAACGGCTGAAACGAAGATTGTCTTCGAAGCGAACCCCAACTACTGGAACAAAGATGCGGTCACCATTAAGAAGAACACATGGCTCTTCAATGATGGATCTGACCCGATGAAGCCCTATAATGACTGTATGGCGGGCGTGGTTGACGGCTGCGGCCTGAACCCGAGTTCCTACGAAGTCGCAAAAGGCGACGGAAACTTTGAGAAGTACGGATATGTTTCCGGCACTACTGCGGTAACATTCTCGATCTTCTTCAACCTGAACCGCAATGCGTTCATGAACTCCAACGATGCCACGAAGTGCGTTTCGACGCAGACAGTGACCGATGCGTGGAGAACGCACAGAGCGATTAACAACAAGCATTTCCGTCTTGCGTTCATGTACTCCCTCGACAGAGCGACTTACAATGCCCAAACCGTTGGCGAAGATGTAAAATTCAACAGCCTCCGAAACAGCTATGTACCGTGGAACTTTGTTTCGCTCGACGAAGATGTAGTCGTTGACATTAACGGCACGGAGACAAACTTCCCCGCCGGCACTTGGTACGGCGAGATCGTTCAGGCACAGCTTGACGCGGATGGCTATCCGATCGTTGTGTACAATCCTGAAGCGGATAACGGCCTCGGTTCCGGTGACGGTTACGACGGCTGGTTCAATCCTGATGCCGCGGTCGAAGAGTTGAATATTGCGATCGATGAACTCGCTAAAGTCGGCGTAGAAATCTCAAAAGAGAATCCGATCAAGATCGACTATCCGTATCCTAAGGCCAGCGAATCTTTCTCAAAGAAAGCCAACGCTTTGAAACAGAGCGTTGAAGGTGTCCTTGACGGCAAGGTTGTCTTCAACCTTGTTCCCGCGGAAGACTTTATTGAGTGGTACTACACCAGCTATTACGCTGCCACAGGTTACGAGAAGAACTATGACATCAGTGACGCTTCCGGCTGGGGCCCCGACTACGGCGATCCCGCGACGTATCTCAATACGTATCTGCCGGGCGGCGACATGGTGAACGGTATCGGACTCGATTAATTCCATCGGATCGATTTATCTAAATCGTTCAATAATCATTTAAGTCACGGGCAGAGGGATGGATGAAATTTCGGTTTTATCCACCCCTCACCCGTTTCCGTTGATTAGAGAGAGACTATGACGAAATACATTTTAAAGAGGCTTCTTCACGGCATCTTTTCGATTGTCATCGTGATTTTGATCGTCATGATGCTGATTTTCGGTCTAATGAACCGGCAGCTTATTTTCGCTCAAGATCCTGTGTTCAATAAGATGACCGGCAATCAGGAGACCGTTTATAAGTACAATCGCTGGAAAGAATACGGTTATCTCGATTATGTGCCTTACGCCGAGTATTTACAGTCGCTTCTAGACGAAGGCAAGATTGATGAGAACACCCATAAAAAAGCGGTTAAGATCGGCGCCAACCCGAAGAAAGACTCCGAACTTGCAAAGCAGTACATCGATGAGTTTACGAAACTTTATGAGTCCAAAGGTTTTAAAGTGATTCGCATTGATGCGCCGGACACCGGAAGAAGAATTCAAAGAAGCGGCAACGCAATTTTGTTTGCGACGCGCGACAAACCGCTCTTCCATCGTCTTTACACTTATTTCGCGCGTCTTATCTCAATTGACAACATTCATTACGCAAAAGAGGATATTGAGGATCGCGGGCTGACGTTCACATGGCACGATCCCTATTATCAAGACGGACGCTTCGCTCCTGCCGTGATGGGCAATGGCACGCAATACAAATACCTTCTGTACGTGAATAACGAATTTCCGTACATCCATCAAAATTTAATCACGATCAACCTCGGTCGTTCATTCGTCGTGAACCGAGGCGTCGATGTTTTCACGACGATGACGAAATCACAGGGCACTCTAGCGCCTAGAACCGTGACCTATCCCACAGGTCTCACGGAACGATCCGCTGATGATCTGCATTCTGCCACCTATCAGCCGCGATCACGTGAAGCCAGTCGTATCAATGTTGAACGTTTTGATGACGACTATACCGTGGTGAATACGTTCAAAGCCGGCAAATCGAAATTGGGCTATTCATTCATCATCGGGATTATCGCGACGGCAATCGCTTATGGTCTCGGGATCCCGATCGGCATCGCCATGGCAAGGCATAAAGACGGTCTCTTTGATAAGATCAGCACCGTATACATCGTTTTCATTATTGCTGTGCCGTCATTGGCCTACATTTTCCTTTTCAAAGCGCTTGGCGGCAAACTTCTCAAGCTTCCGACAACCTTTGATATGGATTCCGACAACTTGAAGATGTATTTTCTGCCCATTATCTCGCTCGCTTTGCCTTCAATCGCGAATTTGATGAAGTGGACGCGGCGATATATGATCGACCAGATGAACTCGGATTACGTAAAATTCGCGCGTGCCGAGGGATTCTCAGAATCGCAGATTTTTAGGAAACATGTCCTGAAGAACGCGATTATTCCGATCACACATGGTATTCCCGGAAGCATCCTTTTCGCTATGACGGGCGCGATCATTACAGAACGCGTTTACGTTGTGCCGGGTGCCGGTAACCTTTTGACGACGGCGATCAACGCATATGACAACTATGTGATTGTCGGTGTGACGCTTTTCTACGCAACACTGTCAGTCGTTTCGCTGATCATGGGCGATATCCTGATGTCTTTAGTGGATCCAAGGATTACGTACACGAAGAAAGCGAGATAGCGCGTTACCCTAACAAATAAGACGAGTCTCTGTCATCGTTCTAAGCAGGAGGCAACCGTAATAATATGTCTGAGATGAAAAAAAATAAACTTGTAGATTTGACAGATACAGGGTTCACAGAAGAGGAGCTCTTTTCCCACGTCGATCACAGCGTATTTATTTCGGAGAAAATTACAGCGCCGAGGTATTCCTATTGGCACTCTGTATTCCGTGTATTTTTTAAGAGGAAATTGAACATCGTGATCCTGTTCTTATTGGCCGTGATCATTGTGTTTACATATGTTTACCCCGCACTAACCCATTACGACCCTTATGAATACTTAATGGATCCGACCAACAAACACCTTTCACCGGCTGATGCGATGGAGAAGAACGGACGCGAGCTCAAGTGGATCCTAGGCTCTGGAGGTGCCGGTGAATCAACGTTTGATGCTGTCTGGAACGGCGCACGCATCTCGATATCGCTTGCGCTGATCTGTGCGGCTATTAATATGACGATCGGTATAATTATCGGCGCCATTTGGGGGTTTTCCAAACGCGTCGACGTTTTTATGCTTGAGGTCTATAACATCATCGGCAATGTGCCCTATATCTTGTTTATATCAGTTCTTATCATGATTTTGACTGCCAGCTTCTGGACCATGGTGCTGGCCATGACATTAACAGGCTGGCTCTTTATCGCGTATTTTATTCGGACGCAGGTGATCATAATCCGTGATCGCGAGTATAACATGGCATCTCGGTGCCTTGGAACTTCGACGTTCAAAATCGCGATGAAGAACATTCTTCCATTTATGACATCTGTAATCGTGACGTTGCTTGCTACCGAAATTCCATCCTATATTTCGTACGAAGTGTTTCTTGCTTATATTGGCATGGGGCTTCAGGAACTGTCGCTTGGTCGTCTCATATACCAGGCTGAACCCGCCATGGTGACCCCGGGCTGGGAATTTGAATTCTGGAGCCCGGTTGCTATTTCTGCGATTATTACAGTTGTTTTATTTGTTGCCGGACAGAACTTGGGGGATGCGTCTGATCCCAGAACGCATATGTAATGCATGTTGAATACTACGTATAAAAATCAGGATCATCAGGATAAAAAAGTATTGCTGTCTATTCACGACCTGTGGGTTAGATTTCGAGTTCGCGGAAGAATATTGACAGCCATTCGCGGCATATCGCTTGATATTTATGAGAACGAGTCGATTGCGATCGTTGGCGAATCCGGATCAGGCAAATCGGTATTCACGAAAACGTTTGCCGGCCTTTTGGATAGCAACGGGTATATCGACAGCGGTGACATCGTTTTTACAGACGATAAGCTGGCTGCTGTAGCGGTCGATCTTACTGAAGACGACAGGAAAGCAATCGAACGCATCTACCATCGCCTTGATCAGCTTTCACATTTTGAAAATGGCGCAGAACTTTTCTGTAAGCTGGAAGCGCTTGAAGAGGAACGTCGTGCCCGAGAGCAACTATCGAGTGATGAAAAAGAAAAAATCACCGACCGTATTCGCGACATCACCTTTGAGCGGACTGAAATTTTCAACAAAAAACAGACTTATGACCCTCGCAAAGAGCGCGATCAGGTACGCGAAGCCAACCGTCAAATCAAGGCATACGATGATCAGTTGAAGGATCTTCGGAAACAGGAGAAAGAGCTGCTCAGACGCCACAAGCGAGAATTAAGAGCCGACACAGCCTATAACGCAGATTACAGACGTCAGAAGTCCGAACTCAAAGCACGATACGCAGTAGAAATTAAGCGAGACGTTTCGAATGAAAATCATGAGCGAAACGTATTTCTTGCTAAAGAAATGTATCTTTCAACAGCTCGTTATCCGAAAATCCAGCGCTTCCGTTACATTTATCGTTTGCTCAAAGGTATGAAAGAGGCGATGAAGCGTGGAAAAGATCTAATGGATGATAAGATTCGCGATGATATTTACAGAAAAGTCGTTTTTCGCGTACGTATTGAATATGAAAGCGAAGACCGTATCGAAGGAACACAGTTGATTAATCTGGCCAATATCCGTAACGAAAAAGATTGGTTAATGATTCGAGGCACTAAAATTGCAACCATCTTCCAAGATCCAATGACATCGCTCAACCCGGTTCTGACTGTCGGAAAGCAGATCACATCGGTCATTATGATGCATCAAGACGTATCGGAGATCGAGGCGCGGCGTCGTGCGATCGTCCTAATGAAAAAAGTGGGCATTCCCAACGCGGAAAACCGGTTTGATGATTATCCGTTCCAGTATTCCGGCGGCATGCGTCAGCGCATTGTCATCGCGATCGCACTTTCCTGTCAGCCGAAAATCCTCATCTGCGATGAGCCAACGACGGCTCTGGATGTGACGGTGCAGGCACAAATTCTGCAACTCATCAAAGATTTACAAAAAGAGTTCAAATATACGATTGTTTTCATTACACATGACCTCGGTGTGGTCGCCAACATTGCCGACCGTGTGGCGGTGCTATATGCCGGCCAATTGATTGAGCTCGGCAGCGTGGAGGAAGTCTTTTATGATCCGAGGCATCCTTATACGTGGGCGCTTCTTTCCTCAATGCCTCAACTTGCTCAGAAAAACACGAAACTGTTTGCCATTACCGGCACGCCGCCATCGCTTTACAATAAAATCGTCGGCGACGCGTTTGCCCCAAGGAATCCTTTCTGTCTCAAAATTGACACGTTGAAAGAAGCGCCAATGTTCCGAGTAACGGATACGCATTATGCGAAAACATGGCTTTTGGATCCACGGGCGCCGAAAATTGAGAAACCTGAAATCATTCAGGACATTCACGAAAAGTTGGTAAATGCCTTCAATATTTGTGAAAGTTCATGAGGAGATAGAAACGTGTCGAAGACAATGATAGCAACAAAACAGCGGGAGACTGCGCGTAGATTCCCGGAACGCGGACCGATCGATGATAAGGGTCGTGAGGTTATCTTAAGCCTGAAGAACGTCGACGTTTTTTTCGGAAAAGGCGAGAATCTCGTTAAAGCCGTCCAGAATGCGTCGTTTGATGTTTACAAGGGCGAGACCTTTTCCTTAGTAGGCGAGTCGGGTTCAGGTAAAACCACGATCGGGCGTGCCGTTATTCGCGTAAATCCTTGCACGAACGGTGAAATCCTTTATAAGGGTATTCGTATCTCCGGTAAAATCCCTCGCAGCCTTGATCGCGAAGTGATTAGGAATATTCAGATGATATTCCAAGATCCTGCCGCTTCACTGAATGAGCGCGCGACGGTTGACTACATCATTTCAGAAGGCCTTTACAATTTCCGTCTCTATAAAGATGAGGCAGATCGCGTTCGAAAAGTCGAAGAAATTATCGAAGAAGTGGGCCTCTTACCTGAGCACCTGACTCGTTATCCGCATGAGTTTTCAGGAGGGCAGCGGCAGCGCATCGGGTTAGCGCGCGCTATGGTAATGAATCCTGAATTTGTGGTCGCAGATGAACCGATTTCCTCGCTTGACGTTTCAATTCGCGCGCAAGTGCTGAACTTGATGAATCAGTTCAAAGAGGAAAGAGGAACGACGTACCTCTTCATCGCGCATGACTTATCGGTTGTGCGCTTCATTTCGGATCGCATCGCCGTCATTTATAAAGGGCGCATCGTCGAGGTGGCGGGATCGGATGAACTCTTTAATTTCCCGTTGCACCCGTATACGCACTCACTGGTGTCGGCCATTCCAATCCCGGATCCTAAACTCGAGAAAAATAAGGTTCTATTTACTTATGACCCATCAAGTCATCAATACACGGAAGATGACAAACCGGAACTGACGTACATTGGACATGATCACTACGTCTACGGAACCCCGGAAGAAATCGAAAAATATAAAGCCTTGCGAGAGAAGAATGAGTTTATTCGTGCAGTGAAAATTCGACCTGAGGGATCTGATGAAGTAACGGTCAGCGCGGCGGATCTTGAGGAGGCTTCATCAAGTATTCTGGAATCTGAGATTCTGGAACGTCCTATCCATGATACCGGCAATGCTTGGTACAGCGTGGGGGGGTTTTTGCTTCCGATTCTATTTCTCTTTATTGGGTGGCTTTTTAGACGAAAAAACTACATTAAAAACTATCTTTCCTGTCGACGCGGAGCGATTGTGGGGTTGATTTTACGTGCCCTTATTCTTGTCATTTTTGGTATCGCCTTCCTCTTGGCGACGCTCTAACTATAGTGGTACCCGAAATGTTTGCACCCTGTAGTTAAGGAATCGTCTTTTGATTTGTGAATACATTATCTCGACAACGACCGGTCGATTGGAGAATTGAGTCAGTGCGTAGACGTTCTTTGGCGATACAGCGGCACCCGGATCTTTTTCTACGAGGAGTGTCGCCTTAAGAGTTTTGCGGATGCATTTATTTAAGAAAAAAAGCAAAGAAAGAAAACAAATTCTTCTCGAGGAGGTTCCTTTTACAGATAAGGAACGCCGTATAAGGATTTTGTTTGTCATTATTTTTGCTGTGATTGGTATTGTCGCCTTAACGTACGCCATCAGCGGTTTAATTCGACATGAAAGCGGATGGCAGACGATCCAAGCTGATCAGGTCAATACCGGCGCGCTCGATCAGGAAATTCTTTTCCAGTATTACATCGGCAATAGCGGTATAGGTGTTTCAGGTGAGATTAAGCAGGTCAGACAAGTCTATTCGGAACTGCTTCGTCAATCGCATCGTCTTTTTAACGCTTCCGAAACGTTCCCCGGTGTGCATAATCTCGCTTATCTCAATGAGCATGTCAATGAAGTTGTGAAGGTCAATCAAGTTCTATACGATGTATTTGAAAAACTTGAGAAACATCAGTCGCGAGCGATCTATCTAGCGCCGATTTATGAACTATTTGAATACGCTTTTTTCGCGGAATTTGATACAGAAGCTGCCATGTATGATCCTGCAACAAGTGCGGATGTACGTGCATTCTGTGGTGAAGTGGCCTCCTTTGCTTCGGATCCGGATGCCATCCAAGTCGAGACGCTCGGAAATTTAAACGTGCGCCTATCCGTATCCTCGCCATATCTTGAATTTGCCAGGGACAACGGTGTCGAAAAATTCATCGATTTATTCTGGATGAAGAATGCTTTTATCGTCGACTATGTGGCTGATCAACTGATTGAGGAGGGGATCACCAAGGGAAATCTTTCGAGTTACGACGGATTTATAAGAAACCTCGATCAAAGTGAGACATCGTACTCCATTAATGTTTTTGACCGGGTAGAACAGGATATCTTTCAGGCTGCGCGTTTTGATTACAAAGGCCAAATCGCACTGGTTTATCTTCGAAATTACAAACATTACGATCTTGACAGGATGCATTACTACACGCGACCGGACGGTACCGTCCTAACATCGTACGTGTCGCCGGAAGACGGGCTGCCGCGCAGTGCTTTAAACGACTTTACCGCCTACTCGAGAAATTGGGGTTGTTCAGATATTCTTCTTCACGTGGCGCCTCTTTACATCGCGGATGCGCTTGATGATCAAAAACTTCAGAATCTTTTTTTGCTGGACATTGACTACATTTTCTGTGATGAGCTCCTTCGAATCTGCTACAGCGAGGCTAATGCAGCATTCTCGGAGCTTTTTCAAGAAGAAAATATTGCCTATACACCCTTTTTCATGCGGTAATTCTTTTTTGTAACCGCGCAGTTGCGTAATAAGTAGGATGACCGGGTCTCTTGCACGGAACGTAAAGAACACACACGGTACACCTAGCAGAAACGAATGAGCGTTAGTCCCAATTTTAACGATTAATATAGCTTTTTTGACTTTTGAGCAAAGACAACGTACAATTCTACAGGTAGCGAGGTGTGGCGCAGGTGGGAGCGCGCTTGCTTTGGGAGCAAGAGGCCGCAGGTTCAATCCCTGTCACCTCGACCATAACCGGATACCGGTTTTGATACAATATGTGTCACGATTGGTGTCCGGTTTTCTTATGAAATAAAATATGTGGCTTCTATGATTTTTATTGAAACGGCTCGATATTCGATGAATGAAGGCAGAGTTATAGCGTGCATTATTCACGATGAATTGATTAAGTTGAATAGAGCGCCTTTTGATTAGACGGGGTAAAACAGCTACACTATTAGTGTGAAAAGATTCGTGTTTCCTGTTTGTGTTGATTGTTTCAGCGACGGATCGTTTCATTAAGCAACATGAAAAAGAGCACATTCTCTATTTTGCTCTTGAATTGTTCGTGATGCTTTAAGAGTTTTGATATAAGGAGGCATGCATGTCCATTTCTGATCTTGAGACGCAACGTTTTTTTCATCTTCGAGGCGATGAGATGATCGCTTCGCTTTTTGCGTTACACCGTTATCCATGGACGATGCTTAAATCGATCGGCGATTTTATTCGTCAACAAGGCCAAATGCTTTCGGATGAGCAATATGAGCAACTCGGATCTGACGTCTGGGTCGCGCGCTCAGCGAAGATCTGGGATTACGTTACGATCTTGGGTCCTACAATCATTGGAGAGGGAGCGGAGGTCCGTCCGGGTGCTTTCATACGCGGCAATGCTTATGTCGGTCCGAACTCCGTAGTCGGCAATTCGACGGAGCTTAAGAATGTCATTTTTGTAGAGCACGTGGAGGCTCCGCATTATAATTATATCGGCGACAGCATTCTGGCGTCACATGCCCATATGGGCGCGGGATCGATAACTTCTAATTTACGTGCCGACCGACAAGATGTAGTGGTTCACTACGAAGGACACTCAATAGAGACCGGTCTTAGGAAATTGGGTGCGATGCTTGCGGAGTACGTTGAGGTGGGCAGCAATGCCGTTCTCAATCCCGGTGTGATGCTATGCGAGCACGCTATGGTCTATCCTGTGTCATGTGTTCGCGTTTCTATGCCCGCATATACCATCCACAAAAATCAAGGTCAAATCGTTCGTCGCACAGAACGTCTTTAATTTATCGGTCAGACCGATTCACGATACGGTCAACGTACTAAAAACAATCGAAGTAAAGAAAGAACTAGAGGCCGTATTTGATTGGCCTCTAGTTCTTTGCCTTAAGTCGGATCATTTGTCGTATAAACTATCTTCAGTCTGATGTGGCCGGATCAGTTTTGCAAGTTTCGTTCCTTGAGCATATCGCGGATTTTATCCGTAGAATCAAGCAAAGTAGACAGCGACGCGTTATGATTTAAAGCGTCAATGATCAATGCCAGAAAGCGTGACATATTGACATCGTGGTACCATGGTGCCGCGAGCAATTCCGGTGATCGGTAGATCAAGTTTGTGCAGAAGACGGCATCGACAATACGTTCTTCGTAGGCTTTGTTAAAGGACTCGAGTCCATTGGCAAAAAGGCCGAATGTCGCACCGCAAAGGATACGACGAGCGCCATTTTTCTTTAGCGTTCTTGCAATATCCAGCATGGACTCTCCGGAGGAAATGATGTCGTCGATGAGTATGGCATCACGGCCTTCCACGGATCCTCCCAAAAACTCATGTGCGATGATCGGATTTCTTCCGTCTTTGACCACGGTGTAATCCCGTCTTTTATAGAATGTTCCCAAAGGAACACCAAGGACCGATGCATAGAACATGGTGCGGGCGATCGCGCCCTCGTCGGGACTGATAACCATCGTTTTATCGTGTTCGAATTGAAGATCGGGAATTGATTCAATCATTTTTCCCAAAATCTGGTAAGAGGTAGGCACATTTTCAAAGCCGACTGTCGGAGCGGCATTCGATACGCGATCGTCATGCACATCAAAAGTGATGACGTTGCTAACGCCCAGCTCATCAAGCTCTTCCAGCATATGAGCGCAGTCGAGCGATTCACGGGAGTTGCGACGGTGCTGACGGCTTTCATAAAGATACGGCATGATCACGTTGATGCGTCGCGCTTTACCGGAGCATGCGAGGATAACGCGTTTGAGATCCTGATAATGATCGTCAGGGCTCATACAGTTCATTTTATTTCGCATGGTATAGGTGATGGAGTGGTTTGTCACGTCACAGATGATATAAAGATCATGACCGCGCACAGTGCGTTCAACGACGGCTTTACCTTCACCGGAGGAGAAACGGAGCGTGCTTACCGGAACTTGATAGTCATCACGGATAAAACCCGGCACGATTTCAGCTTCCTGATTTTCATCGAGATATGATTGACGACGTGTACGCAGGCTTTCGTTGATTTCTTTTGAGAGAGATACGGCGCCCTTGAGCGCGATGAGGCCGAGAGGCGCCAAAGGTAACATCGGGTTATCGCCGTATTGATTATAGGTAAAATAGTTGCTGTCTTTTTGATCAATTGAGTTTTCTGAAGGCTGTAGATTCATGAGATGCTCCTCTTGTTATTGTTGAAGATCAGAAAATGAAATCTGCCGATGGTCAAGACTTTTACGTGCACCAACACGGGTCGTGTGACGTTTCACCAGTGCTGCGATGCGTTTCGCGGGCGCTAAGAGTCGTGACAGCGAAGCGTCGTGATTCAAAGCTGTGATGAGCAGCGCAAGATCATCTGCCATAGGGATGCTCGTATACCAAGGCGACGATAGAAGCTCCGGGGATCGATAGGTCATATCCGTCGTAAAGACGCGTTCGACGACGCCATTCTCCCAAGCCTGGCGCATCGCTCCAATCCCTTCCGTGAATTGTGCGAACGATGCGGCGCAGATGACTCTTCGCGCGCCGCGCGCTTTGAGAGCGGTGGCACACGCGATGAATTCGTTGCCGCTATCCAAGAGGTCGGATACGATCAAGATATCTTTTCCTTCAGGAGAGTCTCCGAGATAGGTGCGCGTACTGGAGCGAACCATCTTGCCGTTGATCAGTTTGAAGTCGTGTCGCAAATAGAAAATGCCTAAAGGCAACTTCATGGAAGACGCATAAAAGATGCATCTGCTGATACTGGATTCGTCCGGACTGACGATCATCATGTGGTCGCGATCAATGACGAGGTCCGGAATCTTATCCAAAAGTGTCCGAATCGTCTGATAGGATGTCGGGAAAGATTCGAAATTATTTCGCGGGACCGCGTTAGCGACGCGAGCATCTCGGGCATCGAACGTTATAAAGTTATCAATGCCCAACCGGAAGAGCTGACGCAGCATCATGGCACAGTCGAGCGATTCTCGTCCTGTTCGATGGTAGCGGCGTCCTTCATAAAGGTAGGGCATGATTACATTGATACGTGTCGCAGAGTCACGCGCGCTAATGACAATGCGCGCTAAATCCTGAAAATGCTCGTCAGGAGCAATCGAAACTTCGTTGCCATAGCGACGATATGTGGCGCCGCAATTAAGGACATCCGTCAGTATGAAAAGATCGTGACCGCGCACGGAATCGAGCAGAACTGCCTTGCCCTCGCCGGAACTGAAACGCGAAAGATCGCACCGTTTACGGTACTCATTGCGTACATAACCGGGTATAAGGTCTAATTCCGGCTGTTCTCTCAGCATGGCATGTCGACGAAGACTGAGCTGGTGATTGACTCGCTCAGCAAAAGCCGGCTCCATCTGCTCAGTAATCAAAGCGATAGGACCGTATGATCCGAGCGGAGGTTCGTCTCCAAATAAGTTTCTTACTGATTGATCCGCAGGAAATGCGAGATGATCCATATGTTCCTCCCGTCAGTTCGATTATAACAGGAAAAACTGATTGTGACACGGTCGCCGTCAAATTGACGGCTAAAGCCGGCTTTCAGGGAAAAGGAGACCTTCTATTATTACCGTCCCTATGTACCATGATCTTATGAACACAATACGCAAGCAAGACCGCGGTCGCAATATGCCGATTTTTCTCTCAAAAAAATGTACGCCTCGCATACCATTCGTTCGATACGGCATGTGGTTATTCGCTTTGACGGCGGCATTCTCTTTTGTATTGACGTATTTTTATCTTGTACGATCGGAATCAAATAGAGAGAAAGGGATACATCGGATTAGAGGAGTGGTTGTAGATCCCGGATTACCGATTCCGGAGACAATGAAAGAAAACAACTTGAAGATTGGCGATAAAACTGAAGGTTTTTTGTCGAGCGTTGAGAAAGTACCGTCGGATACAACAGAAAGAGCCTTATATCAACGAGGTAAATATCAGAAAATTCGACTGAAAGGCGGATCCCTTGTCATGCTTTACTTGAAAGCGCCCGCTAGACGTGGCGATATAGTGAATGGATACGCCGAACTTCGCGTTGCGTCTTCACCGCGCAATCCCGGTGCCCTTTCAAAAAGACTATGGCTATGGTCTAACGGCGCGTCACGCTCGGGCCATTTGATATCGGGAAGCTTTCAACGTCAAGATCATTGGTATCACAGGGTTGCACGCTTCCCTGACAAGATGAGAACGTTCATTTATCAGCAATGCGTATATCTATTTGAAAGTTCGGAAGGCGCAGTAACAGCTTCTCTTACACTGGGTGACACACGCCTATTTTCGGATAAAGAGAATTACTTCTTCAGGGCATCAGGTATTGCCCATCTTACCAGTGTTTCCGGATCACATCTTTATTTCTTTCTACTGCCTATTCGATATATAGTTCGGAGTTGTGCTCGTTCTTCAAAACGTGAGCGAATTATCCTAAGAAGCGTTATTTGGATACCCGGTCTGCTTGCCGGATGGGGAACAGGGATTACGAGAGCGACGATCATGCAAGCGGTGACATGGATTGATCCGCATGTACGTCGTCGCCGCGACCACGTCAATGCTATTGGCTACATCGGTTCTTTGTTGCTTATCCTTGATCCGTTTTCTGTCTGGAGTCGAGGGTTCTGGATGAGCATCACGATAAGCGGAATGATTTTGATGACGAGGTCGGTATCGAGCCTTGAAAGCAGCCTTCAACATTCGTATTACAATCCATCATGTGCGTGGAGTTGCTCCGTCGCTAATGAGGCTAAATTTTGTGATCGATTTTCAAGTGTTAAATCGCTGTTGTCGCACAGAATTCAAATGAGGACGGGGATAATCGCTGATTATTTAAAAATGGTGTCTGTTGCGGCTTTAACTGCACTTCCGTATCAGGCGATGTCGTCATTCGGTTTATTTCTTGGTATACCCTTTGTGAATGTGATCGCCATGATATTTGCTGCGTGGATAACAATTACAGGATACACCTCCATCCTTTTGCTTTCTGTACTCGCGCCTTTCCCAGCTCTTGTTCGGAAAGTATCAACTTATTGCGCAGCGGTGACGGCGCCTGCGGCACGATGTCTTTTAAGGATTGCCTCCATCGGTGCGAGAGCGTACGCGCTATATCTTCCTGTGATATCAGTGTTATGGATAGCAGCGGTCGCCCTTCTTGCAGGAGCGCTGTTCTATTATTTCCGACAACATAGCGGAGGGAAAGCCTTTTATTCTAGGATGACGGGAAGTTTGTCCGAAAGATCCTTTCGTCGGCATCGTTATGCGGAATCAAAGACAAATGAGGAATTCGGAAGAACACGCTTTCAATTTTTCTGTGATAACACATCGCTAAGAAAAAAAGATCGACGGCCGTCCGCCTGTTCGAGAGGTTTGTATCAATGCGACAGACGAGTCCGAGTGATCATTTCAGTGTTGATAATAGGTTCAATCGTTCTTTTTATACGCTACGGCGTATTGAGAAGACGTCAACACGTTTGGCGTGTACTTTTTGCTGATGTAGGACAAGGAGATGCAACACTTTTGGTTTCTCCTAAGGGGTATGCTTTTTTGATTGATGGCGGTGACGCCGGCTCCGGTTTTCAAACGCTGATTCCTGCCATGAGGTATCTGGGAGTGCACAATATTGATGTTGCTATGGTGACGCATGGCCATCAGGATCACGCAGCAGGCGTGATGGAACTTTTGAGTGTCGATATGGTACGGCATCTGGTAATTGGCAATGGAAACCGTAAGTCCACGAATGACACATGTATCTCTAACCCAAGAATAAGATCATCCGTTGAAGAGGATGTAACAGATGATCTCCTAAATCTGGCAGAGAAGCACGGTGTTTCAGTGACAACGGTGTGCGAGGGCGATCGTTTACAGTTAGATGATGCCGTGTGTCTTGTTCTTTCAGCGTCAGATCCGTCATCGGACATCAACGATGCTTCGCTCGTTCTAAAAATTCACATTGATGGAATCGACCTTCTTTTTACAGGTGATATTACGCACAAGAAAGAAAGATTTCTGATGGAAAAGGGCGTCGATGTTCAATGTCAAATTATTCACGTTCCTCACCATGGCTCAAGATTGTCTTCTACATCCGCATTTTTGGATGTGACCAAGGCGCAAACGGCAGTGATTTCGGCTGGTGAAGGCAATCGTTTCGGACATCCGCATCAAGATACGCTATCGCGCCTTGACGACTCAGGTCTTTTTGTTTTCAGGACTGATCTGCAAGGAGCGATATTCTTGATCATCAAAGAAAGAACAGGTACGATAACAACATGGCTTGAACATTGAAACAACTCCGGAACAACATGAAAGATGCTCGTCATATCACAGAAAACAGCATAAGTTGCAGGATTGCGATGTAAAAACAGTGTTGCTTTCTATGACAGAAATAGTTTTTTTGACCTAGTGGCCGATAAATCTAAGAGGAATACGACATTTTTTGACTTCACTAGATAAATAAAGGTGTGTCATGGCGACCATAATCCGTAAAATAACAAATTGGAAAGATCTTTCGGACGATCTTCAACGTGGAATTGAACGACCCGCATATATTTTTGCAGGTGAAGAAATATTTCTCATCCGTCAGGCGACGAAGAAGATCATAGATACACTCGTACCCGCAAATCTTCACGCATTGGCCAAGATTACTTTTCGAGGCGACGGAAAACCGTCGACTATTGATATTAAGCGGTTGGTTTCCGAAATCGCGACACCGCCTCTTTTTGCTCAGGCCAAAGTGATTATCGTGGAGTATTCCGGGTTTTTTGAATCTCAATCCTCTTTTTCAAACTTAACTGAGGATCAGAAGGAAGCGTTGATTCACATTCCGGATCGTTGCCATGTTCTCTTTATTGAAAATACGATACGCCAGTCCAATAAATTACTGTCGGCGATGCAGGCAAACGGTGCGTTGACAGTGACCATTGATAAGCAATCGCCACGTGAGCTATTGCGCTGGATGTCGTCGCTTTGTACACGATATGGCATGAGAATAACTCGTGACGCCGCAGAATCATTGATGTTTCGATGTGAATATGCTATGACCGATATTGCCAATGAGCTCGAAACCGTCTTCCTTTTTCATCGCTACACGGAGCAAAGCGATATTACGTTGGAAGATATCGACCTGATATGCCGTGAAGACACGACAGGAAAAATATTCGATCTTACGGATGCAATCGCTGAAGGGAATATGGATCGTGCGCTTCAAATGTTAGATGTGATGATTGCGCGACGCGAGGCACCGCTTTATATCCAGACGATGTTGGCACGTCAAACTCGTGATCTTCTTGTAGCAAAATCATGTTCATCTGCGGCGGATGTGCTAAAAAGCGGACTTACGAAGAGTTCCTTTTTTGCTAACAAACTGGTGAGTCAGTCTAAGCGCTTTACACAAAATAAGCTTGAAAGGATGATGGAGGATTGTTTTCACGCAGATGTTTCTGTGAAAACCGGTCGTCTCGATGATGAGGACGCTGTTTCAATGCTTGTCATCCGCGCGTGCAGTGCCGCTTCCGACGCGACGCGATAGTTTATTGGAGGATCAGGTGAAGGATAAAACGATGAGAAATCCTTTTAATAATCCTGCGAGATCGTTGACAATGAGGGAACTTCCATCTGGAGATCAGCCTTATGAGAAAGCTGAACGTGCCGGCATTGCTGCATTATCAGATGCCGAGTTGCTGTCGGTTATTTTAACTTCCGGGTATAAGGGCGAAACGGCGCTTCAAACGGCGCAAAAAGCACTGGTTATGACCGGTGGTATCGCCGGAATCTTCAACGCGAGCGCAAAGGAGCTGCAATCCATTCCGGGAATTGGTCGTGTGAAGTCCCTTCGTATATTAGCGGCCTTAGAATTGGGTCAGCGTGCGGTTGCCGCTCGTCAAGTTCAGACACTCCCTTCAGCGTCGACGGCTGACCGTGTTTTAGCGGTCATTGAGCCTAAGATGCGTTATCTTGCTCGTGAGGAATTTCATATTATTCTTCTTGATGCTCAAAAGCGTATTTTACGCACCATCTGCATTTCAAAGGGTGGATTGACCGGCACGGTGATTCAACCGCGAGATATTTTCAGAGAAGCCGTAAAAAACAATGCTGCTGCGATGATACTTGCGCACAATCATCCAAGTGGCGATGCATCGCCGTCAGCTATTGATATTGAATCGACAGAGCGTTTTATAAAAATCGGCCGTATGATGGGCATACCTGTGCTTGATCACATCATTGTCGGCGCAGAGTCATCGATCAGCATGAAGCGGCAAGGATACATGTAAACGCGCACGCCAGTACAATGTATGTGATAAACTGTGTTCGTTTAAAGACGGGACAGGAAGGTTAAAATGAAGCGTCGCGGACCCCGAATCATGGTAATTGTTTTGTTAGCGGCAACGCTGTTGACAGCGCTGATTTTAACGACGCTGCCCGGCACTACTCGCACGCGTGTGGGCGACTTTTTCGGATCGGTCTTTGATCCTGTCGTTGTGACAGTTCGAAAGGCATTTTCATCGATCGGCGATTTTTTTACCACATATCGGGATAATCGAACACTTCGCGAAGAATTGGAAACGCTTGAACAGGAAAATGCCGAACTCCGTTTTGAAATTGAAAAAAACGCTCATGATGCCGAAGTTTACGAAGCATTTAAGCATGCACTTAGTCTGAGAACACTTTATGACGGCGTAGAAGTTCAAGGCGCCGCGGTGTTGAATGGCGAACTCGGTCCTTTTTTCGATCTTATGCGTATTAACGCTGGACGCGCGCACGGTCTTCAGGTGAGCGATCAGACATCGTATCCGGTTGTAACGTCGCAGTATGAGCTTGTTGGTCGCGTTCATTCAAGCGAACTAACCTCGAGCAAGGTAATTCCTCTCATCAATGAGGCCTTTTTTGTCAGCGCCTGTGTGGAGGGGAGTACGAGGGCTCCTTTTCGCGTACGAGGTGACGTTAGATATCGCGAACAGGGTATGTGCGTCGGTGATCAAATTCCGAAAGGTACCCCTATTCGTGAGGGTGACCGAATATTCACCTCGGGAGAAGGAGGTTTGTTTCCCGGCGGCATAATCATCGGTGAAGTTGTCGCTGTAGAGTCATCACCGGGAGGGGATGACATTCGTTGTTTGATACGTCCTGTTGTTGATCTTTCAGATCTTCGATATGTTTTTATCTTGAAGCGCGTCGAAATTCAAAGCGCATCTAAGGAGCCTTGATATGAGTCGAGAAGCCACTGTAAAAAGGCGTATCCTCATCTATGTACTCATGATTCTCTTTCTTTCAGCAGCTGAACTTATTCCGGGGCGTCATTACACTTTTTTTCGTCCCGATTTTTTATTGGCGCTTCCGATTGTGACCGGCCTTTGGATATCAGGTTATGACGGAATGGTGATGGGTCTTTTTTGCGGGTTTGTTCTTGATTTTGCAGCCGGTCGCGGTTATGGTGCAGGCACACTGTTTCTAATGATGGTGGGGCTTCTTGCAAGCCGTTTTGCACCTGAAGGAACAAGGCCGCTTCTTTTGGCTATACCGGTGATGACAGTTGTGACTACACTGCTACAGATTTTTTTATTCGCTTTTTTATCGTGGCTGATTCCGCTGACAGTGTATGAGCGCTCATTATCGCAATCAATGCGTGTAGCGTTTCGCCGTTTGCCGTCGTCGCTTTTGAGCAATCTTGTTGCAGCAGCAATCGTTGCGCTCTTCTACTTTGTAGGCTTTTACAGGAGAAAACGGAAAGAAGACAGTGATGCGATTACTTTGTCCTTCGCGGAAGGGGAGCGTATAGATGTCTGATCAAAACTCGCGCACCGACCACGAAGTCGTAGAGATCATGCCGGTTCAAAAAGGACGTACTCGAAAGCGCCGGCCAGGTCGAGGACGAGCGAGATCGAGCAGAAATCGCTATATGCTTCTGAGCGTCCTGATCATTTTGGCTTTTATAGTGATGCTGCTCCGTACGTCATCACTTCAACTTTTTGGAGAGTTCGACGCAGGTTCACCCGAGACATGGGGCAGTGTCGGTTCTATTAAGATTGCCGCACCGCGCGGTGACATCGTAGATCGCAACGGTCTTCCGCTTGCGGTAAGTGAGACTCTCTTAGGTGTTGCCCTAGTGAATACGGGTATGAGTGAAGCTTCGTTGAACCGAACGTTGCTGGATTTGGCACGTCTTTTCGGCGAATACGGTTGTGTTTTTGATAGTCCTTTGTTGAGTTGGCTCGATGTGGAATCATCACTTCGCGGGGTTGATCTGCTTGATAAGGATACATCATTACGATTTGTTTTTAGACAACCGTACGATGCGATCGTACGCTGGCAGACAAACCGCGATCTATTTAATCTCGTCGAAAAGGATAAGGCGGTTACCTTTTTTGAAAAAAATCGCATTGTACGAGACGATCCGAATGATTTTTTCTACTATCTGCTCTACGATTTTTTTAATATCGAACCCGATCGCACTTCGGGAAGTCGTCTTTACTCGGATGGCGAAGCGTTCATCATTATGCAGTTGCGCTATCTGCTTCTTGAGCAAAATTGGAACTTCGTGAGCGGACAGCCCATTCTTTTGGCAGACAACGTTTCTTCGGAACTTGCCGCCTATTTTACAGAACAGAATTACCGGTTTCCAGGTGTTATTGTAGTGCGCCATTATGAACGACGATACACCGATGACAGCCGTTACATCGGACATGCATTAGGCTATATCGGAGCTATTTCAGCGTCGGAATACAACGTTTTAAAAACATCAGGTTATGCCATTAACGATACCATTGGAAAATCAGGCGTTGAACAGGCGGCAGAGAGTTATCTCCGTGGGCGATTCGGGCTGATGACGTTGGATTCTTGGCAAGAGGATGAATCCGGCAAAGTCGTTCTTATCCCCGGTGAAATCCGGCAGCGCCCTGCTGCAGGATGTGAAGTGAAGATGACGATTGATCTGAATCTTCAGAAAATTGCGCGCGATGAACTGGAACGCAAAATAATGGAATTTCGAGGCAGTACGAACGGCGAGCGCATCATGAAAGCGACGGACGGCTGTGTGATCGTTATGGATGCGAAGACCGGCGCTGTTTTAGTTAATGCGAATTATCCCGACTTTGATCCGTCGGATTTCGTTGATCAGTTCGATAATCCGGAGGCGGCGCAACGTGTGCAAGCTTTGTTAACCGGAGAGGAAAGGCAGCCGCTGATTAACCGCGGAATTTCCGCGACGTATACACCCGGTTCCACGTTCAAACCCGTCACCGGTATGGCGGCTCTTGAGATGGGCACGATAACCGCTTCGAATAATGTTCGCGTATGTCGCGGAAAAGAAGATATCGGCGGTTATGTTTGGCATTGTTCGAGTAAAGCCGGGCATGGTCCGCTGAACTTTACGCGCGCGCTTGTAGTTTCCTGCAATCTATATTTCTACCAAATCGGTGTCGACACGGGGATTGATAATATCAAAAAGATTGCTGAAAGCCTTGGCCTTGGAAAAAGAACAGGTGTTGACATTGACGGGGAGGTTTCCGGCGTTTTTCCGACTCGCGAGTTGAAGAAACAGCTCAATCCGCTTCCGGTGAATCAAGAATGGTTTTTTTCTGACACATGTCAGGCTTCGATCGGGCAGCTTTACAATAGTTATACGATGCTGCAAATGGCTCGGGCAATTGGCGGCATCGCAACAAATCATCTTGTCACTCCACATTTCATTAAAGAAGTGGTTGATCAGGACGGTCTGGTCGTGGTGCCCGAACGTATTGAACGATCGCCCCTTAATTTTAGAGATGAAAACGTTTCTCTTCTTCGTACGGCGATGGTCGGGTTGTCGAACAACGCGGCAACACGCACCGGGCTCCTGTTTAAAGATTTTCCCTATGCTGTGGCCTGTAAAACGGGAACAGCGGAGGCGTTCAATGAAGATATGGAACAGATTACGAATTCCGTATTTGTCTGTTTTGCCCCGGCATATGATCCGGAAATTGTGATTGCGCACGTGATTTCAGATGGCGCATACGGCGTGTTTTCTGCAGACATTTCGTATCGTATTCTGTGTGAATATTTCGGAGTAGAACCGACACATGAACACATGGGCCCCTACGACGATTATGCTGAGAGTCCTGATTTTGAATAGTCATTAATTACAGAATCTTTCGGGGTTTTAGTTTGTCCGGTGGTTGTTTCATTTCCGTTCATGCATTACAATTAGACCAAATGTGTGCGTGTAGAATGCCGATTGAAAGGAGCCTGACGCCATAATGTGAACGTCAGCAGGGTCGAATTATGATGAAAATAGTCCTCATCTCAGATACATCAAAAAATGATTTGCTGGTCAACTTTTGTATTGCGTATCAGCAGATTTTAAATCGGCATGAGCTGATTTCACCTTCCAGTACGGCTCGTTTGATTGCCGATGCGACGTTGCTTCGACCCTCATCGTTTTCTGCCGACGCGTCGAGCACGTTCAGTCAACTGGCCGGCATCGCACACTACAATGAAATTGATGCCGTGATTTATCTTCGTGATCCTGATCATCCGCTGGATGATCCTCAGCAACGGTTGTTGCAGGCTTGCGACACCAACAGCATCCCTTTTGCAACGAATACGGCGACGGCTGAGATTCTCGTACTTGCGATTAGCCGTGGTGATTTGGACTGGCGCGAATTGGTGCGTTCGAATGTTTAACTCCTATACGGTCAAAAGCCCTCTTTCTGTTTATCCGGAACGGCTTATGAATTGTAATATGTACCGGTTAGATGTCGAAGATGGCGCTGTTTTTTTTGATCCCTCCCTTACCCCTGAAGCCATCGGATATACCGATCCGGTCGTCATGATTGTTGCGACGCACGGCCATTTTGATCACGTTAACGCTTCGGGGGCATGGAAAATTCAATATCCAGAGGCACCGTATGTGATGATCGGAAAGGAAGTTCCACTGCTTGACGATATACGCGGCAATGCTTCGACATCATTTGGAAGACCCCAGAAATTTCCGCATCCTGATCGTGAATTACGAGACGGCGAAAAATGTGTGCTGGACGATCAGTTCACGATGGAGGTCATCGCCACACCTGGCCATACCATGGGATCTGCCTGCTACATGCTGTGGGAAATAGTTGGTTCCAAGGAGGAACCTTTCGCGCTGATAACGGGTGACACGCTCTTTGATAACGGGTGGGGCAGAACTGATTTCGCTACCGGAGATGATCATCTCATGCGCCAAACGCTTCAACGTCTCTACCGTATTCTATCAAATATGCCTCCCGATCTTCTTGTATGCGCCGGCCATGGAAGTATAACGACCGCTCGTGACTCATGTCATTTCTTGGAGATCATGGGCTTTTTCGCCTGAAAAAGCCTCGCCTCCTTTTTTCGAGATTCTCTTATTATTACAGATATTGACAGCGGTCTTATGAAACGCATTTTTCAATAAGCTGACAATGCAATAACGTCAAATTTTCCCTTTTTCTTTAACGATCTTCTATTTCGTCAAATTGACGGCTCATGGTGTCTATCGTCGGAAAGACATCAGCCCATTTTTGCGCTGGAAAAGATAGGCTGAGAATCTACCCTAGAGACACAACCGGAGGTCGACGGCACATCCATCCTATGTGCTGTCAGAAGGACTATCTTGAAGATATTTGGTGTAAGAAAGGAGCAAAAACGATGGGATACTCTCTTGAATCGGCAGTTATACTGCCGTGTTGCCTAGTCATTCTGGCTGAATCGATCGGTATGGCTCTTCCATTAAGTATCAGCGTACATCAAAGTGCGCGATTGTCTGCATATGCTTCGACACGACATCAGGTGGGGCTTCATAGTTGTCGTTACGTAGAAGAAGAGCGGGATGGATATCGAGTATACCGGGTCGAAACGGAACCGCAAAAAATGGTTGAGATGCTCTCTTTTATGAAAGATGCGATTCGCGCTGTACGAACAGCTTTTGATGAAACAGAAATGCGGGAACTGCAACAGTTCAATAAAGAATATGAAACAAAGCGAACGGACAATTCAGCAGACGATGTTCAGGGGTTGCGTCATGTCAATGCGGAATAACGCTATTAGGTGTAGACGCGCTTTTAGGAAAGAGCGGAAGAAGTATGCAGGTTCGATCAGTTTGGCGCTTTGTTTGGCAATGCCGGCCTTTCTTTTGCTGTTTTCCGGAATCTTGAAGGAATGCCATCGTGATCGAATTGAGGCTAATTTGGTGCGCACGGCAGTTTTGACATCGCGGACTGCGCTGGCATGTTACGATCGTGAGCTTTATAGCACGTTTGGGTTATTTGGACTTCAGCAGTCGGACGCTGACAAGGCGATCTCTTCAATTGGGCTTCCTGCAAACGTATCGCAGAGTGTGACCGCAGAAGATCCTCTTTCGGAACCAAAAGCGATGAGAGATGCCGTTGCAAGGCATATGAGCTATCGAGCGGTTTTATCGATTATTCAAGATGCGTTAGATAAAATACGTTCTTTAAAAGCGTGGGAAGAGCAGCTCGCAGGATCTTGGTTAATAGATCTGGAGCCGGATAATCTAATCGCGGGTTACAAAACTGTTGATCCTGATTTGCCGGACTATGATGAAGAACCTGAATGGTTCGAAGACTATAATCGTTATATGGATGACAACATCCGCGCCTCTTATCAGGAAAGTCTGACGTTCTTAGCGCCGGTATTTGCACCTGATGACAACGGTTTAGCGATACCGATTGAAATACGTCCTTTTGAGCAGGGGGGCCTTTCCGGCGTCGGCACATTCTTAGATCGCGTCTTCAAGGTTATGCCAGAAGGAATTCTCGATCATATGATGCTCACGGAATATAGCTTGTGTTATCTATCATCCGCAGTGCCTTTTGTCATTAGAAATGGCGTATATGAATACGATCAAACACCGGACGGACGTATTATTGCAAATTTTTCTGCAACACGATCATATGAGTTAGAATACGTTGCCACGGGGTTTCAAGGCGTTTCTTCTTATCGATCGATCAAAATGCTCATCGGTATGATTCGATTCGCCGTCCATTTGATCTATATGGCGACAAATCCGTCCATACGCGCTCATTATCAGTCACTTGGTGTAACGATTTCTGCAGCCGTGGCGGCCATATCGCTTGGTACGGTCGTGATTCCGCCTGAAGCTGTTGCTTGGGTATTAATGTCGGCTGCGTCGATTATTAATGGCGGCAAGGAAGCAGCTCAACTTTGCAAAGGTGCGGAAATAGCGCTATGGCCTGGGAAGAGTGCACGCAATATTCCGATGCGTTACAGAGATTACGTGCGTCTATTCATCGTAATGCAATCACCTGATGCCATTGCTAAACGTCTTTCTCACGTTGTTTTTCAAGCGTGTCCGGGCGTCTATTATGCGGCGGCACGTACAACTTTGTTTTGGGAAGAAATATCCTATGAATATGTTTCCGGTTACCTCAGGCGAAAGGAGGCAGAGATCACATCATGAAACGTAACAAGGTGATCAATGCCGTAGATGCGGATTTCAAAGGTACATTATCCTTGGAAGCTGCTCTTGTCTTTCCTATGGTGATCGCCGTCATTTTACTTTTTGTACTGGCGATCCAGACCGTCCGCGATACTATTATTCTCGGACATGCTCTTGATCAAACGGCTAAAGAGATTGCGCTTTTGTTGCCTCTGGAAGATATTCTGGAAAGCGTCGCAGATCCGGAGGATTGGGTTAAGAAGGCTATTCCTGATCAGGCTCTTGCAAAGATTGCTCTTGACGGCATGTCGGATCTAGCGCCTACACTGTTAGCTTCCCCATTTGTCTTAAAACGTGTGTCTTATTGGTCGCGACAGGCGGCTCAGGGACAACATTGTTCTCCGCCTGATGGTGAAATGAAGCTGGCTTTTGATTTTGACAGAGATAGAAAGACGTGCTGGTTAATTCTTTCGTACCGAAAAACTGTGCCGAAAGGAGCGCCTTGGCAAATCATTCGCTCACGTGTGCCGATCTGGAACGCGCATCTTTTCAAAGATAATAACGATACATCAAATGAAGAGGATCAAGAAGAGAAAGACAGCGTGTGGATGCTTCCCAATTTTGTGCGCGGTACAACACTTCGGGCGACATTTGGAGGTCATCTTCCTCATTTTTATCCGGTGATTGCGATATGGGATGGAGTTGAAGCGGTTTCAATAAAAAGTATGGACATTACTGCGCCGAAGTATCAGTCATACATCGTTGCAGAGAAGAAAATCATACATCATATTCAATCACTTGCCGCGTTTGAAGGCGTGGGCGACGAGGGACCATTACCGGGCGAGATTCAAAAACGGCGCCTCATTCTGGTAATTCCCGATAATCCGGTGACTTGGAAGATAAATGAAGTTCTTTCCGGTTGGCAACATACGGCATTATCGCTGGGTGTAAGACTCGATATACGAGAATATGGTACAAGCCACGCATATGAGGAATCCGATTAGAGATTAGAAGATGATGTCAGTATGTCGTGTGTTTATAATATCGAAGGTCATGACATTCAACAGGTGTAGGGTATAATAATTCGAGGACATGGCGCCAGAAACTTAGTTTCTTCAATATGAGGTTGTCGACGCATACCGGTTAATCTCCTTTTTTGGATCTTGGCGAACATGTTTTTGAATGATAAGGGCGGCATATGTCGACTAAAACATAGGTTGCCGCCGAAGGACGGAACATGGGATTATTTGATGCGATTTTCGGAACGTATTCTGAGCGTGAATTGAAAAAGAATCGCCAAAAGGTACGCAGTGTATTGGCGCTTGCTCAAGATTTTAAGAAAAAATCGGAAGGCGAGCTCCGTGGTATGACCGATCTGTTTCAAAAGCGGCTAGCGGATGGCGAAACTCTCGACGCGATTCTGCCTGAAGCATTCGCAACGGTTCGCGAAGCAAGTACGCGCGTGCTTGGGATGACACACTTTCCGGTACAGGTTGAAGGCGGTATTGTTCTTCACCAGGGGCGAATCGCCGAAATGCGTACAGGTGAAGGAAAAACGCTTGTTGCGACCCTGCCGGTGTACCTCAATGCGCTGACGGGAAAAGGCGTTCACGTCGTGACCGTTAACGATTACCTGGCGAAGCGTGACAGCGAGTGGATGGGGAAAATTTACCGCTATCTTGGGCTTGATGTCGGACTGATTGTACACGGTCTCGACAAAAGAACAAGACGCGCTTCCTACGCTGCAGATGTGACGTATGGAACGAATAATGAGTTCGGTTTTGACTATCTTCGTGACAATATGGTTCTGGCGCTGGAAGACTGTGTGCAGCGGTCATTGCATTTTGCGATCGTCGATGAGGTCGATAGTATTTTAATTGATGAAGCGCGAACTCCGCTCATTATTTCCGGTGCAGGTACCGATTCCTCGGCACTTTACTTGAAAACAAACGATTTTGTACGCGGTTTGAGAGAGAAACGCGTTATTCAAGATGAAGCCATCAGAACGCAAGACGAACTTGAGGAATTGGAATCCGGCGCCGATTACATTGTCGATGAGAAAGCAAGAAGCGCCGTGCTGACTGAACGCGGTGTCGCGAAAGCTGAACGCTTCTTTAAACTTGAAAATCTATCCGATCAGGAAAACTACGATATAAATCACCACATTAATCAAGCGCTTAAAGCTCGCGGAATCATGCATCTCGATCGCGACTACGTCATAAAAGACGGTGAGATCGTCATTGTAGATGACTTTACGGGACGTCTCATGTTCGGCCGACGTTATAGTGATGGCCTCCACCAAGCTATTGAAGCAAAAGAAGGCGTTGACATTCGCCAAGAGAATAAAACGTTGGCGACCATAACATTTCAGAATTATTTCAGGATGTATAAGAAGCTTTCCGGCATGACGGGTACAGCGCTGACTGAAGAGGATGAATTTCGTGAAATTTATAATCTGGATGTCATTTCCATTCCTACCAATGAACCCATGATTCGCGAGGATGCTCCGGACGCTATCTTCAAAACAGAGCGAGGCAAGTACAATGCGGTGCTTGATTTTGTAAGAGAACGCCATGAGATGGGCCAGCCGGTTCTTGTAGGCACAGTGACGGTTGAGCATTCCGAGATTATTTCAAAGCTTTTCATGAAAGCCGGTATCCCGCACAACGTCCTCAATGCCCGTTACCATGAGCGTGAGGCAGAAATCGTCGCACAAGCCGGACGTTATGGCGCAGTTACTATAGCAACGAACATGGCCGGACGCGGAACGGATATTATGTTAGGCGGCAATCCTGAATTTCTTGCACGTCAGGAAATGCGCAAACAAGGCTATGATGATGAATTGATTGAGAATAGTACGGCTTTTAACGTGACCGACGACGAAGCGGTATTGCGCGCGCGCGATGTTTTTACAAAGCTTGAAAAACAATTCGCTGCTGAAATCGCTTCAGAAAAAGCGCGCGTAATTGAAACGGGCGGACTCTGTATTGTCGGAACTGAGCGCCATGAATCACGCAGAATTGATAACCAGTTGCGCGGCCGTGCCGGACGACAGGGAGATCCCGGATTTTCGAAATTCTATCTTTCGCTAGAGGACGATTTGATGCGTCTATTTGGCGGTGAGCGGATGGAGCGAATGTTTTCGACGCTCGGCGTGGATGAGACGATTGAGATTTCGCACCCGCTGCTTGCAAAAAGTATTGAATCTGCTCAACGTCGTGTTGAAGGCATGAACTTTGCGATCCGGAAAAATGTTCTCGAATATGACAATGTCATGAACTTGCAGCGCCAGATCATATATAAGCAGCGCCGCGAAGTTCTGGAGGGACATGACTTGCATGCCTACTTTCAGCGTATCACTGAAGAAAGAATGCACAGCATTTTAGCAGATTTTATGAGTCGCTCGTCTGATCCTGCTGATTGGGATCGAGAAGTGCTTCGTTCTCGTGTTGAAGATGAATTCGGTTCGCTTCCCGTGCTCAATGCTTTGCTTCATTCACGAGAGCAGGAGGACGGCGAAGCCGCGGTTGCACGTCTTACGGAAGATGCACTTTCTAAACTGGAGTCTAGAGCTACCGAACTTGGATCTGATGAGTTGCTCCGTCAGGTGGAACGTGTCGTTCTTTTGCAGACGGTCGATCGCCACTGGATGGATCACATCGATATGATGGATGATCTTCGCGACAGCATCGGCATGCGAAGCTACGCCCAACATGATCCGGTCGTTGAATATAAGCGCGAGGGATTTGACATGTTCGATGCGATGAACGAAGCCATCAAACAAGATGCAGTGCGCTTAATCATGCGTGCTCGATTTGTTGCTGAAAGCAGTACGCATATGAGAAGAAGTGTGCCGGACAAACTTCTCGAAGGCCGCGGATCACAAGGATGGTCTTCGGCATCGGCACCGACAAGAAATATTGATGACCGTGGGCCGATGACAACGTCAGCTCCTGAGCCGAAAGCCGCACCAGTACGAAAGAAATATCGGCCGGGACGGAATGATCCTTGTTGGTGCGGCAGCGGCAAGAAATACAAGAATTGCCATCTTTCCAAAGATGAAGAAGAAGAACGATAGGTTTAGTGCTGGTGTTGGGACCGGTGCGTTAACAAAGCAAAGCGCATGAAGCGCAGGAGGTCAATATGAAAGACAGACGAATGGATGATCGCGCAACGGCCGCGATCCGTGTGTTATCGATTGATGCGATTCAAAAGGCGAAGTCGGGTCATCCGGGAATGCCGCTTGGAGCTGCGCCAATGGCGTATGAGTTATGGGCACATCATATGAAGCATAACCCGAAAAATCCCTTCTGGATGGATCGCGATCGCTTTGTTCTCTCTGCTGGTCATGCGTCATCGATGTTATATGTTCTACTGTATCTATTCGGATACGGTATTACGAGAGACGATATCGCTGACTTTCGTCAGTTGGGAAGCCGTACGCCAGGTCATCCGGAATACGGTCATACGGTTGGCGTTGAGACGACGACAGGACCTTTAGGCCAAGGATTTGCTATAGCGTGCGGCATGGCTATGGCCGAAGCTCGTCTTGCCGCAACGTACAACACATCTGAACATAAAATTGTAGATCATTACACGTACGTGCTCTGTGGCGACGGCGACTTAATGGAAGGTGTGAGCGCTGAAGCAGCGTCGTTGGCAGGAACACTTAAACTCGGAAAACTGATCGTTCTCTACGATAGCAACGACATTACAATTGAAGGCTCAACCGATCTTGCATTCAAGGAAGACGTGAGCGCACGGTTTGAATCTTACGGATGGCACGTCTTGAAAGTAGCGGATGGCAACGATTGTGACGCTATCGGACGTGCTATTGAGGAGTCCCGTTCACGTGCTGACCGCCCTTCACTGATTACTATCAAGACGAAAATAGGCTACGGATCTCCACATGAAGGCTCGGCATCTTGTCATGGCGCGCCGCTTGGAGAAGCGAATGTCGCTCTGACGAAGCAAGCGTTAGGTTGGCCGGAAGATCTTGAGCCCTTTGAAGTGCCGGAAGAAATTCTCCGGTATACGGAGAATTTGGCAAATGCACAAGCATTCAAGGAAGCGTCTTGGAATGAGACTTTTGATGCTTGGAAGAAAGCTAATCCGGATCTTGCCGAACAGTTCCATCGGGCTATGAATGGCTGTGACCTTGACGGCTTATCACTCGAGGATTTGCTTGACGTCGTTCCGAATGATGAAGCTACACGAGCCTCATTCGGTCGCATCCTGAATGCGCTATCGGCGAAAACACCTTGCCTTTTTGGCGGGAGCGCCGACTTAGCTCCTTCGAACAATACTGTGATCAAAGGAGCTGCGTCCTTTTCTTCAGATAACCGAAAAGGAGTCAGTATACATTTTGGCATTCGCGAATTTGCAATGGCTGCCATCGCGAATGGAATTGCGCTCCACGGCGGTTTTCGTCCCTATGTGACGACTTTTTTGGTTTTCTCCGATTACCTGAAGGCCGCATTGCGTCTATCCGCGTTGATGAAGTTGCCGGTTATCTATGTTTTTACTCACGACAGCTTGGCGGTAGGGGAGGATGGCCCGACGCATCAGCCGGTTGAACAGTTGGTGATGTTGCGCTCCATTCCCGATGTGCGTGTTTTCCGGCCTGCGGGGAGAAAAGAAGTTGCGTCTGCTTGGATACAGGCACTTGCGTATGAAGGACCGTCCGTGTTGGTGTTGTCACGTCAAGGTATGGTTTCTCGCGAGACCGACCCCGAAAAAGCGATGAAGGGTGCTTACGTTCTTCGTGAGGGAGGCGATGATCCCGATCTTGTGCTCATGGCATCCGGTTCGGAGGTTGAAGTAGCGCTCAATGCCGCTGATCTTCTCGAAGAGGAGAATGTTCAAGCGCGCGTGGTATCATTTCTTTCAATGGAAGTGTTCAACTCGCAAAATGAAGCCTATAGGAACGAGGTTTTACCGCCTGCTCTTCGCAAGCGCGTCGCTGTTGAAGCTGCGTCGCCTCTTTCATGGCATCGTTATGTCGGGCTTGACGGCGCGGTCGTCGGAATCGAACAGTTTGGCATGTCGGGGCCGGGCGATGACGTTATGCGTGAATATGGTTTTACAGCGGAAAATATCGCCGATGTTTGCCGGAATGTTTTAGCTGAAAAAGAGTAACAATCGTTGATGATTGCATAACTCATAGGGGGTATCTCAGCCGAGATGCCCCCTTTTAAATAAAGTGAAACTGAAGCTTTATTATTCGTCGCAAAGTTTGTGAGCTTTACGACGAATGTTTTCTAAGGAATAAAAAACCCTTGTAACGGCGCGTTGACAAGGGTTTGACATGGAGCCGAAGGTGAGGATCGAACTCACGACCTATTCATTACGAGTGAATTGCTCTACCACTGAGCCACTTCGGCAACGGATCTATATTATCAATGGAAATTAGAATGTGTCAAGTGAGGAACCGCCTTTCAGTGAACAGGAGCTGAATAAGCTGAATGCCAACGTAAGTTGAACAATAAAAAACCATAGGATGACCAAAATAATATGGCACATCGACTGTGCTGCTAAACTCGTCAATCGACCGTGAAGTTTAACCTTGTATCCTGCAAAAATGGTTGTTTTGAGAAAAAGCATGACATTAGGCGGAATATGGTCGCTTTTCATGATAAAGTAAGAAAAAGGCAATCGCCGTATGTAGAGGTTTATTATGCAGCTTGCTGAAATTATACTATCTGATACGGGCGGCTCGAGAGTCGCGAACCGTATACAAATTTACCGCGGCATCACCTTTATCCAAGCTTGTTCATCTGATATAGACCTTTTCCCTTTATATGCTCTGCAGGCGCCTCTGCCATCTATAAGATTCGATGTTAAAGGGAAGGCGCTCATGCCGGATTCCGCGTCTCAAATGATTTGGACTTTAGTGTTCGATTATTTTGATGCTCCATTTGCTGTTTCAACCGATGGTCAGGACGATAGCCGCAGTTCATTTCTTCCGGGCATCATCGTGGGAAAAGAAAGCGAACTGCTTGCTCACCGACTTGATTTGAAGCAGCTCGCACGTGACGATCTTTCAGATGAAGATCGTCGGAATGTTTTAATGGCGCTACAACGTCGGCTGATTTCTTATCGATTGTCGGTATTAAGTGAGGATGAACAAAAGGGTACGTTGGCTTTGGCGCGTCATGGATATCATGAATGCTCCGCAGAGATTCACTCCCTGCGACAGGATACGATGCCCGAAGCGGATATGCCAAATCATATTGCGGAACTTGAAAAGACGCTTGAACAGCTTAAGCGACGTTCGCGGCGCCTTGCCGAAGAGCAGAAGACCAATAAGCTGCTTTCCATTAAATCGGAATATGAAAAGCTTCTTTCGCTGCGTAAGGAATTGAAAGAGACTGAGCAGCGAGACGGCCTGTATGGTGCACGTATAACCAACCTTGGTCACGATATTACTGTCCATGAATTGACGGATCTCAACACAATGCGCTCACATGTGCGCGAACTGGAACAATCTGTTGCTGAATTAGAATCATCGGTTGAATCGCTCAATTATGAGAAAAATCAAGAAGAGCGCCGACGTATTTTATCGCGGCGCGAGGCAAACGAGCTTTTAGTCGAACGTGAAACGCTTCATGCGGCTTTACAGAAAGATCAAGCAGATGTCGACGATGCCTATCGATCTGCGCGTCATGAAAGCACGGGACGCGGACGATATGTGCGCGGTGCACCTGTAAAAACCAACAAACAGGATGCATTTCCAACGACACATCATTTGTTTACTTTAGGCGGTTTGCTCCTTCTTGCAGTTGGGCTTCTTCTTGTCGTTGCCGACAAGTCTTTCGGGATGGTATTAGCGATTCTTGGAGTCGTTATCTCGGCGTTTTTCCTTATTGCGCCATTCATAGGAAAAAGATTCCGGGGAAAAAGATTCCGGCGAACATCCCAATTGACAGGATCTTTCGTAAAGAAAGATCATCGTAAGACGGAAGATCGCCTTCAAATGATTGACCAGACGCTTAAGATGAATAAAGACGAGGATATCGCGATCACAAAAAGGATTGAAGAACTTGAAACAGCGCAAACCGAAGTGATGATTCAACTGGAGGTTGTTTCTTCCGAGCTTTCGCGCGTGTCGCGTGATCTACTTTTAAGTGTTAAACCGTATGCCGGGCCAAGCCGTATGGAAGAAATGGACGATATTTTAGAGACATTGATGCGGCAGCGACATTCAAATGATCACTACAATGAGCGTGTTTCTGATCTTCTAAGACAAATCGGCGATCTAAAGCATGGGCGCTCAGATGATGAGATGGAGCGTGAGTATGAGAAGGCGTGCCGTCAACTTTACGGAGAGAAGGAATCGTTTGACGGTGACGCGCCTCCTGTGATAAAAAGCACTCCGACATTAGAGCTTAATTACGATTCTGAACGCGCACAAGCCGTCATTGAAGAGCGTTCGGAGACCGAGCGTCAAATCACAGAGATACAGAATGACATCGCAACTAAAAAAGAACGTTTTACACGTGAGGAAGATTCGCGGTTACGACTTGATGGTCTTAGGAGGAAGCAGACATCACTCATTGCGACGATCCATTCACTTAACGACGATATCTTGCGCTATGACAGTGCATCACGGTTTCTTGATGCTTTGATTTATAGCCGGCAGAATCTCCGGCTGTCATTTGTGATGCATCGAACGATTGAGATTTTGGGGCGTCTGACAGGGCGTCAAGCCGGTCTTCCCGTACCTGTAGCCGATGTTGCCCTTCCTCAGAAAGGTATGCGCGTGCCCAATATGCCGGTAAGGCGTGTACAAGAAAGAATAGAAGATAGAATGCCTGAAGATACATCACTTTTCGATGAAGCTCCTGCCGAATTGAGTTATCTGGCGTTTCGGATGGCGCTCGCGGACGCAGGCGTTTTAACGGGATCGGATATGTCAATGCCGCTTATCTTAATTAATCCTGTCATTCCTGTTGAACCGGCGTATCGTGATCTCATGTTTGACGCACTTGAGGAATGGACGCTTGAAACGTCACGACAGCTGTTGTACGTATCCGATTCGAAAGATCTGGCCGATCGCGCATCTGTTCGTCATCTTACCGTCCATTCCTGCTAAGCATATGGTGATTAGGATCCGAGGCACTTTGAGTGCATGTATTTCTTGCTTTTGAAAAGGGTAAGCACCTCTGAATATTTGAAACGCGCATCCTAAGTCACGTAGAGAAAGAAGGTAAATTCAAAATGAAAACGGGATTGAAAGTCATTAAAGAGCAATTAGAGGCATTGAAAGCTTCGGGCGTCTACAGTGAAGAGCGTGTTCTTACGGTTCCGCAAGGAAGTAAAATTGATACACTCGAACAGAGGGGCGTCATTAACATGTGCGCGAACAACTATCTTGGTCTTGCTAACGACCAAGAACTTATAGAAGCGGCAAAGGCTAGTTATGACCGTTGGGGCTACGGCCTTTCTTCCGTGCGTTTTATTTGCGGTACACAAACGCTTCACAAGAAGCTGGAGGAGGAGCTTTCTCATTTTTTCGGATTTGAAGACTGTATTCTCTATTCGTCTTGTTTTGATGCGAACGGAGGACTTTTTGAAACGATCCTTGGCGCTGAAGATGCGGTTATAAGCGATGAGTTAAATCATGCCAGCATCATTGATGGCATACGTCTTTGTAAAGCAAAGCGTTACCTCTACAAGAATAACGATATGGCGGAGCTGGAGGCGCGTCTTCGGGAGGCCGAAGAGGCCGGTTGTCGCGTCAAATTGATTGCGACGGACGGCGTTTTTTCGATGGACGGTATCATTGCGAATCTTAAGGATATTTGTGATCTGGCGGATAAATACGACGCACTTGTCATGGTTGATGACTCTCACGCGTCCGGTTTTGTGGGCAAAACAGGACGCGGTACCCCGGAAATTGAAAATGTTATGGGACGCATCGATATTATGACAAGCACGCTAGGCAAAGCGCTCGGCGGCGCGTCCGGTGGATTTACCCTTTCTAAAAAATCAGTCATTGATTGGTTGCGCCAGAAGAGCCGTCCCTATCTCTTTTCTAATACACTTGCGCCTGCGATTGCGTCAACATCGCTGAAGGTGCTGGAAAAATTGCAGAATAATACTGAACTAATTGATCGCGTCAATGAAAACACACGCTTTTTCCGTGAAGGAATAGAGAAAATAGGGCTTGACGTAATTCCGGGCGTCCATCCAATTGTGCCCATCATGATCTATGATGCCGTAAAAGCAATCGAAGTTGCCGACTATATGTTGGAACTTGGTATTTACGTCGTCGCATTTAAGTTTCCTGTCGTACCGAAAGGAAAAGCACGCATTCGTACACAAATATCTGCAGGGCATACTAAAGAGGAATTGCGTTTTGCGATTGATTGCTTCGCGAAAGCAAAGGCAGCATTTGATCTTTAATAAAGGTTATTGCTGATTACAATTTATACAGTTGCGACGAATCAAGACATATGTTGTGAGCCTTTTGCTGCTCGACCCGTTCATCAATTTACAGAGAATATGCCGTTTGATTACCCTTCATATTCTCGGTTGACAAAAGTTGACAAAGTACGATAAAAGCTTTTATAATAGCGTGCGTTCGCACCATTAGCTCAGGTGGTAGAGCAACTGACTCTTAATCAGTGGGTCGCGGGTTCGAATCCCCCATGGTGCACCAGAAAATATTTGCAAACGACCGCGATAATAGATGTTACGTTCTAACAGAACCGATGCATAGTCGCGGTTTGTTGCCTTAATAGAGAATCTCAACAATGCCAAAGCGTCTTTTGATACCCATTACTTTGGACATGAACGAAGAGCGATGTCTATGAATCAAGATCCGGATGATAATAGCGTTATTTTCCTTCAATAAACAAAAAAGGCGTGAAATGAGCGAAATGGGAAAAACCGTTTGTTGGGAAATCAGTGTTCCAATTTTCAAGAACAAAATAATCTTGAAACAACTGGGAATCGCCATCGGCATCCCTTTCGGCATCACTGCGCTCGTTGTTGGGTTTACCTCAGGTAAAAGCATTTATGCTCTCTATGGACTTGGGCTCATCGGTGCGTTGCTGTTTTTTACATGGCTATTCATCATGGTTACCTATCGAGGGAAGTATGAGGTTGAGTTTGAGTTGAACGATAAAGGAGCACTTTGCAGAACGCGGAAAACACAGGCAAAAAAGAATCGAATCGTGAATTGGCTAACCGTTGCACTGGGACTTTTTTCCTGTAAACCCGCTATTGCAAGCGCCGGCATGCTCGCACAAGCGAAGCAGGAAGTTTTTATCAATTGGAGCCGCATCACCAAGATTAATTACAAGCCGAAAAGTTGGACGATTCTTCTTCGTGGTGCATGGACAGAGAATATCGCGCTGTTTTGCACCCCGGAAAATTATAAGCAGGTGGAGTCTTATATTCGAAAACATCTTGTGAAAACAGGAAATTAAATACCACGTCTCACTAAAAGGATTAGTTTTTAATTTGTCGCTTTTGTCGCTCAAATTGGAAAAGCGCGGTATTTGTCATAAATGAAACATAACTTGTGACATTATGGATCTTTTGTTAGGATGGGAATGCTATCGACGTAAGTAGCGAGGATGAACCCTAAGATATGGACATCCTGATCGAATGGATAAGCGGGGCAATAGTAGAAGTATCCCATGCTCGAAAGAAGAGCGATTATGCTTGAACGTCACCCGGTACATTCGCGGGAGGTAAATCACAATTGGACGGCAGTAGCTGTACGAGCCCTCTTTTGAGGGCTGTTCTCAACAATCAGACATCTATTGAAGCGTTACAAAAGCCGCTTATATTAGATTTGATCCTCATTTTTGTTCTTATTCTCATCAATGGATTTTTTGCTGCGGCAGAAATGGCCGTCGTCACGCAAAATGACAACAAAATTCGTCAACTTGCAGAAGGTGGCGATGAACGGGCAAAACGACTTGTTCATTTTATCGATAATAAAAGTCGCTTTCTTTCGACAATTCAGGTTGCAATCACATTGGCAGGATTCTTGTCCAGCGCGTTTGCGGCAGATAAACTCGCGTATCGGCTTTACCTGTTGGCCGATACGGCAGGGAAGAGTCCGTCGTTAAGAACCTTATTTGTAGTGTTGATCACAATTGTTTTGTCGTATTTTACGCTTGTTTTGGGTGAACTTGTTCCGAAAAGATTGGCGCTGCGTCACCCGGAATCGTTCGCTTTAAGGATATCCGTTGTGCTCCGTTTCTTTGACGTAGTCTTTCTGCCTTTTACAAAATTCTTAGAGTGGTCAACTAATGGCGTATTGCGTCTATTGGGTATTGATCCAAAAGACTCTCCGGAATGTGTGACGGAGGAGGAGATCAAAATTCTGGTAGAAGCCGGAGCCGGAAGTGGCGGTCTAGAAAAGCAAGAGGCGACTCTGATCAATAATATCTTTGCCTTTGACGATAAAGTTGTCTCAGAAATTATGACGCCTAGAGTTTCCATTGAGGCTGTACCTCTTAACGCTACCTATCAAGAAGCGGTAGAACATGTGGTCAACGCTCTTTACTCGCGTTTTCCTGTTTACGATGAGGATATTGATGATATTGTCGGCGTACTATCGGTTAAAGCTCTTCTGAACGTGCCGATAGAAAAACGTGGATCTGATTTTTCTTTACTCCATCTTCTTCGCCCCGCATTTTTTGTTCCTGAAGGAAAACGCATTGATGTACTGTTCAATGAAATGAAGCAACAGCATACTACGATGGCAGTTGTCGTCGATGAATATGGCGGAACAGAAGGCATCGTAACGATGGAAGATCTGCTTGAAGAAATCGTTGGCGACATAGAGGACGAATACGATAAGCCAACGGACATGGTCACCTTAAACGCAGACGGATCCTACGTTTTCAGCGGTTTGTTAACACCAAGTGAGGCAGGACGCTACGTGCCGGCAATCGATGAACTTAAAGAAGATGATGATTTTGACACGATCGCCGGCTTTGTTCTTTCTTTGCTCGGTTACATTCCTCAGTCTGACGAGCATCCGGTCGTCACGTTTAAAAATCTGAAATTTACCGTTATAGAGATGGAAGATCGGCGTATTTCTCGCATACGCTTAGATATTCTTCCAGAGGCAGAGTCTGAACAGATAGTCTGATCAGAGAGTCTGAACAGATATAGTATTAATTACTTTCAAATAATTCCTACTTTATCCTTCTTTATCCTTTTCTTGAAAACTCAACTATAAATAATTGTTTTTCTGAACTACTTTTCTTGTATGCATTCAATTTTCACATAACATAGCAAGAACAGGCTCTTCGTTTTTTCGATTTGTGGACAATTTTTCAAATAGATTAAGAGCCCTGTTTCTGTTTGCACGAACCCTGTCCAGTTT
>JAAZJH010000019.1 GCA_012800435.1 Clostridiaceae bacterium | reverse complement strand
GGCCAGAGCATTCGGTTCATACCCGAAGTGTCACAGGTTCAAATCCTGTTGCCGCCACCATTTTGCAGTGGCCCGATGGTCAAGCGGTCAAGACACCGCCCTTTCACGGCGGAATCACGGGTTCGATCCCCGTTCGGGTCACCAAGTGGGATTTTAGCTCAGCAGGGAGAGCGCTTGCTTCACACGCAAGAGGTCATCGGTTCAAGTCCGTTAAATCCCACCATTGCAAATCCTACCAATACAAACCGCTGACACGACAGTGTATCGGCGGTTTTTTCGTTTTTCCTAAAATAAGCAAAAGATGATCAATCAACATTATGGATATTGACGTAGAACCCTAAATGGAGCATCCTGCTTACATAAGAAAGCACGACAACCGTCTTGAGCTACGAGGCATCAATGTTGAGCTTTCTATAGCACTGATTAAAATCAGATGATATGTCCATCACGGTTTGGAGAAAAGGAGTTAAGCATGAGGAAGATCATTGTCATTTTTTTGTTGCTGCTGTCCCTGATTCTTGTTTCAGCATGCGGGGGACCGACAAAGGAGTCGGAGAAACCGGACATAAACCAACAAACGGAAGTATCGCCCGCGACGTCCGAAGACGCGAACGATACAACGATCGTCATCGGTAGACCAATTAAATTTGACGGCTTTGAATTTACCATCACGGAATTAAAGATTGTCGCTACTAAGGACGATAAACAAGCCCTCAGGATTACATATGATTGGGCTAATACAGGTAAAGATGCGCTGACGCCGTTGTTCTGCTATGTCTTGAGCGGAATTCAAAATGATGTTGAGTTTGAAGGCGGATTCGTGTCATCCGACGACGTTAATTACGACATCGGTTATTCGAAAGTGGATTCCGGAGAAAAAGTTTCGGGAGCGCAGGACGCCGTTCCTTTTGATGACATCGATGTGCCTTTCCGACTTGAGCTGAAAGAGATGTATGGGGAAATCGTTTATTCGCTGGAAATTAATGATTTGAAAGAATACAAATAAATATAAATCGTTGAAAAAACAGCTGCCCCTTTTCTCTCGAACTGCTAAAGGGGACAGCTGATAGAGCAACCTAACGATTGTTTTTATCTCTTACTCATCACGGATGTTGTGATGGCTGATATCGAAAGGCAGGAAGCTTTGACCGGAGCGCCTATGAACGAGCCGGCTCATAGGCGCTTCCGGTTTTTTTGCGTCCTCGCTTTCGATGATGACGGGCAGTGCGGGTAGATTCTATGCTTTTCGTGTCCTTGCTTTTGACGATGGCAGGCAGTGCGTATGGTGCTTATGTTTTTTTCGCGTCCTCGCTCTCGATAATGACCGGAAAGATATCGTGAAAAGAGACGATATTCGGTTCTGCAACGAGCAGATTCGGATCATGCTGTTCTCCACGCAGCCATTGGACAATCACTTTCGGCAAATTGACGCCTGCGAGATGACTGAATGGGTACGCGCCCCCGAAACGCGCATTCATCTCCAGGAAATAAGGTACTCCGTCTCGAACGATGATGTCCACATCAAGGTTGCCGATATGCGCGAGTGTTCTGCCAAGCCTCTCACCCTCTTCTTTTAATAAAGGGTAATCAACTGTCATGGCAGCGTACGCTTCTCCGACGCGCATGGCCGTCTTTTTCTTGACGATGACGGCAACGCATTGAGCGTCCAGATCATTGATGACATCTAAACAATACTGTTCCCCTCCGATTTTCTCTTGGATAAGCGTGTTGTGTTCCGGCGCTACCGCTGACTCAAAACGAAGATAGGTGGACGCGATGTCGCGTCTCGTTCTATTGTAAAAAACGTTCAGTTCATCTTCATTCTCTGCTTCGTAGACACCGATAGAACCCATGCCCCAACGCGGTTTGATGAACAGCGGATACTTCAGGTTGCCTTCCTCGATAGCGCTTTGTGCTTCGTCGAGATCCGCGTAGGTATTCGGCGTATGGAAACCATGTTCGGAGAGAAATTGGAACGTTCGGATTTTATCATTGCATATGTCAATAACCGGAGGATCCGACACGATCACCTGCACATTTTCCTTTGCAAACGCGTCCTTATGCTCAGCCAGTACGGGAAGATCGACATCAAAGACAGAAAGAAGGGCATTAATGTCGTGCTTCTTGCAGTAGTCGATCAAGAAAGGAATGTAGTCCGGATCATAGATGAGCGGTGTCACAGTAGCATGATCCGCGACACGAAACGTTGGTGAAAGGTCGGTGCTGTTGGAAACGTGAATTTTGCCACAGCCCTCAAGCGCTTCCTTGAAATACGAAATAAGATAAGTTCTCCGTCCGGCGGAGGTGATCAGGATATTCAAAGGTTTACGGTTACTCATGTTAAGACACACTTCTTTCGTTGTAGATAATACGGCAAGCCGACCGATTGTATTTTACATGAAGGAGAGGATATTATTCTATTACTTATTTGATATCTAACTGTTCCATAAGATCAAAGAAAAGCGGCAGACCGCCCGTGTGAAGAAAGACGACGGTCTTTCCTTTGAGGTCATGTTGCTTTAAAAATTGACCCATGCCCCACCAGGCTTTTCCTGTATACGTCGGGTCAAGAGGAATGCCTTCTTGGGTCAGCACTGTTCGGATGCCAATTAAAATGCTCTCGTTGTATTTCCCGTAACCGCCCGCGATGTAACTGTCCTCGACGTGCAGGTGCTGATCGATCCAAGTGTCAGTTAGGGGGCGCTCTAGCGCTTCGCCAAGCCGATGCAGAGCAGTTCTGACGTGAGAAGACGCCTTTTCACGGTCGCGGGCGATTGAGATGCCGACGATTTCCACAGAAGAAGCGGTAAGAAATTTTCCGTAGAGCAATCCGGCTAATGTACCTCCTGTGCCGCAGGGAAGAAAAAGATAATCGGGTTCAAACGAAAGCGCTTCGGCCTGCTGTAGCAGCTCATTGAAAACATTAACGTAAGGTAAAGCGGGTACCGCTTCGTTGCCTTGACCAAGTGCATTGCCGTAGATGTAATAGGGAATCTCACCCTCTTCTTGGAGGCGATTCATTGTCTCGTCGACGCACGCCGCCACGTCGTTTTTGGAGCAGTTAATGATGTTTGCACCGAACATAAGAGAAAGCCGTCGATTGAAAGTCATGTCATCCGCATCAAGAGAAAGAGATAAATTTGTCTGTGATTCTGAGGTGGAGAGAAGATCCGTCTCGACTGGTGAAATGATATAGCATTTCACGCCGTATCGATTTGCCATCCAAGAAAGCGCGCGGGATAGATTGGAACGGATGTTGCCATAGCCGATCATGCATGTGCCGCCTTTTTCAAACATATCTTTGAAAAAGGCGGCGGCAATACGAACCTTATTGCCGCCGAACGCAAATGGAATCAAATCGTCTCGCTTATACCAAAGCGTGTTTCCTAAAAGGGAAGATGACGCGGGGTGAAGCGGTGTAACGGGAAAGGTTATCGATCGTCCGGCCGCGTTTTGCGGCGCGGACGTTTCTTTGACGTCTAGCTGGCTCATCGATTGCCGTACATCTTTTCATAATAATTGCGGTATTCGCCGCTGATGATCGTTTCCCACCATTCACGATTTTCCAAATACCAAGAGATCGTTTTCTCGATACCTTCACTAAAAGGTGTCTCAGGAAGCCAGCCGAGTTCCCGGTGGATTTTCGTCGGATCAATGGCGTAACGCAGATCGTGACCTTTGCGGTCGGCCACGTACGTGATGAGTTCTTCCGGTTTATCAAGTGCTTTGCAGATCAGGCGGACGATGTCGATATTGCGCATCTCGTTGTGGCCGCCGACGTTGTAAACTTCACCGGGTGTGCCATTACGTATGATTAGATCGATCGCGCGGCAATGATCATCGACATAGAGCCAGTCGCGCACATTAAGTCCTTCTCCGTAAACGGGAAGCGCCTTGTCATGCGACGCGTTTGCAATCATCAGCGGGATCAACTTCTCCGGGAACTGCCACGGACCGTAGTTGTTGGAACAGCGGCTGATCGTCACAGGAAGATCATACGTACGGTGGTATGCCTGAACCAAGAGGTCTGCCGCGGCTTTCGATGCGCTGTAGGGGCTTGACGTCTGAATCGGCGTTTCTTCTGTGAACAAAAGATCCGGTCGATCAAGCGGCAAGTCGCCATACACCTCATCGGTCGAAACTTGGTGGAAGCGGGCGACATCGTATTTCCGGCAGGCATCCATCAGAACTTGTGTTCCGAGAATGTTGGTCGTCAGGAATATGCCGGGGTTATCGATTGATCGATCGACATGGCTTTCCGCAGCGAAATTGACGACACAGTCCGGTTTTTCTTTTTCAAAGATCTCAAAGATCGCTTCGCGATCGCAGATATCGTCTTTGTAAAACGTGAATAACGGATTTTTCAGCGCTTCGGCAAGTGTCGATAAATTTCCGGCATAGGTGAGCACATCGACACAGATCACGCGTACATCAGGATGATGTTCAAGGAGATAATAAACGTAATTTGCGCCGATAAACCCCGCGCCTCCGGTCACCAAGATCGTTTGCATTTTAACCCTCCAAAGATGTCGGTCGAACAGCCTTTTCCTCAAAATCGCGCATTTCGAGATCAAATGACAACACGAAAAACGCATCAGATGCGGTCGTCGATTTTTGCGGTCTGTTAACCTTAATTTTGTTCATTGTAACAGATATCGGGTCACATTCGCCGAATCGGCGTCGTCAGTTTGACGATCTCTTGTCGAAGTGATGTTTTGATTTTGTGAAGATGCAGGTGCGCTTTTGACGTAATGGAATGCGTTTCCGGATCGGCATTGTCAGCTCGCCGATCTCTCATCTAGTTGACGTTTTGATCTTGCGGCAAATAAGTCGCGTCCTTTTCTTTTGATATAGAGATACGGTTCAAGCTTCAATAGTTCCGCTAGTCCGATGTAGAGCACTGTGCCCGCAACAAGCTGAAGAAGCAGCGTGACCCAAGGCGAGAACGCGGCAAGCCTGATGAGAAAGACGGCACTGCCCATGACGAGTGAACATGCTGCCGAGGGGAAGAGGTCGCGCATTTGTTCTCTGAGTTTATAGTTTAAAAGAAACCGGTTGGGATACATGTTGACTAACCCGCTTAATATCGTGCTTACGGCTGCTCCGGCGGCGATGGCTATGGGGCTTTCAAAGAGAAATACCGATGCGGCCAAGACGCCAATGCCAAGGAATGCTTTAATTATTTCAAGCCGTAGAAACCAGTCACTTCGTCCTTGCGCATTAATGGCCTGCAGGTTCGCCGTGTGAATCGGATAAAACGCATACACGAAACAGAAAATCTGAAGATAGGGAACACAAGGCAGCCATTTGTCGGTGAGCAAGATGTGTACGATGGGCTCTGCCGTTGCAGCAAGTAATGTCAGTACGGGAAAGAGTACGAAACAGCTGGTGACGATGGAGCGCCTAACCATCGCCTTGAGACGCTCAACGTTATGCTGTTCTCTTGAAAAGACGGGCAGCATCACGGTTTGAATCGATCCATTGATATTGTTGACGACGAGATGCGGAAATTGTTTGCCTCGATTGAAAAAAGCCAGCGTGCTTGAGCTGTGTTTTTTTCCGATCACAAAACTCTGAAGTTCCTGATAGAGCGCGTTGATCAGACTTGAACAGAGCAGTTTCCATCCGAAGGCAAAAAATGCGCGAACTCTCGTTAAATTAAAGACAAAGCGCGGGTACCAGCGCACGACGAGCATCAGCAAAAGCGAGATCGCCGTGTGGTTGCTTAACTGCTGCGCGACGAGCGCCCAGACGCCAAATCCGCGGTAGGCGAACAAAATACCTATCGCACCGGAGATTAAAGCGGCAGCAAAGGAGGACCACATCAGCGATTTGAATTTCATTTCGCGTGTGATACGTGCCTGCTGGATCGAATTCAATGCGCCGGGTATCAGAATTAACGCAAGTACACGCAAAACGCGTGTTAATAAGGGAATGTTGAAAAAGCGCGCGATGGAGGGAGCGCCAACGTAAAGCAAACCGTAGAAGAAAATCGCGATCGCAAGACTGACCCAGAATACCGATGAATAATCTTCTTCCTCAACGTCATCGGCTTGGATCAGCGCAGTATTGAGGCCGCTTTGGACAAAGACCTGTGAAATCGTGATAAAGATGGCGAGGATCGTCAGTACGCCATAGTCGCTCGGATCGAGCAAACGCGCCAGAATAATCTGGATGACAAAAGACGTGCCCTGACAGAGCATGCGCTCGGCATATTTGAAGCCTAAGGATCGAATGACAGATGGTCCTTTTTTCATGGTGTCATGACGCTCATGATGAGCCGATAATAAAACCGCTCCTTTCTTGCCTCGCATGTATTATATTATAATTAAACTGTTATAGTTGCATCTTGACTAGGGAGGTTCACGTCAGCCATGAACGCACCCATTCTTCATCTTTTCCCGGCGGGTATGGTACACATCCATAGGCACTATATCCGTTTTATCAACACACACTTTGATGCAGGCGATCATGTATTCTTGCTCGTTGGACAGGTGCCTTCAGAACTGCTCGCGAGGGTGATTCCGGAAGAAATACGCCAATTCGACAATGTAACGTTCTATAATTACGACGATTCCAAAGAACGGGCGTCCCTATTGACTCGTATAGATCAAAGTCGCTTGATTGTTTGTCATTCGCTTACTTATCCGGTTAGGATGTTGGTTCACATGCTGTTGAAGCCGTCTCGTATGCGCCGATTTGTCTGGGTGTCTTGGGGGCGCGATATGACAAGTTGGGGAAGCTCAAAAGGTTCTTTGCGTCGTCGGATCGGTTATTATTTTCGTTGCCGCGTCCCGTATTTTGTTGGGATCTTTGAACCGGATATTGAAACGTTTAAGCGCATTTACCGTTCCGAAGCACGCACTTTTCTTGCCGGTTATCCCGTCACGATTTATAGCGGACTTGAACAACTTAAAGACGTCACTTCGTCGCTTCCCGGTAAAATTAAAAAGGGTCTCCCGATCAATGTGATGATCGGACACTCAAGCACTGACGAACTTCGCCATCTTGATGTGATTCGGGATCTTGCGCACCTAAAAGATCAAAATTTTAGATTCTACTTCCCTTTAACATATGGCGATACAGCATACGGCGACGACATTTCAGCAAAAGCGACGGAAGTTTTCGGAGAAAAAGCGATCTGTATGAGGGATAACATGCCGCTTGATAATTATCGCGATTTTCTTGCCTCGGTAGATATCGCTATTTTTAATACTGATCGCCAGATCGCGCTGGGAAATATTCATCCGTTACTTTACATGGGAAAGACGATCTATCTGCCTCGCGAATCCGTCTTGTCGAAGCATTACCGTGCGCACGGTGTGCCCATCGCGGATTATGAAAGCCTCGCGACATCCTCTTACGACGACTTCGCTACACCGCGGGATGCGGCGAAAAGCCGAGCATATGTTGAGACGTACGAGCTTGACATGGAGCGCTTCATCTCAGATTGGTCGGACGTCTTTGTATTAGCATCATCAAAGTAGATGCTTTGCATTTGCTGATGTGCGAGGATATTCTAGGCGAGTGTTCCCATTGGATCCCACGGCTCAAGCTCGATGAGTTTTTCATCGAGAATGGCGAGAGCTTCATCGCTCAGATATTTTTTGTCGACGACTGCCTGATAGACGTAGCGGTCAAACCAGACGTCGCTTCCGACAAAGTACCCTTCGCGCGCAATCTTGTCGCCCCATGAATTCTCTATTTTCCACTTGGTCGGTACGCCGTCAACAAGATTGACTCCTGTGAACAGCATGGCGTGATTCATTGCACTTTCACCTGTGTGGAGCGCTTTTTCTTTGCTGATCGAAAAATCAACTTCAAATACAGCTTCGAAATCGAATGCCTCCGGCGCCCAGTATCCTTCTTGGCGATTTCCGAATTTACCGCAGTCGCAACCGAACCAAACAACAGTGTTGTCTTTGAGCTGACAAAGAACTGCTTTTTTAAGCTCGTCAAGCGGAACATTTAGGTAACGCACCGGTGTGCCCTTGACATTACCCAGATACTTCACCGTATAAAGCCGGTAATAAGGTGTCTCTACGCGTGGCGAGTGAATCAGAGAAACATAGTCGTCAAGATTGATACCGACAAACTGCTCGTAGAATGACGACGGTGTTAAGTCTCTTACGCAGTGATATTGATTGTCCTTGTCGACATACTCGAAATCAAAAGTCTTTGGAGGAACGCCGAAACTGGTGCACAGCATGCCGTAGATCTCAGAAAGGCAGCGTTCTTTCATTGCTTTCTGTTCCGTTTTGTCATTGACCTCTTTGATGTCTGCGGCAAAGCGGCGCAACCGTCTGTTCATCAGGCTTGTCAGCGTCCTTGTGTTGCTGGACGCATAGGTCTCCGGCATGGCATCTTTCGGCACAAGTCCATATTTTTTTGTGATCGCGGTGAACATGTCCCACTGACCGCCGTCACCAATGCCTTGACTGTTGATCCAAGACAGCGTCCGGTCATCCCACGGGCGATCACGCAGCTCCAAAACCGATTCGAGGAAAAAGTTTGATTTTTCTAATTTATCCCAGAAAGCCGTATAGTTTTGAGAGAACTCAAAGCGATCGAGTTTCAAATCCTTCGCTGTTTTCTCACGCAGCATGTTTAACGCAGAAAAGATCCAACAACGTCCGGTCCGTTGTTGATTTGTTGCGGGAAGGGTTCGAATGTCAATTGAAAAATAGGATTGTAAGCCACCCATTGCTTCCTGTACGCCTGCAGCCTGCTGAATATCGGTTTTTTGAAGGGCATGGCGCATGGCAACCGACGGTTTGTCGTCGTTGTATTCTGCTTCCATTATTTGCAGAAGTGTCTTGGAAATAGATGATGACATCGATATCCTCCTAAATCTATGATTCTATCCGATTAGGTTACCATGCTTTAGTGGAAATGTCTGCTTAATTTAAATTTAATGTCAGCTTTGCAACGAATTTCTAGAGGACAGAGGCGATAAGTAGTCCCTCTTTGTCGTAGGGAAATTGTTCGGCGATGCGTCCGTTATTGAAGTCAAAGGCGCCGCCGTGTGCAAGCGGCTCGTCGGACAGGGAATTAAACATGAACGTACGTCTCGCGGCAAGATACGCCTGATCGGCATACTCCTGTTCATAGTTTTGCCATTCCTCAAGGCTAAAGTTCACATAAATTGGCCATAACAAAAGCCCGTCCGTCTTAAAACGTTCAGGAAAATCCCACAGATCGCCGCACAGCGCAATGTTACACGTCATTCCGCGGTAGAAAAAATCACGCGTTTCTGCTCCTTCGCGGTAATGTTCGTCGGCTTTACTGATAACTTTCCAACCTTTAGAGATACGTCGGTAGTTATGGATCAGTTTGCCCCGCTCAATTACCGCGCAAGACGAGTAGAGAAGATCGTCCTCTTTTTCAAAATAACCGAAAAGTAAGTCTGTTTTAAAGAAAATCGTCAACTCGCACAAATGCCGCATGATGTCGCCATCTTGAGAAATGGCAATGTCATAGTCGTCATCGGTATTCCAAGAAAGAGCGTCAAATCCTTGGAGGAAAGACTCCCCGAAGCAGAGGAGATCGACCTTGCCGCGTGCTTGTTCAAGCGCTTTTTCCATTTGGCCGATATTGAATGTCATATCGTTATTTTTAAAGGTATAAACGGCAAGGCCGATGTTCATGTGTTTCTCCTAGAAAAATTTATGTATCCTCTCAGCCGTCGATCCTGTTAGTTGTTAACGCCGCTGTCAATCTTTTCTTTGTTGTCATTTTCAAGATAGGGCGTTAGGATCTCCATAAATTCTTCGCCTGTAATGGTTTCGTGTTTCAGCAGATAGCCTGCAAGCTCATGCGTGGCATCCTGATATTGGCGGAGCAGCATTGTTGCCTTATTGTGGCAGTGCGCGATGATTTCGACAACAATGTCTTCGACTTCTTTCATCGTCTGTTGTGAGACAGACATGCTTCCTTCATCGCCCATGTAGCGTGAACCGCTGTCTTGCAGTTTTACCATGCCGAAGCGGTCAGTCATACCGTACTGCGTCACCATGCTCTTTGCGACGGACGTTGCCTTTTCGATGTCATTTGATGCGCCGTTCGTCATCGTGTTGAAAAAGACTTCCTCTGCTGCGCGGCCGCCACAAAGCGTTGTGATATAAGTGAGCATGTCTTCTCTTGAGAGAAGATTCTTCTCTTCTTCCGGAACCTGCATTGTGTAGCCTAACGCGCCGGAGGTGCGCGGAATGATCGTGATCTTCTGGACCGGCATACTGTTCTTTTGCAGTGATGCGACAAGCGCGTGTCCGATTTCGTGATAACTTACAATCTGTTTTTCTTCAGGTGTGAGGATATCCTGTTTTTTCTGTTCGCCTGCAATGACGACTTCGATCGATTCTTGGATATCTTCCTGAGTGACGATGTTTCTTTCAAGTCGCACTGCACGCAGTGCTGCTTCATTCAGAATGTTGGCCAGGTGCGCGCCTGAGGCGCCCGCTGTAGAACGTGCGATCAATTCGTAGTCGATATCATCGGCGACCACATAATTATTGGCATGTACCTTAAGGATAGCGATGCGGTCTTGCAGGCTTGGCAGCTCGACGCGGATCTGGCGATCAAAGCGTCCGGGACGAAGCAATGCCGGATCAAGCACCTCCGGGCGGTTTGTAGCCGCCAAAACGATGATGCCGAGGTTTCCGTCAAAGCCATCCATCTCTGTCAGTAATTGATTTAGGGTCTGTTCACGTTCGTCATTAGTCGACATGCCTGCTGAACGGCTTCTGCCGATGGTGTCGATTTCATCGATAAAAATGATACAGGGCGCGTGTTTCTTGGCTTCGTCAAACAGTTCGCGTACACGTGCTGCGCCGCGACCTACGAACATCTCGACGAACTCTGAACCTGCAATCGAGAAAAATGGAACATGTGACTCGCCTGCGACAGCTTTAGCCAGCAGTGTTTTTCCCGTTCCGGGAGGTCCCACAAGCAATGCGCCTTTGGGACATTTTGCGCCGACTTTTGTGTACTTGTCGGGGTTCTTCAAATAATCGACAATTTCACGTAGCGATGCTTCTGCTTCCTCTTGTCCTGCCACGTCGTCGAATGTTTTGCTTTCATGCGAAGGCTCGTATTTTTTGATGTTCTGCTTGCCGAAAAGGCCGCCTTGCATGCCGGAGACGCGTTTGCTCATCGCACGGCGCAGGAAAATAAAGAACAGGATGGGAACACCCCATGTAAGAAGAAAAGATAAAAAAGCATTAGGTTGCTCGGGTATAGTGGCTGCATAGTTAATATTCTTTTCTTCCATAAGCTGTATGATGTCCGGATCATCCATCAACCCGGTCTTGTATACGCGTTTGACGCCATCTTCGTTGAGAGCGATGAACATAATCTGATTTTCGTCAAAACTGACTTCTTTTACGCGATCATCTTCGATCATGTGTCGGAATTCGGAATAGCTGCTCGTGAGAACGCGACTTTCCGCGATTTTTGGAATAATCACGAAATTTAACACCATGATTATCACGAATCCCAAGATGTAAAATCGAAGTACACTTGGATTGATTTGAGGACCGCGATTATCTTCTTGCTGATTTTTGTTGTCTTGCACTGTTTTTCTCCTTTTTGATTTCTTTTTCTATATGTAGCTTCTGTATATGTAAACATCCGTCAAGGACACGCGAGGTTATGCCACCTTGGCGGTGATTTGTGTATATGTCACACAAATGAGTAACAATCGCCGTCGCTCATTTTTCAATAAACCCCTGTCAGCTCTTCCCATATGCGCGAGCAAGCATTCAACTGTCTGATCGCAAGTCCGCGGCACCCATATGCGCGAGCAAGCATTCAGCTGTCTGATCGCAAGTCCGCGGCACCGGCAAGCCACTTTATCAGAATCATTTGGCAAAAATGTGGCGATTTGTAGGTTTGATTGTTAAGGTTACACAAATACAGAATGCAAAGGATACCTCTTGCATTTTGTCATCTTTAGGACGTACGTGATGATCACCTTTCATCCGGCGTAGATTCAGCGGTAAAACTCAGTCAAACAGATAGTGCCTTTATTTGCGCTGTATCGTTTTTTAGCATCTAAGCGATCAATTCCTGATGCCTTTGCGTGTGTCATATGATTATTAGATGCCTGTTATTTCGCTGAGTCATATCATTTGAAGATGCAGTTGCGCATGCATTGCGGTTTTCATACTTTATTCGCTACGGCATGCTGAATGTCAGTTTTTACGCTCATTGTATGACTTTACTTTTCGCATCTTGTCTTTCATGGTATTTACGTTGGAAAAACTTAATGATTTCAACAATCGGGATAATTAGAGAGGCTATACCGATGGCGATCAGGTATTCTTCAATGCTGATGTGTTCAAAGCCGAATGCATTCGCAAGGAAAGGCACATAGATCACTAGCGTTGTGGAGACCAAGCTGGCAATCGCCGCAAAAATGAGAGTATTATTCTGTTTTTTCAGCTTAAAAATGCTGCCGCGTTGCGAGCGTATGTTAAAACTATGAAAGATCTCTGCCATGCTAAGCGTCAGAAACGCCATGGTTATACCGTCTGCGCTATTGAGATCCGCCCAGCTTCCGCCTTCAAACACGTGTCCGATGAAATAAGCCGCAAGTGTCAAAATGGTGATCAATATACCGTTATATACGATGTCTGTCCCGACGCCTTGTGAGAAAATGCTGGCAGAAGAGGAACGCGGAGGACGATTCATAATGTCGGATTCCGCTTCTTCGACACCAAGTGCGAGCGCAGGGAAACTGTCTGTAACAAGGTTAATCCAAAGAAGATGAACCGGTTTCAAGATCGTGAAATTGAGGAGAGTAGCGATGAAAATGCTGAGTACTTCGCTCAAGTTCGATCCGAGAAGGAATTGGATCGATTTGAGAATATTGTCATAAATGCGACGTCCCTCTTCAACGGCATGAACGATGGTGGCGAAGTTGTCATCTGCAAGTACCATATCGGCGACATTCTTTGTCACGTCGGTGCCGGTAATGCCCATGCCGACGCCGATGTCGGCCGATTTAATGCTTGGCGCGTCGTTAACACCGTCACCGGTCATGGCGGTGACGTATCCGGCGTTTTTCCAAGCGTTCACGATTCGAACCTTATGTTCCGGCTGAACGCGCGCGTAAACGCTAATGCTTTGGAAGATGCTTTCATAATCGTCATCGCTCATTTTGGACAACTCTGCGCCGGTGAGCGCTCTGTCTTGGGGGCCGAGTATGCCAAGTTCATCGGCGATTGCGCGTGCAGTATCAATGTGGTCTCCCGTAATCATGATGGGGCGAATACCTGCGGAGCGGCATTTATCGATAGCTGCTTTTACTTCGGGTCTAACAGGATCCATCATGCCGGCAAGACCGATAAAACAAAGATTTTGCTCTAGTGTGGAGGGGTCATTATTTTCCGGGGGTTCCGACCAAAGTCTTTCTGCGCCGGCAAGGATACGGAGGGCTTTACCGGCCATATGCGTATTCGCCTTCATGATGGTGTTGCGCGCTTCATCCGAAAGCGGGAGCACCTTGCCATCCTTTAGATAAGTTGTGCAACAATTAAGTATGACGTCGGGCGCGCCTTTTGTGAACTGGATGATACCCTTCTCGGTCATATGGATGGTGGACATCATCTTCCTTATGGAGTCAAACGGCGCTTCATCAATGCGGGGAGCTTGCTCTACAAGGTCTCCTTTTGGCATACCAAGATCTTTTGCCCAATACACCAGCGCGTTCTCTGTGGGTTCGCCCGTAACTGTACCATCTTCTCCGAGTTCAGCGTCGCTGCAAAGCGCCATCGCCGCGGCAAGTCTTTTTTCATCGTCGCTAAAGTAGTCGACGACCGTCATTTTGTTTTGTGTTAAAGTACCCGTTTTGTCTGAACAGATGATTTGAGCACTTCCTAGCGTTTCCACGGCAGTCAATTTGCGGATGATGGCGTTGCGTTTGGCCATTTTGGTGACGCCGATCGATAAAACAATGGTGACAACCGCTACCAAACCTTCCGGGATAGCGGCTACGGCGAGGCTAACGGCAATCATAAAACTGTTGACCACGGAAGGTATGGTTGGACGACCGTCTCGGATAAGACTGACAGCAAAGATCACGAGGCAAATGCCAATCACAAGCTTTGTTAGGATGCGGCTGAGTTGAGCGAGTTTTTTCTGAAGGGGGGTCAAGCCTTCCTTTGCGCTCACAAGTGCATCAGCTATTTTACCCATCTCAGTGTCAATACCGGTTGCCGTAACGACGGCTTTGCCGCGTCCGTAGACCACGTTGCAGCCCATGTAGGTCATGTTCTTTCGATCGCCTAGCGGCAGGACGGTATCTTCTTGAGCATCAAACTTGTCGGTAATTTTATTAACCGCTACAGACTCTCCCGTCAAAGGTGCTTCCTCAATTTTGAGACTGTTGGATTCAATGACGCGTCCGTCTGCCGGCACGGCGTCGCCGGCTTCCAAGATGATGATATCGCCGACCACAATGTCCTCGCTCTTGATTGATTGAAGATGACCGTCACGAATCACCTTGCTTGTTGCTGCAGACATTTCTTGTAGCGCTTCGAGCGCTTTTTCAGCTTTATTTTCCTGATAGACACCCAGTGCAGAGTTGATAATGACGACAGCCATGATGATGATTACATCAACATAGCCTTCGCCTGAGTAACGTGAGGTAATGGCGGAAATCGCGGCGGCAACGATCAACATGATAATCATGGGATCTGCCATTTGAGCGAAAAAGCGTTTGACGAGTGACTCTTTTTTGTCTTCAGGCAGGCGGTTCTTACCTTTTTCAGAAAGTCTTATCTCGGCCTCTTCAGAAGAGAGTCCGAGATAAGATGAACCGGTTTCGTTTAAGACATCGTCGACATCATGTAAATAGTGTTTCATAAACAAAAGCCTTCCAAAGGGTGATAGACACTCCGTTTTTGTATTTCCTCATAAAGAAGCCCATGGACAGGCAAGAAAGGCCTATCCATGGGTCTGATCGTTTAATGCAAGCCAAGTGTAAAACACCAGTGATGTTGACTTGAACCGCACCGGATACTGCGACACATCCGCTGCGCTGACTACTCCCCCACGGGTGTTTTCATACTATTCTTATGAGAGATTGATGTCAAGCATTCGGACTGCTTTGGATGTCGATTTAAACGTCGATTAACGCTGAAAGCCAGAGCTAATTGACCATCAACAAATGTTTATACAACATGACACTCATATTATTTTATTATTTTCAGTTAACGTGGAACAGAGGAGAAAGTAGTTATCGTCAAGAATTCGCAGGATCAGCAACGCTCTCTTTATTGTCGGTCGTCTCGACGTCTTTCGGATTACGCGCCATAATATTTTCAGCAACTTCGAGTGAACTCAGGAATCGATGCACAGTCGTTTGATCGAGCTGGTCACTCTTATCTTCATCTTTATCTTTCACCCCTAGGAGATAGTCCGTCGACGCACCATAATACTCCGCAAGTTTACGAAGCGTCGCAACATCCGGTTCCCGTATGCCCAATTCATATTTTGATATAGCCTGACGGCTGATGTTCAGATATCGCGCTACATCAATTTGCCTCACCTTACGCGCTTTCCTAAGAGAGGCTAATCGTCTACCGAGAATGTTGTCTGGAGCGTTCATATCGATAAATTGTGGAATATTTTCGGCATCGTTCACAAGGTAAAATCAGAAAAGCGCCAAAATGGCGCATATTTATCCTCGTATTCGTTTTTTTACAAATAGAAAGCGATGGCGCTCTTTATGTGTGAAAATGACCTTGATCTTTTACACTCATCAGGCGGTGTGTTTACTCATCTGCGCAGGAGATAAATGAATCGCTAAAGTTGCATGATCTTTCGAAATGGATATCTTAGAATTTCAGTTTTGAAATCAGCGCTTACCGGGCGAATTTTCTTGCGATATTTTACATGGTTGAACATGAAATAAGCTGATATTTATAACAGAATCTTTAGTTGTTGCGATACCAGAACGAGGAAGTGATACGCCTTTCACGTCGTCATGACGACCTTTCACGTGTCCACATGACGAGGACACGCGCCAAACGCCTTTTTGTAAAAAGAGCCGTAACGGGCGATTATCAGGCATTATCTTAGCAAAAATTTTACATAAAGTTTTCATTGTAAAAATTATGTATCTTCGAAACGCTTCAACAACAGGCATTTCAGCCGCCTAAAATCTGGAAACCCTTGTCATACAAGTTATACACAGAGTTATCAACATTATTAACATTTTTAAGAATTCTGTTAATACAAGTCGTCTGTTTTAAACATCACAACTTTCATTTTGTGGAGCGAGTCCTTTTTATGAATAAAAGGTGCTCGTTCGGATATCAATAAAACATTTGTACGGCATGGATCGATGAGGTAAAATATAATAAAAATCGGAGGTTTGAATGAAACTTGTCGTTGCCAGTGATCATGGCGGATTTTCTTTGAAACAGGCGATTGTATTACATCTTCAAGCATGTGGACATGAAGTTGTTGATGTCGGAACGAACTCTGAAACGTCGGTTGATTACCCCTTTTATGCAAAAAAAGCGGCGTCCATGGTGGCTAGCGGCGCTTGTGATCGCGGCATTGTTGTCTGTGGGGCAGGGGTCGGGATTTCAATCTCCGCGAATAAAATCAATGGCATCCGTTGCGCGCTATGCACGAATGAATTTATGGCACGGATGGCAAGGCGCCACAATGATGCGAACATGTTGGCGTTGGGAGGCAGGGTGCTGGCTATACCGTATGCACTGACGCTCGTTGATGCCTTCCTTGAGGAGCCTTTTGACGGCGGCCGTCATCAAAGACGGATTGATCAGATTACCGAAATGGAAAGGGATGCATGACATGGATAATACATGTGAAGCAAAAAAAGAACCGCTTGAAAATGTCTTTGTTTTAGACCATCCGCTAATTCAGCACAAACTAACGCTGATGCGTGATAAAAGAACCAGCACCAAGGAGTTTCGCGAGCTCGTCGCAGAAGTTTCTATGCTCATGTGTTACGAAGTAACACGTGATTTACCGCTTAAGGATGTGAAGGTAGAGACCCCCTTGAAAAAAACACGAGGGAAAATGATTGACGGTAAGAAATTGGCGCTTGTTCCGATCCTTCGTGCAGGTCTAGGAATGGTGGACGGGATGACCAATCTGATTCCCATGGCAAAAATCGGCCATATCGGTTTATACCGTGATCCGGAAACGCTTAACGCCATAGAGTATTATTGCAAGTTGCCGAGCGATGTTGACGAACGTGACGTAATTTTGCTTGACCCGATGCTGGCAACCGGCGGAACGGTCGTAGCAGCTATCGGTTTCTTGAAAGAACGAAATATCAAGAACATCAAGTACGTTTGTCTGATTGCTGCTCCGGAAGGTGTCAGGAACATGCATAATCACTATCCGGATATCCCCATCTTCTGTGCCGGTCTCGATGAGGCATTGGATGAAAACGCATACATCCTCCCCGGTCTAGGAGATGCAGGTGATCGTCTCTTCGGAACGAAGTAACGATAACAGAATCCATTGAATAAAACATCAGGCACGGATGATTCCATCGTCCGTGCCCATTTACGGATCCGTGTGAGAATAAAGCTGCAGCTCCTCTAGCATCGGAGTATTTTTACATCACAATTAGTCGGATCGAAAGTAGAACACAGCATCACCAAACGCTATTCGGCACATCTCCGGTAACAACTGGACGGTGTGCTTTTTCAATTTTATGCCGTCAACGGTGGTTCCGTTTCGTGACCCCATGTCTTCAATAAAAAAGTGACCGCCGCTACGAGTTATACGGGCGTGAATTCGGCTAACACCGGGATCATCAAGAGGAAAATCCGCTTTTCGAATGTCGCGTCCGATCAAAAAGGCATCGGTTAAAATAAACGCATGCCGCCCTTCTTCTTCGTCGGGCGTACCCGGGAGACCTTCAGATAGTGAAGCGACACGAAGCGCGTTTGAAGAAAGATCAAGATCCTCGGTTGATTCTTCTTCAAATAACTGATCTCCATATCCAAGCAGTCGTCTAAAAAAAGATTTCAATAAACCTGTCTCCTTATATTGTTGATCTGCCTTGGGATGATGAGACTGCAACGGTTGATCGTCATAAGACAATGTATTTTGCTCCCTTTCTTTGGGGAGTGATGTTTTACAATCTTGATTCTCGCCGTCAAAAGGCTCAGATAGTATGTCGTTTACATCAGTTAGCCTAGCTCGCCAAGCCGATCGGTTTGCAGCAAATGTTTCATCGTTCCAATCAAAAGTCTCAGCAAACCAATCCGGAAGAGCATAGTTAATCTGATCTATAATCGATTCATCGACATCTTCATCGGTTTGCAATGCCAAGTCGGGAAAAGGAAGCGTCACAAGTGAAAGGCGAATGTCCTTAGGCTGAGATCCCGACGATACAAAGATTAAGTCGGGGACTAATAGTTCCACGATGAACGAGAAAAGATGGTCCCGCAGCGTGTCCAACGCAGCAAGAGCCTTCTGGAAAAGCATGTCTCCATCCAGCTCGCATGCCATTTTTTCGTCGCACATCTGGCGTAAAGATTGACAACCTGTTGTCTCGGGTGCGAAGGTGATTTCGCCTGAGGGATGAATGCTCCACCAGACTGTCTGAAGAAACGGCCAGCGTCTGCGCGTCAGTCCGGCGTCCTGAATAGGATCGACGGAAGGCGTACGCCTGCATCCGGTGTTTGAAAGACGCCAGACGCCGGCAATACTCGTCTTATGAAGCTCAATGCTTCTCATGATCGTTAAAGTTCGTTGATAACGGATGATCGAAAGACTTTGTCGATCAGTGACCGCGCAAATGCGATGATGTTTTCGCGAAACAGCAATGCGATGGTGATTAGTACCGCGATGATGATGACCACCTCAATCGTACCGAATCCGTCGAGCAGCAGACGTTTTTTCTTTTGTTCCATCATTTTTTTATCCATAAACACTACCTCCTAAATCGTCATATCCATCAAGGTTAGGGCACCCCTGAGGACTTTTTTCCATCTTCTCTTTTCACACTTACCCTTTTTAAAGGCTGGTCCGTTGATCATAGTATGTCGGCGAGACGACGCGCATTTATAGAGCATTACTTACCTTGAGATGCTGATAGAAGACAATTTGACGAAAATGCAGTCGTAATTTTTATCGGTCACCACATTTGAGAAATACATTATCTAAATGAATTCAAGGAAAACTTAACTGAGAATGCGCATGCTGAGTATCGCAGGGAGTACAACGGTTGCCATGACCACCATAAGATCCAACGCCATTGGCAAGGTCAAAAGAAGCGAGCGTTGCTCGGCGCGCCCTCGTATGGCGTCACGATATAGCTGTCTGCTGCGTTCTGCCTGCATGTGGATAAGGTCGAGGATTTCGCGCCCGCCTTCGCGTTCGTAACGAGCCATGAGGTGAAGTGCCGCTTGAATTTCAGGCAGAGGACAACGCTCAGCAAGATGCTGAGCAGCCATTGCACTATCGAAACCGGTATCAAGACGTAGCGCGGCTTGTTTAAGATCGGTTGCGACAGGGTTGTCTTGGCGTGTGCGATGTGTTCGAGGAAGTGTAATCTGTGCGACGATACGCAATGCGCGATCCAATGTAAGGCCGCTTTCAAGCAGAATATAAAGTGTATTGATTACAGACGGGTAATAAAAGCGATAGCTTTCCCTCCGTTTGCCGGAAGCGGAAGCAATCGACAGGTCGCGAAATATAGGAATGATGAGGGCGACTAAGAGGATTATTAGCGGATGACATTGGCACGTGCAAGCCACCAAAATGGCTAGCAAGGCACTCAACACATGATCTCGCACTTTCTGATTCATGTACTGAGCCCATGCGGTATCGTGTTCGTCCGTCGGAAGAGAGATCGCCGACGCTAGAGAAAGACCGAGTTGTCCGGGAAGAATATCGAGATAAATTTTGGAAAGAATACGTGCTGCTAGACACATCGTATCCGGTAGAGGCCTTTTCTGTTTTCGTCTTTTATGTTTATGTTTTTTTATGGTTGCCTTTTTTGGTGCGAGAGCTGTAAGTAGAATAAAAACGGCGATCATCGCCACGAGGTAGAGCACAGCCATGGGAAATACCGTCATTTCATGGGAAAGATCGCCGCTGTATGAGCCGGAAGCGTTTTTGACAAATTGCGCCATCGCAAATGGAATAATCGACAAAATAATTGCCTCACTGGTATTGCCGCGGCGTTCATGTGCGACCTCGCTCTTAGCATTAATTTGTGCCGTCAAATCATGGTGTGTTTGTCTCACATAAACATCGATCCTTCCTCCGAGATTTGAAAGCAGAGAGAGAATTGTAAAATCACGTTGGCAGTTTGGGAGATTAACATCGTGCATAAAGGCGGACAGAGCGGGGCGTAGTGCCATCTGCGCATTGAGATTGTTGGTAAGACGTTTCAAAGCGCGGGCTACGGCATTGCGGTGGCCGATTTGCTCTGTGACCGGGTTGACCGCCGAGCATAGCGCGGTTTCAAGGGGTATTCCCGCAGAAAGTCGCGTATTGAGATAGCCCAAAAGATGTTGATACTGAATGAGGAGCATATCCTCCTCACGTCGTCGGAAATATAGAAACAGTCCTGTTCCCAGAAGAATAGCACCCGGAATGGACGCCATTCGTCCTTCAGGGGATGAATCGAGAAATGCCATGGCACCAAGACGTGCAGGAAGTATGGCTAGCAATAACCACTGTCCCCAAGCGGTGAATTGTCGCACTGCATCTTGGAAAGCGGTTGGGGACGCACGCTGATATCGGTTGTGAACGAGCCTTACAAGCCGATCGCGTTTGACGCGACGCGACCCGCGTGACGGGACAGGCCTTTTCACCGTGAGTTTTGTTGAGTCTATTTGTCCCCTTGATCTGCGTAATCCTAATAGCGTTTTTCGATTATTCATATGATCTCCTATGCTGTAGCCTCAGAATCTTGTCCTGTACTCTTAGCAACTTGAAAAATGTGTTTAACCGGCCGGCGTGATTCACGTGACTTGAAGAGCTCGTTGCATTTTTTCATACGTGCTCCTTTGCCGATGCTGTGTTGACCCGATTAGGGTGTCTTGTCTGAGGCGATCGAATTGCTCTCGATGCTTTCAGTGAAGGATGAAGACGATAGAGAGACTCAATCTGAAAATGACCACGCTCAAAGCCTGTGACGGCGCTGATTTCAGCAGCACGTCGCCTCCCGTCAGGCATTCGGATGAGATGCATCATAATGTCAATTGATGAAGCGACCATATGACGGCAGGCCTCCCAAGGAAGACCCGATGCAGTCATCAGAAGAAGGGAGAGGCGATTTAGCATATCGGGAATCCCGTTACCATGTCCGGTCGACATGGATCCCGGGTGTCCCGTCTGCATCGCTTGGATCATGTCATAGGCCTCATTCCCGCGAACTTCGCCAACAATGATACGGTCGGGGCGGAGTCTAAGTGAAGAGCGAATGAGATCGGAGAGAGTGATGGCACCGCCGCCGTCTACGGCGGATGCCCTCGCTTCCAAACGCACTAGATTATGTCGGCCACTCAGCTCAAGTTCCGCTGCATCCTCAATAGTGACGATACGCTCTTCTTCCGGAATAAAAGCGGCCAGAGCATTGAGAAAAGTTGTTTTTCCGGACGCTGTGCCGCCGCTTATGAATATGTTTTTTCGAGATTGGACGGCATCTTTTAGGAATGATGCTTCCCTCTCCCTGAGTGTACCGTTGTCTATCAATGCATCCATCGTCGGAAGAATTCCGGTGAAACGTCGGATAGAAAGCACAGGACCGTCCGGTGCGGCAGGCGGAAGAATTGCATGTACACGCGAACCGTCAGCCAGCCTCATGTCAGCGATTGGAGAACGTTCATGGACGAGCTTATTTGCACGCCCGAAATATCGACTAATAACGTGTGAAAGATGTGCTGGCGAATCAAAAGAGAGATCGGTTTTTTCAATTTTCCCTCTCCGTTCAATGTAGATTTGCGAAGGATTATTCACCATGATCTCCGTGATGTCAGAAGACTCAATTAACGGCTGCAAAATATCAAGTCCGCGCATGGCATCGAAAAGACTCGAGATCAGCGCGGTTTTTTCAGAGACAGTCATGGCGGATCCCTGAGTTCGAATGGCAACTTCGGCGGCGATAATGCGCCGAAGCTCTGTATCGGAAGGTTCACGTTCCGGATTAATGTACGTTGCGATCCTGTTGATCCATTTCTGCTTCTCGCGATGTCCAATCGTCATGCTCACACCTCCATCTCGTCCTTTACGGAGCGTGGAAGCTCCAGAATGTTACATTCGCCGGAAAGCTCGGCGAGAAAAAGACTCAGTTCTCGGCGCGCGATCGCTGAAGCGGCAGATTTGGTCTCGTCAGGCGTTTCGACGTATATGAAGTCGCAAAAAGATGTGATAGCTTGGCGTTTAACCAGAGAAAGATCGCGAGCATCGATCCATACGGTCATCTTTTCGCTCTGTGAGCGCACATAAGACCGAATGATCTGAACGAGTTGGCGTAATGTTTCGCGGTTGCAAGTGATTAAATCGTCGGCGCGCTCAGGTAGACGGAAGGTGTAGTAACCGTTTTCATGCCAGTAAAGCCAGCGCCCAAGGTGTGTAACTTGCGGAGGATCGTGTGCGTGAATGCGATCAATTAGATCACCAAGTGTTTTTCCCGGACCATGTTGAAAGGGCTCTTTTATGCGATAAAGCGGCATGATAGGAACATAGAGGAGGGAATCTCCCTTCATAACGGCTTGATGCATCACGAAACGACAGGCACGCTCAGCAAACGATTCAGAAAAAGCAAGCAACGTGCCGGTTTGCGACATTCTTTTATCCGATGATCCTGCCTTTCGCGCGTCATTTGGAAGCAGAGCAAGCAATCGTCGGTGTATTTCGGAAACGGCGGAAAAACGTGAGAGGTTTTCAGAATCTTTTATGTAATTGTCGTTACTTAAGTAGAATACTGCAATGTTTTCGGCGTATGGAAGAAAAACGGGAAAATAATCGTAGAAGAGTTCTTTATCCATCGTTTCAGGGAGAATAACGGCAAAAAGACGCGTAGGAAGCAAACATGGCAACTCTCGCGAAGATGTGCGTCCATCGTCGCATGTGTTGTCATATGGCCAAAGTCGTCCGCTTGGGACACAGACATATTCGGAGCAGCCTTGCCTGTCAGTGTCCTTTTTTCGACCGGATAAGACACGAGTATCAACGACAGCAACGTCGTAGGCATTACTGATCGCTGCCTCACGTTTCAATCTTTCACCTAATCTTGTTAGAAAACCGCCGTAATGGTCAGCGATTAACACAACGGGTTTCATGAATGCTCCTCATTTGGTATTTAGCGCGGACGGGTTGTCGTCGAGTAGATGTTTCACTTATCGTGAGTGTCGTTGTGTTGAATACGAGAAGCTTTTTCCCACCGCAAACAACCTCTAGATGTCAAATTGTCGAAAACGTTAAAATAGTGCGCTTTAGTATTGTGATATAGTGAGTGCCAGAGTTTTCAGCATGCACATCGCTTCCTGTTTTACGAGGAAAATGACGTGAAAGGCTCGATTACGGCATCATCGCGATGTCGTATGCTGTGCCGAAAATCGCTGTTGAACAAACCGTTCTCGTTGTGCTTTCTTTAAAAATGCACTACGTCAAAACGCAAGTTCGTTTGAACCGTCGTGTGTTGATATAGAAATGTGCAACATCAAAACATAGACATCTTTTAGCCGTTGTGCCGCTTCAAAAGCGCACCACGTTAAAAAACAAAGGCATTTCGGTGTTGTATGTTGCTTTAGGAACGCATAACACCAAGACATGGATACATTTATGTCTATAACGTGTTTTCATAAAGGAGAGGTATTCAGACATGACAACCGGTAATCACACATGGCTTTTTACATCGGAATCGATTACAGAAGGGCATCCTGATAAAATCTGCGATCAGATAGCTGATGCGGTACTGGATGAACTTATCAGAAATGATCAGGATGCTCGTGTGGCCTGTGAGGTGATTGCGACTACTGGCCTCGTTATGGTTATGGGTGAAATTACAACCTCTGCGTACGCGGATATTCCTTCTATTGCTCGAGAGACCATTCGCCGTATCGGGTATAGCGGCAGTCGGTTCGGGTTTGACGCGGATTCGTGTGCAGTGTTGACATCAATCGATGAACAATCGAGCGATATCGCTATGGGAGTAAATCAGGCAAAAGAGACAAGAGACGGTGCAATGGATCAAAGTTTGGGTGCCGGCGATCAGGGAATCATGTTCGGATTTGCCAATAGCGATACTCCTGAGCTAATGCCCCTTCCAATCACACTTGCTCATCGCCTGACACAGCAGCTCGCGATCGTTCGCAAGACAGGCGAGGCAAAGACCTTTTGTCCGGATGGCAAATCACAGGTAACGATTCGCTATGAAAATGAAAAACCGGTGCACATCGACGTGGTAGTCATTTCGACACAGCACCATGCCGAAAGTGATATCGAAGAAGTGCGTCAGGAAGTAGAAGATTTAGTTATTTATCCAATGCTTGCAGGCGATTTATTTGACAAAGATACGAAGGTGTTTATCAACCCTACCGGTCGTTTCGTGATTGGAGGCCCGCAGGGTGATACGGGTCTTACGGGACGCAAAATAATATGTGATACGTATGGAGGGTTTGGTCATCACGGTGGAGGAGCATTCTCCGGGAAAGATCCTACTAAAGTTGATCGTACAGGTGCATATGCTGCGCGCCATATCGCCAAAAACATTGTAGCTGCAGGGTATGCGCGTCAATGCGAAGTTCATCTGGCATACGTAATCGGCGTCGCGCAACCTGTCTCGGTAACGGTCTCGACGTTTGGGAGCGGAAGCCGTTTTTCCGATGAACAGCTAAGCGCGCGTGTTTGTGAGGTTTTCGATTTGCGGCCGGAAGCTGTCATTGAACGCTTTGATCTTCGACGTCCGATTTACGCACAGCTCTCAAACTATGGTCATTTTGGAAGACCGGAGCTCGATCTTCCCTGGGAACGCTTAGACGCGGTTGACCTGATTTGACACAGACATCCATCATTAAAGGAGGCGGCGGTTCATGACAAGAGCCGCTGCTTTTATTCGGAACAAGGCGCAACTTGAAGAAATGCAGATTCCATCAGCAATTGAAGATTTAAGAAATCCGCATTTAGACAACTCGATGGATCTTGGGGCAAAATGTGGAATCTCATAATAATATGAATCAGCTGAACAACGTGGAGTAACAAAGCAATGTCAAACGACGGAAATGCTGCTAAAAATAATCGATCTCATCCTCCTGCTCAACTTGATTTTGATGACGCGATCGCAGTTGGTGAAAGTGTGTATGCCCACAGCAATAGCCGGTCGCCGTTCGCGCATGACACACTCCAAAAAAATGACGAAGATGTGTATGCATACGATGGTAGGGAATTGGATTTGTATACCGGCGATGTACGTTTCTCTGGAACAGCCACACGCATCGTTTTTCGAAATGAGGAGAACAGTTATACCGTTTTAGAGCTGGAAAGTGAGGGTGATAATAACACGCTTGTCGGTGTCATGCCGATCATCTCTGCCGGTGATATGGTTGAAGGCGAAGGTGTGTGGCGATTTCATTCCTTGTATGGTCCACAAATTGAAGTGCGGACGATTTTCAGAAAAGAACCGGAAGAGCCCGAAAAAATTGAACGATATCTTGCTGCAGGCGCCATAAAGGGTATTGGACCCGTAACAGCCAAAAAACTGGTTGAAGCTTTTGGCGCGGAAACGCTTAATGTGATGCGCGAACATCCTGAGCGCGTCGCGCGCATTCGCGGAATTGGAAAAAAGAAGGCGCTTGAGTTTAGTCTTGAGCTGCAGGAAGATCGCGCGTATCAATCATTGTTGCTTATGTTGCTTCCGCTTGGTATAGGCGCATCGCGTGTGTTGAGAATCTACAAAATGTATGGACTACATGCGGAAGCCGTCATTCGAGAAGATCCTTTTGCATTAGCGGAAACCATACCAGGTATCGGTTTTCAAACGGCTGATCGAATTGCTGAAGCCGTTGGCATAACCGGCGATCATCCAACACGTCTTCGCAGTGCCGTCTGTTTCTCATTTCAACAGCATCTTTATCGCGACGGCAACACAATCGTTTCTTCAGAAAAGATCGTCTCGGAGCTTAAAGAGAAACTGGACGTTTCTGCTGAAAGCATCGAGGGAGCGATTGCCGATCTTCTTCTTTCGGGAAAAGTTGTGCGGCCGTTTGAGATGTTGGCATCAATGCCTGCTCTTACATCTCCGGTCCTTGCATCGCCGGAGGGTGGCACGTGGCTCTCACTTCAAGATACGGCACTGATCGAACAGCGCTTTGCACACCGAGTCTGTTTTCTTTCTTCACATGAGCTAGCTGATGATCTGAGAATAACAGAAGAAGAAGCGCTTCGCGCCATCCGGTCGACTGCTGAAGAAGAAGGTTTCTTGCCTGATGAAGAACAAGTCAAAGCATTAATGATGGCACTAACGCACTCTTTTTCTGTTTTGACCGGTGGGCCGGGAACGGGAAAAACAACTATTGTACGTCTTTTGACTCGTCTGTTGCGAGAACGCGGTGAAAATGTGCAATTAGCAGCACCAACCGGACGTGCGGCACGTCGACTTTCTGAGGTTTGCCAATTAAGTGCAAAGACAATTCATCGGTTACTTTCCTTACAAGTTATCGAAGATGGACATATAGATGCCGGTTTTTGGTTAGATGCTGAGGCGTTAGAGGCTGATACGCTCATCGTTGATGAATGCTCAATGATCGACATTTTTCTGTTTACACGTCTGCTCCACTCGGTCGTTCCAGGCTGTCGCGTTCTACTGATCGGTGACGCAGATCAGCTTCCGTCGATCGGCCCCGGCCAAGTGCTTCGAGATCTGCTCGGCGCGCCGTCGATACCGCACACTCGACTTGAACGGATTTACCGCCAGGAAGAGCACAGATTAATCGTCACAAATGCGCACCGTATTTTAAAAGGTGAGTCACTTGAGATTGATCAAACGATTGAGTCTGACTTCATTTTTATTCCGTGCGCAAACGAAGAAGAGATGCAACAAGGAGTTTTGAAGCTTTGTAGTGAAGTATTGCCGCGTCATTACAAAGTAGATGGTGTGTATGGAGCACAGGTACTAACAGCGATTCGTCGCGGAAAAGCGGGTGTTGCCGAACTTAACGCCGTATTGCAGAACTTTGCGCACAAGGGAATGGTGAGCGGACTGGAAGTGCATGGGGATACATTTATGACTGGCGACAAGGTTATTCAGACGAAAAATCGCTACCAATTGGAATGGACGTTTCGCGGAACAGGTGCTACAGGGAAAGGAATTATGAATGGCGAGATGGGTGTTGTGCAATCTGTCAGCCTTTCAAGACGCAGCATAACCGTTCTTTTTGAAGAAGAGCGCGTCGCAGTAATTGAAGATGAAGATTTAGACAGTTTGGATTTGGCTTATGCGACGACCATTCACAAAGCACAGGGGTCGGAATATCCGGTGGAAATCCTTGTCATTCCGGCGGGCTCCCCATCTTTCTTAACGCGTAACCTTCTCTATACGGGAGTCACACGTGCTAAACAACACCTTTTTCTTTTAACGCGCAAGTCAACATTATCGATGATGCTGCGGAACAATGAGGCAAACGAACGCGCTGGCGCTCTGCCCTTTTGGTTCAGTGCATTCGCTCAGACCGTTTGAACGAGGCACATGAATGAATCGAAACGCATTTCTCGTCGGAAAAAATGCCATGAGTACAAACTGACTGGCCGAATAAGATATGTGAATAGTCCGATACGCATTTTTAACCGGACAAAATGCCTTGAGCAGATACAAATCAACTGAGAAGAATACGCGATCCAGAACACACGAGCCTGTCAAATCCTGATTCACAGAACATTCTATATTCAAGCAATGAAGCATAACACGCGATTGTATCAAAATAAAACATGGAAAACCTGTTCAAAACAATACTTTATAGAAAAACAATTGACCTATGTTTCCTAGAATCCGATAACGATATATGTTGAAGAGTCTCTACTATATCCCTTACTGTTGTGTTTGCGGTGAAGCCGTCTTACCCCCTCTTCCTGAACATCTGATTTGCCGTGCTTGTCTAGCTTCATTACCTTTTCGCATGGATCGAGAACGGCTCCACTGGGACAAACCGTGGCCAAGTTATGCAAGCTTCTTTTACCGTGAACCGATCCAGTCCATGATGGTTTCAATCAAATTCGCAGGACGAACCGACCGTGCTGAGGCCATCGGACGCTGGATGGCACGCACCGTTCGCCGGCAGAATCTTTCTGCAGATGCGGTGATTCCTGTTCCTCTTCACCAGAAGCGATTACGGGAGCGCGGCTTTAATCAAACAGAGATTATTGCTAAAGCTCTGGCAGAACGCCTTCGCCTTCCCGTTGTTGAAACACTGCTTTCACGAATATTGGATACTCCTCGTCAGAGTGAAACCCAATCCGTTGAAGAAAGACGACGCCATTTGAAAGACGCATTTACCGTTGATACAAAAGACAGCGCTTTCAAAGCACTCCTCGGTCGCCCTGTCCTATTACTCGATGATGTACTGACAACCGGAAGTACGCTCACCGCCGCAGCGAGCGCTCTCAACAATGCTGGTATCCAAGTTATTTGCCTAGCCGCAGCATCAGGGCACGGGCGATACATTGGATATAATGAGGCGCTCGCAAAATGGCACCTCTAGTAATTTTTCTCGCTAAACCGCTTCCATTCTTACCAAATCCTCATTTCCCTCGCTTTCTCAAATAACCTCCAATTTTTCGAAGAAAGCATGAGAAGTGTCCCCTTTCATTACATCAGCGGTCACGATATCTAAAAGAACGAAAGAATTGGCCATTAAACAGGTGATCTTACCGGAACAGAACTCGATAGGCGGCTGATTGGGTCTCTATTGGTAGTATTCCTTAAAAACTGACCACAAAACCTTGCAACAGGTGTTTGTTGCTCCTCCATACAAGCCTTTGGTGTAGTGAAAACCTCCCTAAATTGAAAAATGGACCGGGAAGGGTATCGAGTGATTGAACGACGGTGTCGATGTTGAGGATGATCTTAGGAAAGAAATGAGCAAGGTGGAGATTGTAACAGTTATTC
>JAAZJH010000018.1 GCA_012800435.1 Clostridiaceae bacterium | reverse complement strand
CATCTTACCAACGAAGATATCATGGCAGGAAGCACAACGGGAGATACGCGATTTATCTTGAGTTTTGATGGCGGGATCGTCTATCAAGTATCCGAAAAGCTGGAAATTCGTGTTCCGATCACCCGTTATCGAAAATTCGGGCGCTATGCCGTGTATTTCGAAAACCGGAATCCGCTTTCACCCTATCTCTATGAATTTGTCGCAAGCGTTGCGCCCGAAGAATGGGGGGCTGAATACGCGGGACAGTTGGTCATTGATGCATATCCCTGTCCGACTGATCCCGTCAGAGTAATTGTTTATTTTACTTTTACGCAAATCACAAGTGTTGATCAGGTTGAGGGAGGTAGTTAAGCTATGAAAAGAGTATTCTCGTTGATTCTTTCGCTGTTCATTCTCTTCGGTGTAGTTGCCTGTTCTCCCAATGAACGATCTCCCGAGACCTCGTCGAAGCCGGGAACCAAAGACACACTTCCTCAGCAGACGGAAAGTACAAGCACTGATGCTGAAGATTTTCAGGCCGGGATTCCCGAAGAATACCGCCTAAAAATCAATGCTCCCGCCGATTGGGGAGAACCTCTGCCGACGTCGGAATACAACATTGATTTTCCCTTATTCGGCATTAATGACGTGATGGATCCACAGCAGCCAAGTGACCAAGACCCAGTCACCTTGCCTAAAGTCGGAGAGCTTTTTACCGTCGAGGAGTTGGAAGCGTATTTTGGCATGAACATTAAAGTGGGTGATGTTCATCCCATAGAGAACAGTGATGGTGCACGATATCTTCTGTATGAGGCGGAGATAAAGGGTTTTTGTGATGGAGAGGTTAACATCTGGATCTATGACTGGGGTGATCAGATGTCTGCGTTATCTACGATGAACATAGTCTTATCCGATCCGCGCGAAATAGAAGGTTTGGGAAAGCGCGCTTTAATCTCCAAAGAAAATGTCTACATACTTGTGAAAGACGGCATTGTTTTGACTGTATCCGTAGAGTTTGTACCGCCGGATAGCGGCGGGTGGATGGAACCGGCGGATGAAGAACTGCTTTTGGATTTCGCGCGACTTGCCTATGACAGAACCATAGGAAAATTGGAATAGGCGCCATTGCCAGCATCAGATCTACGCAATCGCTTTACAGAAATTGAAAAGTCGTTAAGGAGGGAACGCCAGTCTACTTAACAAAAAATGCTTACGTAACGATGGTCGTTATGAGCTTAGATCATTATGCAGCGTTGCAAGGGGTCCAAGCCTCTACTTATGCGAAACCGATCATGTTTTATCCTATAATACTGACATATAGTTCGTCTATTTCGTCGCGATTTTGGCGCAAATGAGAGGCCGCTCATTTGATAATTTTACATAAATTATAACGGGGAGATATCTATGGAGAAGAGTAACAAACTAGGTTCTCGCACTTGGCTGAGCTTCATCTTGTTTGGCTTGGCTGGTCAGGTTGCTTGGGCGATCGAGAACATGTATCTCAATCTTTTCATGTATCGAACCATCACAACGGATCCTTTCTGGATAGCTCTGATGGTTGCTTCATCTGCGATTGTCGCGACGCTGACTACGCTGATTATGGGAGCTTGGTCGGACAAACTCGGGAAGCGAAGGATTTTTCTTTGCGCCGGCTACTTCCTGTGGGGAATATCCGTCATCCTCTTTTCTACAAGTAATACGTCGTTGGTAGGGAAGCTTTTCCCTCATTCGGCGCATATCGTAGAACTGACGGCCATTTTTCTCATTCTTTTAGACCTCATCATGACGTTTTTCGGTTCGACAGCCAACGATGCCGTCTTTAACGCCTATGTGGTGGAAATGACCACAAGTGATTATCGCGGGAAAATCGAAGGACTCCTTTCTTCATTCCCTTTACTTGCCATGTTGCTCGTTTTCGGCCTCCTTGATCCGCTCGCTCAAGGAGGAAAGTGGAGTGTATTTTTCTTAGTTGTCGGCGTTGCAACGGCACTTTTGGGGCTGCTCGGCTTCATTATCCTTCCCAAGGATAAGACTAAGCCTACGACGACCGGTGTTTGGGATAATCTCCGATACGCGTTTTCCCGTGAGGCGTTCACAGAGAATCCTGTTTTTTACAGAGCGCTTGGTTTGCTTTTCGTCGTTTCGGTCTCGATGCAGGTCTATATGCCTTACATTATCATCTACATTCAGGAATATTTGGGGATCAGCGACTATGCCATTCTGCTTGGCATCGTGCTCATCGCTTCCTCCGTTGTCAGCATTCTTGCCGGCAGGCTGATTGACAAGAAGGGCTTTCTTTATCCTTTCCCCATTTTCTTCACAACGGCTCTCCTGGGCCTTGTCGGTATGTTTTTCTTCCGCTCCATCGTCTACGTCGGTATTGCCGTGTTTGTCATGTTGTCAAGTTATCTTGTTTTAACGACCATCGCCACCGCCACATTGCGAGAATACACGCCCGACGGAAAGGCCGGACGTTTCCAAGGAATTCGCATGATCTTCTGTGTCATGCTCCCGATGATCATCGGTCCCTTTGTCGGATCGGCTCTCTACGCACAATCGGATGCCGTTTATCTTGAGTTGGGAAGCGAGAAAAAAGTTCCGACACCGAGCATCTACCTAGGCGCCGCGGCGGTTCTTCTCTTTACACTATTCTTTTACTTTTCCTTAAAGAAAAAGATCGCCGGGAGCAAACTGCAAAAATGGGAACAGACCGCGGAATAGGGATTTACGGAGCGGCAAGATAGCACTTCTTGGACGACAAACTGAAAGAACGGAAACAGTCCAAGAGAAAAGGATCTTCGGATCAACAAGACGTCACATCCGGAACGGCAAACTGCAAAAATGGGAACAGACCGCGGAATAGGGATTTACGGAGCAGCAAGGCGGCACATCCGGAATGGTAGATTGGAAAAGCGGAAACATACGGCGAAACAGGGAGAAAAACGAATGATTCTGAAACATGATTTGTGGACAGAAGCGGGTGAAACGCTTTTGAAAGATTTAGCGTCCAATCCTGACACGCCTGTTTTGCCCGAATATCCTCGCCCGCAAATGGAACGCGGAGCTGATACTTGGTTGAATCTCAACGGATACTGGGAGTACGCCATAGAGGACAGAGCAGACGGCGACTTTGATCCCATAAATAACGTTGCGATTAATAGCGAAGATCTTAAGGAAATCTGCGCCTTTCAAACGTTCACTTCGCAAGGTCGTATTCTCGTTCCTTTTGCGCCGGAAAGCAAACTTTCAGGCGTTGAAAGGCTCGTAGAGCCCGATCAAGTTCTGTGGTACAGGCGAAGCGTTACGTTGCCTGATCATGCGCTCGGGAAACGAATTTTTCTCCACGCCGGAGCGATCGATCAGGTATGCAGCATTTGGATCAACGGGAATTTTCTAGCATCGCATCGCGACGGCTACATGCCATTTTCCTTTGAATTGACCGGCATTCTTAAGCAAACAGGTGAGGCGTCAACCTTTGAGATCGTCATCGCCGTGATGGATCCGTCTGACGAGGGATTGCTCCCCTTCGGCAAGCAAAAATTGAAACGCGGAGGCATGTGGTATACCCCCATAAGCGGCATCTGGCAAACGATCTGGCTGGAATTTCTGCCGGCAAATTTTGTTCGTGACTTCAAAGTGACGCTTCAACCGAAGGTGACGCTGCACCCAAAAGTGATGCCGCACCCGAAAGTGACGCCGCTCCCGAAAGTGACGCTGCACCCGAAAGTGACACCGCACCCGAAAGTGACGCCAAATCTGGAAATGACACCGCACCAGGAGGAAAGTGTTTTTGATTTTGAGTTCAGTTTGGCCGAAACACCGGAACCTGACATAAGTGCCACATTGGAACTATATTTTGACGGCGACCTCGTCGCATCGGAAGATCTAAAACCGGAAGCTCAAAAAATTTTCACTGCCCGCGTCAAACCGTCGCGCTTTATGTGGTGGACACCGGAGACGCCCCACCTCTACACTTGGAAGCTCGAACTGAAGGACGAACAACAGGGAAGGCTTGACCTCGTTCAAGGCTATGCCGGCATGCGTTATTTCGGCATCGGCACATTCCCGAGCGGCGAGCCGTGCCTGCTTCTTAACGGGAAGCCGTATAAACATTTAGGTGTTCTGGATCAGGGCTATATCGCTGACGGCATCTACACGCCCGCTTCCGATCAACTCTACGTCGATGACATTCAAGCTTTGAAGGATCTAGGTTTCAATATGCTAAGAAAGCATATCAAGATCGAGCCGCAACGCTTCTATTATCACTGCGATCGATTAGGCATACTCGTTTGGCAGGATTTGGTCAACGGCGGCCGACACTATAATCCGTGGGTCGTAGCCATTCTGCCATTTATCGGCATCCGTCTGAAAGACGATCATTATCAGCGTTTCGGTCGGGGCGAAAGAAACAACTCTAGAGATATCGCCGCAAGAAAAGCATTCATCGAGATTCTCCATGAAACGTATGAAACACTAAAAAATACCGTATCCCTCTGTCTTTGGGTCATTTTCAACGAAGCGTGGGGGCAATTCGATGCGATTGAGGTCGCTGAGCTGATGAAATCACTCGATCCCGAGAGACAGGTCGATCATGCCAGCGGATGGCACGACCAAGGCGGTCCGGACTTACATAGCTTGCACGTCTATTTCCGAAGATTTAAAGCCAAACAAGACGAACACAACCGACCTTTAGCCTTGACGGAATTCGGAGGTTACTCCTTTAATATCCCTGAACATAATGCCGCAAAACGCGTCTATGGCTACAAGATATTGAAGGATATCAATAGTTATTTATCAGCTGTCGAAAAACTCTACCGCGAAGAAATTTTACCGGTAAAACAACTCGCGGCAAGTGTTTATACGCAAGTCAGCGATGTGGAGGACGAGACGAATGGAATCCTGACGTACGACCGCAAAGTCAACAAATGGGAAAACGCGGATACCCTCCGAGCTATTTTGAAAGAAGTTGTCAAGATTGAAGAGACCCATTAATCATTTTCAGAGATAATAAAAGGTAAGGCTAAGATGAAGCACAGGATCTTGATTATTGAGACAGAAATACGACTCTACGCGTCCGGGTCATTGAAAGACAAGCGCCAAGTACAAAATAGAATCATAGACAAATTGAAAGCCTCTCATAATGTCTCTGTCGCTGTGACCTCGCAGCAGGAGACATGGAATGTGATCGGCTTAACAATCGCTTATGTAGCGCTTGATCAGAGTGCTGCATCGCAGAAAGCCTCAGCGCTGGAAGAGCATATCAGCAGGATTCTTGAGCAGGATGGAAGCGGGGAAATCAGTAGCTTCAGCACAGAGATTATCTGATCAATTTTTGAATTCAAGCCTGATAGAAGTTTGGTGGCTGTGAGTCGACTTTTTTCGAGGTGGTGTTAATAAATGAGCAATTATGAAGAGAAAGATTACAAGGTATTTGACCTTTTCCGAAACCAATGGGCGCTCGTAACAGGCGGGAACATGGAGCATTTTAATTCCTGCACCATTGGATGGGGGAGTCTGGGCACCCTATGGAGAAGACCGGGAAAGAACGGGGCGGTCGTAACGGTATACCTCCATCCGACTCGCTATACATGCGATTTTTTAAAAGAGAACGAGACCTTCACGGTCAGCTTTTTCCCTCCAAGTTACAAGAAGGCGCTAGGTTACATGGGATCTCACTCAGGCCGCGATGGAAATAAAGCCGAGGCGGCAGGCCTCACACCCGTGCCTATAGGCGAAAGTGTAACTTACGAGGAAGCAAATTTGACCTTCCTTTGTAGAAAAATCTACCAGCATCAGTTCGCCAAAGAGGACATCGCCATGGATGTCCAGGAACACTATAAAGCCAAGCCGAAATCATTTCCTCCGGATGAAGACGGGAAATGGCAGCCGCACTGGTTTTTTGTGGGCGAAATTATAGAAGTCGAAGATAAGCGCTAACTTCCCCAAATTGGTATTTTTGCGAATAGACCATTTTCAAAAACAACACATACACTGAAGCTGGATAATTAAGTGCAACTCGTGTTCGGAGTATGTTTGAAAGAATAAATGGCACTGCTTGCCGAAGCACAAGGCTGTATGGCTGTCGTTTTGAATGCTCCGGCGCCGAT
>JAAZJH010000017.1 GCA_012800435.1 Clostridiaceae bacterium | reverse complement strand
TCGCCGTAAGGCAATCCTTCATTCAGGAAGCGAGTGATCGTCGCATAAATGCCGTTCCCCAGCTCTTTGAGAACGGAGGTCACGAACGTCGCTTTGATTTCGGGGTCGTTTTCGTACATGAGCGCTTGGTTCGTATCGACGCCGACAACGTAGCGGTTTTCTTGTGCCGCAGCGGTGTGCACGCCGTTACCGGAAGCACCGGCTGCCGCGAAGATGACGTCTACCCCGGCATCCTTGTACTGGGTGACGGCCTGTGTCTTTGCTGTATCCGGGTCATTCCAGCCGCCAACGTAGTTGGTGACGATCTTGGTTTCAGGGTCATAGAATTTGGCGCCCTGGATGTAGCCCAAAAGGAACTCCTGAATAACGGTGACTTCGTCCATACCGCCGATGAATCCGACTGTCTTTGTAGCGGCTACGTTGTCTTTGTCGGACGAGGCGATGTCAGCAGCGACGACGCCGCCAAGGAAGGCCGCCTCACTCACTCGGAAGTCGATGCAGTAGATGTTGTTGTCGCCGTCTTTCGTCATGTCTTCGCTGATCATGACAAAACCGACTTCGGGGTGCTCTGTAGCAAGTTGCGCCACGTTATCCTTGTAGTCTCCTGCCGTGATGATCAGGTTCGCGCCTTTGTCAACAGCTTCATACATGGCATCGAGGTTGGCCATCACGTCGGCTGTGGTCTCGATGACGTAGACGTTGGCTTTGTCCGCGAAATCGACTGCCGCCCGATCTCCGCCGCTGGCAATGCTATCCCAGAATGACAGATCGCCCCGGTTTTTAATCAGAACGTAGATTTCGGCTTTCTCAGCACTAGGCGGTGCCGGCGGATCGGTAACATCCGTTTTGGGTGTTTCTGCTGTATCCTTAGGTTCCGTCGGTGTCGGTGCCGGCTTGCCGCCACAAGCAACGCTCGCGACGAGAACGGCAAGAACCAATAGGATAATCGCAATTCTTTTTTTCATCTGTTTTCTCCTTTCGGTTGATCATTCCATGTTTGGAAATGACATTTAATTATTCGTTTTTTCTTCTTCATACATCGCCAACAAAGTTTGACGATATTGATCATCGTAATCGTCTGCCAGCGGTGTCACTTTGCTTGCTTCGTTCAAGAAGTGGGCAAAGTCTCTTCCTTTTTCACGTCCCTCAATGGTATGCATATCAATGGCATAGTCGGGTATTTCCGGCACTTCGCCTTTCGCCGATTCGCGCATGATAATACACTTGATGTTGTCGGTGGATCGCTCCTTCTTGCAGCGGCACAGATAACGGATGGCTTGCAAGAAAAAGATCGTTCGATCGCCATCGTGGTAATCGAACTCTTTATGAAGCTCAAACAAATTACGCACTAAAATCGGAGCTTCAGGATTGCCAAACCCGATATCTTCTACCGAAATCACAAGTAAACGCTGCCACATCTTTGCTTCATGAAACGGCGATGTCAGATAGAGCTCATATGCAAAGCGCATGGCAAGATCTTCATCGGCACGACGTATACATTTTTGCAAGGCAGAAATCACCAGATCGGCATTAAGCCCGTTCTTTGTGATTGTGTTTGACCAAGCATCATAATATTCAGCCATTCTTACCTCCCTTTTAATTGAATATTTTTCTTACGTCTAACGAGCAGGTTGCGAGCAAGCTGCGCGATGACTAACACAAGGATTATAAAAATGTAAGGGAAAGCGGAAATCACCTTTAAGTCCGCATCGCTGTAAAGCTGCAGATATATGGTGATCGTTTCACTGAATCCGTAGAGCAGCGAACCGCCCCAGCCAAGCAGCGGATGACTGCTGCTTAACGTATCCATAGCCAGCGAAAGAAAGCCGCGACCGGCAACCATGTTTGCGGTAAACGACTTCAAAGCTCCCATCGAAAGATACATGCCGCCAAAGCCGCAGAAAATGCCGCACAACAACAGCGCTTTAAAGCGCACGCGATTCGTCTGGATGCCGACGGAGGCAGCCGCCTCGGCGTTTCTCCCTGTCGCCCGGATATCGAGACCGAGCCTTGTGCGATACAGCAAAAAGGAAAGCCCTACGGCAAATATCCAGCCTAAGTACGTAATAAGGTTATGTCCGGACAAGACGCGACCGAGAAACGGTATATCACGGATTAGGGGGATGTGGACGGCAGGAAAGGTGAGGCTTGTCAGCGAACTGCTTGTTACCTTGCTGCCTGTGATTAAGGTGAGAACAAAGACGGTTACTCCCGCAGAGAACAAGTTGATGGCAACGCCGACGGAGTTCATGGGCGCTTCAAGATAAAGGGTGAAGTAGCCCAAGGCAAAGGACAATATGATGCCTGAAAGGAGTCCGGCTAACATGCCAAGAAACAGGCTTTGTGTGAACGCGCTCACAAGCACGCCCATGAGCGCGCTCATAAGCATCGTTCCTTCAATACCTAAATTGAACATGCCTGATTGTGAAACGATGTTCGCGGCTAGTGTAGCCAGCATCACCGGCGTCGTTCCGGCTAGGACAGAGAACCAAAAATCTGCAGATAATATGAAGTTCATGCGAATTCTCCTTCCGAGTCAGACCGTACTTGGGCCAGAGAGATTTTTCGATCGTATTTTGCTTTGAAACCGTAGAGGAACTTGCTTGAAGCGACCAACACAATGACGATACCTTGCAAGAAAGCGACGACTTCAGGCGGTATGTTGGTTGAACGCGACATGATTTCCGAACCGATACGCAAAAACGCGATAAAAATCGCCGTCACCGGAATAAACGCAGGATTGCCGTTGGCAAGCATGTGAACCATTAAACCGTCCCAAACGTAGTTGACGGGACCTTGCCATAAAAAGCGCTGATACATGCCGAGCATTTCAATGGCGCCTCCCATGCCGGCGATACTTCCGCCTAAAAACTGCGCTCCCAGTATGATCAATCCTGAATTCAAACCTACGTTCGTGGCAAAGGTAGGGTTGAGACCGACGGTGCGAATTTTCATGCCCAACGCCGTTTTTCTCATAAGATAAACAACGCCCAGATAAACGATTAACAGGATAAGGGCTCCCCAGTGCATCTTGCTTTTCGGGATCATCAGACCAAGTTTCGCTTCTTTGGGGAAAGCGTGGCTCCCCCAAGTACCGCTTCGTTCCAACAGGAATGTGCTGACGATGTACGCGCCCCCGTAATAAAAGATTGAGTTGAACATGATCGCCGAAACGATGGGATTGACCTTCGTATAGCGATACAGCAGAACAGGCAACATGGATATGATGCCGCCTGCCATAGCGGAGACAAAAATGGCAACAAATTGCGTAACGCCTACGATCGTAGGAAGTTTCAAAGCGACGACGCTTGCCAGCACGGCACCCATATAAAATGCGCCGTCTTGACCAATGTTAAAAACACCGCTCTGCAAAACGATATTCATGGCGAGACCGGTAAAGATAATCGGCATAGCTCTCTCGATCACGCTGAAGAAACTGCGCCAGCTCTGGAAAGGACCAGCCACTAAGCGATTGATCGCTAACCACGGATCATCGGCAACGAAGTAGATGATGATAAAAACGATCGATAACGCGAGTGCTAAAGCAATGGCAATGCGCACAATGCTAAAGTTTTCCATAATTATGGAGCGCCGTGGCGGAATATTTACACTCATTTCTTTCTTGTTCATGATTCCATTGACTCCATCTTCTTCAGACCAAGCATGTAAAGTCCAAGCTCCTGTTCAGTCACAGGTGACTCTTGGTGGTTAAACCTAGCCACTACCTCGCCTTTGTACATGACAATGATGCGATCGCTCAAGCTGAGAAGCTCGCCCAAATCGGAACTTATCAGCAAAATCGCACTTCCCTTTTCCCGCATCTCCAGAATCCGCTGATGGATGAATGAGATAGCTCCAACATCGATGCCGCGAGTCGGCTCATTCAAGATCAGCGCATGCACATCAGTACTGAATTCGCGGGCAACGACAACTTTTTGAATGTTTCCCCCCGACAGTGTTTGCACTCTTTGTGAGGGGGCATTCGCTTTGATCTGAAAATCATTGATGAGTTTACGCGCTTCTTCGTCGATCTTTTTCTGTTTTAGTGCGCCGAACTTGCTGGTAAAGTTCTTGATTCTGGGTGAAAACAAATTTTCCCAAATCGTCAGCTCTTTACAGACACCGTCTTTCATGCGATCGGCAGGTACCTTAGATAGCCCCAATTTGTTCAACTGATTGATCGATATATGATGGACGTCGTCCCCTTCAAAAAAGATCTGGCCGACATAATCTTTCGCTTGCCCGGTGAGTACGTTAAACAATTCGTTCTGCCCGTTTCCATCGACGCCTGCAATGCCGAGTATTTCACCGGCGCGCAAGGTAATATCGACGTTTACCAACTTTTCGACGCCGTGAACGTCGGCTTGTTTCAAATTTTCGGCATGGATTACGACATCACCCGGTTCTTGGAAAGGTTTATCTATTGTCTGACTGACTTCCCGACCGACCATAAGCTCCGATATTTTCTCGTTGCTAAGGCCTCCGACCGGGTATGTGCCCATGTTCCGACCGTCGCGCAAGATGGTGATTCGGTCGCAAATCTGGCGAATTTCATTCAATTTGTGTGAGATAAAGACAATCGTGACGCCTTGCTTCTTCAAATCGCTTAGACGCGCGAACAGCTCATCCGTTTCCTGCGGCGTCAGCACTGCTGTCGGTTCGTCAAGAATAAGGAGCTTAACACCTCGGTGCAGGATTTTAAGGATTTCCAGCTTTTGCTTCATACCCACGCTCATGTCGCGCACAAGCAGACTTCCATCGACGTTCAACTGGTACTTTTTATCGGCCTCACGCAATTCGTTCAGATCGTCTTGTCTATGGATAAGAAAGGGTTTCCCCTCAAGTCCTAAGCGAAAGTTTTCCCAGCCGGAAAGCTCTTCGATCAGCATAAAGTGCTGATGCACCATGCCGATGCCTTTTTCGATGGCATCGCGACTCGTACGCAATTCAAGACGCTCATTTTCTAAATAAATAGCGCCGCTTGTCGGATTCTCCATCCCGTAGAGAATCTTCATCAAGGTCGATTTTCCCGCGCCGTTTTCGCCGACGATGCCGTGAATTTCACCTTGTAAAATAGTCAGTGAAATATCCTGATTCGCGATAATACCGCCGTCAAAAACCTTCGTTATTGAATCTACTCTCAGCAATTCAACGCCCACAGGTGACCTCCTTTTTTACGCATACTCAGCGCGTGCAAGAATCGCCGGCAATCTCTGTTCTGCCTCATGCTTCGTTTTTTCAACATCGATAAAGAGGACTTCTCTATTTTTCATGACGACTCGTCCGTCGACAATCGCATGGATCACGTCTTGTCCTGTGGCCGACGTCACGAGATGGTGCGCCATTCGATCGGAAGGCCAGAAGCGAGTCGAGGACAAGTCAATAACAATAAGATCCGCGGTGTCGCCTGATTGGATCGACTTGTCAGGTCTGCCCTGTTCTAAAATATCGTCCGAGGAACGGCCGAATAGATGCAAAAGCACGTCAGCTCGTAAGGCAAACGGATCAAAAACAGGAAGTCCTTGATCAACCATGATCACGCTTTGGAGAATGCGCGCCTGATTGAACAAGTCGTGCATCGTGGAAGATGCTCCGTCGCATCCCAGTCCGAGTCGAACTCCGTGCTCTAATTCCGCGACAACGTTAGGAATGCCGTGACTATGCAAATTAGAAGTCGGACAGTGGACGACAGTTGTTTTTGCTTCCGCCAGCATCCTGATATCTTCCGCTGTCAACAACACCCCGTGAGCTGCCAACAAATATTCATTCAATACACCTTGCTTTTGCAGAAACGGTACAGGCCGTTCTTGATAATGCTCTAGGCAATACCTTACTTCTTCGCGGTGCTCACATAGATGCATGTGAACGCCGGTTTTTCTTTCTTTGGCCAATAAACCTGTTTGTCGAACGAGCTCTTGACTGCAGTTCATAAGTTGTCTGAGCGCGAAATAAACCTTGATGCGTCCGTCGGCAGCGCCATCAAATGTCGCAAAGAAATGATCTTGCAGATCGAGCAGTTCGTCTGTTTTGTGACTAAGCTTTTTATTAAACCCATCGCTTATATCCATGGCTGACATAGAAAGCGTCGCCCTGATCCCGGACGACTCCACTACAGAGGCGACTTGATCCATGTGAGGGCCGCCCGCATCGGCAAAATGAGTAATGCCCGCTGAAAGCATTTCGGCGATGGCTAAAGAAGCACTGACACGCATATCTTCTGGAGTGAGAGCCGACTCGAAAGGAACAAGGATACGTCTCCAAACCATGGGATACTGCTCACTCGTGCGGCCGTGCAACATTTGTTGCGCGACATGCGTATGACGGTCCGTAAATCCGGGGATTAAAAGGTTTCCTTTAAGATCAAGAAGATCGGCAGAATTGATCTTCTCGTCTTTAGTCAGAGTCGAAGCATTCTCTGCGGCAAAAATGTCACTTACATGACCGCCGGAAACAACGACGGTGTGCAACCCGGATAAGGTAAAATCAGGAAGCAATAGTCGCGCATTTTTTATAATGAGTCGTGTCAATTTTGCCCGGGACATAGTTAAAGCGTTAATGATGCTTCTAAGGCCAGTTTGATCATTTGATTTGTACCGGTTTCGCGTTGCTCTGATGTCGCCATTTCTCCGGTACGGCGCGAATCCGTAACAGTAAGGAGACACAGCGCGTTTACCTTTGCCCGAGCCGCGATCATGTAAAGCGCGGCGGCCTCCATCTCTCCTGCCAAGACGTTCATTTTTGCCCAGCTGCCTACATTCGTTCTCTTCTCAGAATAAAAGGCGCTGCCGGAGGCAATGTTGCCGACATGAACAGGGATTTTCAGCTCGCGGGCTTTATTGACGAATTTTTCCAACAGATAAAAGCTGCAAATAGGCGCGTATTTTCCGGGCAATTCGTACTGCTCGTCGAGATTTGAATCGTGGCAAGCGCCCATGCCGATGACCACGTCGTTGATGTTCAGATCCTCTGAAATGGTGCCGCATGTGCCGATACGGATAAGGTTCCGGCAGTTGTAAAAATGCACTAATTCATAGGCATAAATAGCCATAGAGGGCATGCCCATACCGGAGCCTTGTACGCTGATTTTCTTGCCTTTATAAAAGCCCGTGAAACCAAGCATATTTCTCACAGTATTGTAACAATGAACGTCTTCCAGATAGTGCTCAGCGATGTACTTCGCACGCAGCGGATCTCCCGGCAAAAGAATCGTTTCTGCAACGTCGTCGGGAGCTGCCATGTTATGAATGGTTGGAGCTCCAGTTTGAAAGGCCATTTTTAGACTCCTTCCAATTATGAATACGGTTGGACACGCGCTGATAAAGCGCTTTACCGCATCATTTTAACGTGATATATTGGTGTCGTCAAGGCCTGAAAAGTCCGGTAATTCATTCTTGAAGAGGCATTTAATTATGAAACGATCTGTATTCATTTTGGGGAGTTTTGTCGTCGATCTAACAGCGAAAGCGTCGTGGCTACCTGTTGAAGGGGAGACGATAAAAGGCGATTATTTCAAAATCGGACCTGGCGGAAAAGGGGCAAATCAGGCAGTCGCAGCCGCTCGCGCAGGTGCCGATGTTCAGTTGATGACGAAAATAGGACAAGATTTGTTCTCGCCGGTCGCCATCGAATCGTTCACTCAAGAGTCATTGATGTCCGATCTCGTGCTGATCGATCAAAACAATCCGACCGGTATCGCTTTGATTATGGTCTCAGAAAGCGGCGCGAACCAGATTCTTGTTGTGCCCGGGGCAAGTGCGTGTGTTACGGAAGACGACTTGTTGCGCGCGAAAAAAGCGATAACGAAGTCACGTATTTTCTTGACTCAGCTCGAAGTGAACATTGATGCTGTTGAGAAAGCAATTGATGTGGCGCATGCCAATCAAGTAGAAGTGATTTTAAATCCTGCGCCCGCTCAGCCTATTCGTGACGATCTTTACAAAAAAATCAATTACATTACACCGAACGAAACGGAAACCAAGTTATTGACAGGGTATGAAGTCACCGATCTTGACGGCTGTCATTTGGCCGCGAATTATTTCTTTGACAAGGGTGTACAAAACGTCCTGATTACTCTAGGCAGACTCGGTGTGTATGTGAATGACAAAGAAAAATTCAGTATGATCCCCGCCATGCCCGTTCATGTGGTCGATACAACGGGAGCGGGTGATGCTTTTAATGGCGCTTTTGCGGCCAGCTTAGATACCGGCAAAGATGTGTTTACCGCGGCATTATTTGCTAATGTGGCCGCTGGATTGTCGGTTCAGTCTTTTGGAACCGCTCCCGCAATGCCTTATAGGCGAGATATTGATGAGGCGTTAAAAGAGTGGAATGTTAGACCGAAGCTACAGGCCTTTAATTCTTAAAAATACGTTTGCTTGTAGAGCCGCGCAAAATAACTTTAGGCTGTAAAAACGTTTGCAACGGTTCCGTTTCCGGATCGGTAATTAAATCAATGAGATGCCGAGTGGCCAAGGTCGAAACGGAATCCGTGTGCAAACCGACGGTGGATAAAGACGGTGTGGTGAAGGCGCCCATAGTGAGATCGTCGTACCCGAAAATGGAGACATCTTCAGGCACACGTATACCTTTTTCGTTCAATCCTTTGATCAGGCCAAAGGCAGCAAAATCGCTATTACAGACGACAGCCGTTACTTTCAGTTTTTTCACGACATCAGCGGCGCTGTAGCCGGCTTCCATGGAGAACTCGGATGGAATAATATTTTTTGAAGGCATCTTCAGACCGAAACACTTCATGGCATCGAGCATACCATCTAGTCGCAACTTCGCAACGAGTATATCTTGCGGTCCGGTGAGGCAGGCGATCGATGAATGACCGTTCGACAGCAACCATGAGGTCGCCTCGAAGGCGCCGGCATAAAAATCGCTTGAGATGACGGAGCTGTTCGGACGCATATTGTTGCTCGGTTCGAGCAGGACGACCGGGATATTCTTGATGGCGGGGACCTGCGATTCAAATAGTCCATAATCTCGCGTGACAAGCAGGGCACCGTCCACGGCGCCGCTTTGCAAGATTGAGAGCGGTTCCTTATCGTATTTGCAGTCATAATTGATCAGCATGGTGCCATAGTCATGCGAGAGAGCTTCCTGGGTAATTCTTTTGGCCAAACTGGGAAAGTAGGGGTTAACGATATCCGGAAATATTAAGGCGATAACAGCCGATGTTTTCGTCGCCAAACTCCGCGCGATTCGGTTTGGCGTGTAATTCAATTCTTTGGCTGTTTTTTCAACGCGTAACACTGTTTCATCGCTAATGCGATGATTCTTTTTGTTCAGAACGAGTGACACCGTTGTCTCTGAGACTCCTGCTGCTTTTGCTACATCTTTTAAGGTTATTCTTGCCATTGATACCGTCGTTCCTTACTGCTGTAGCATTTATAATACATCTTAAACACTTTCTTAGCGCTGAAGTATTAACTGCCGTAGATTCAATTTTTATATCGCTACTTACCAAGCATCCACTGCATAACGGGTCCTATTTGGGAACTCCAAAATTCAAAGTTGTGTTCGCCCTCACACTCATAATACTCATACGAGACATGGTGTTCATCGAATACATTTTTGGTGCGTTGCACATTTTCGTATAAGTAATCATCTGTGCCGATCGTAAGATAGATCTCCGGAAGCGTTAATTTTTGTCGGAGAGCCGTTTTCATGCTCATGATACCATCGACTTTTGAACCCTCCACTTTCTTGTCGTCAGATAGAAACAGTCTCCAAGGGTACGTCCTTGTCGTTATGGTATCAAGATCATCCGGAATAATTCCCGCAGAAAAAGAGGCTACCTTGCCATATATTTCAGGATATTTCATGGCGATGTTTAACGTGGCAAATCCGCCCATTGAAAGACCGGCCAAAAAAGTATTTTCTCGCTCCGGCAACGTGGGAAAGAGGCGGTTAATGTACTCACGCAACTCTTGAGTCAGGAATGTCTCTTGAAGCGGACCGTCTTCCATATCAGTCCAGAACGAATTGCCGCCATCAGGACAAACAACCATTAAATTGGATCCAATAATATCTCGCTCAACATTTGAATAGTAAGACCAATCCGTATCGTCTCCGTGAGTGCCGTGCAATAAATACAACACTCGATAAGAGGGTTGTTCTTGGAAGAATTTGGGTTCGTCAAAGGTATCCAATTGTTCCGGCGGGTAATCGCTTTCCGTCGGAGTAGGAATCAGGATCGTCACGTTCGTATATCGGCGTAAACAATTCGAATATAATTTCATTCTGATATGTGCCATAAGGAAACACCTCCTTTATTCTTTCAAATCTATAATCTCACAAAATGTTTTAATTTAGTTAATAGATTGTACCGTAAGGTTGCACTTCTAATGTGGCCCTGCAACCCACATGAAGTTGATCACCCTCAGTGGTTTATAGACGGTATCGATGTGTTGCTCTATGCTCCTACCGCCATCAACAGACAGGCGTTCGCGGTAGAAGGTGAAAGAAACAGAGTCTCCATGCGCTATAAAGGCGGTTTTTACGCAGGAATCGAAATCGGAATCGGCAAATATCATTCGGAATCGGCAAATATCATTTTGAAATAGGCACCGGAAAAGAAACTTCGAGTGGGTATAGCGCTGCCCGTTTTCTCAAGTTGGAAGCTAAACGGTAACAAGCCTGCTCTCTAGAATGTGAAGGCTCTAGAACGGGAAGGCTCTAGAAAAGGAAGACTCTAGAACGGTAAGGTTCTAGAAAGAGAAAGCTCTAGAACGGGAAGGCAACTTCCCATTAAAAATGATTTTTTCGACGAGAACAGAAAGTCAGATTCCAACGTGCGTTGTTTTATCGCTTACAACTGGAAGTCAGCTTCCTATCCGCGCGATTTTCACTCATTAACGATGATATTCTTCGATGGTTTTATCGATGACTTGAGCGAGTTTTGAACTCAAATATTTGCAATCGAAATCTTTAACTCCATTTTTACAATTGGCCTTTATAGATTTCAATTCTTCATCGCTCATATGATAGAAGTGTTTAATAGCGTCGACCAGCTCTTCCGGATTTTGTCCTTCCAGCTCAATGCCGCAGTTATACTTGTCGATGATCGAATAACCCATCTTAACCGTCGATATGATCGGCTTTCCTGAGGCCATATACTCAAACAATTTGTTGGAGCTGTTTCCTCTAGACCAGTTATATTGAGTTTGAGTATAGATCAGCAAATTAACAGAAGCCTTGCTTAAAACGTAGGGGATGTATTTGCCTTCGACATACCCCTTGAATTTTACGTTCGTGATATTTTCATCCTTTAACCTGTCTTTTAAACGATTTTCTTGGTCGCCGCTCCCATAGATCAAGAAAAGGATATTCTCATCTTCAATTAGTTTTGCCGCGTCTAACAATTTATCAAGATCATTTACTCTTCCGAGAGCACCTACGTAGACAGCTCTAAATTGATCGCCGTGAAGATCTTCGTCCTCAAACTGATACGTTCTTACATTGTTTTCAAACTCATCAACATCGACACCGTTGTTGATGTAATAACAATGGTCTAGGTTTATCGATCCGCCGTTGTCGATGTCCCATTTTTTATCTACGATATATTGAAAATCTCCTTCTTTTAAGAATATTAACGAGTTCGAGTTGTCATAGATATATCGTTCACCTGCCAGCATGATTCTTCCGATCAAGCTGCTCTCTTTGATTCTTCCGCCCAAGAAAATGACTTCAGGCCAAAAATCTCTGACCTCGTTTATGACAGGTATTTTGTATTTCTTTCCTAATTGAACGGCGGCAAGCATAGCTAAAGGATGCGGTGATGAACCGATGATGAGATCCGGCTTTCCTTCTTTCTTAATAATCTCTCTAGCTGTTTTCTTTACATTAAAATAATAATTGATCCAATTAAGTATCCTGTTGATGTCATTCTTCTTATACGATCTGGATTTAATGTAGTAAAAAGGAACTTCGCCATCGCGATATAGGAATGTTGAATTGTCTTTGATCAAATTTTCTTTTGCATAACGGAATTTTGAAGAAGAGAAGACAGTAGTTTTGTAGTTTCTTCTGTTTAAATGTTTTGCAAGCCGAGCAGGTCTCTGGTTTCCTTCCAAAGATTCGTCAGAAGATTCCGGGTGAAATATCCAGACTTTAGTTTTCTCTTTAGTTGCTTCCATTAAACCTCTCCGGCATTGTGTCAATTCCAGAATGTTGGTGTAACAAGAATAAGTATGAGGTATGCATCTCCCTTGTCAAATTAATTTTACATTACAAATCGACAAAGAAGATTTACAAGATCGCCCCTTTAGATTTTAGCGCAGATGACGACTATTTTAAAGTGATCTAATCCTGTGCAATAAGCATTTTTAGCGCCCAAGAGCGTAAACGATCAGCAGAAATCCAATGAAGATCGTCTGCGCTATAAAAATCGGCCGGCGCTTTTCATACGGCAGTATTGCGGCCCCATGAAGAATCAGAGGAATCATGAACGGGTAGATCGTGATGAAATGACGGAATGTGAACGTCGTGATCACGATGATCAGCAGAGAGAACAAGAAGGTCAGCGCCATTTTCTTCATAGAGCGGATACTTAATAGGGCGTAAGGCAATCCGTAGAGCTGAATGATGGTTCCGAAGCTGACAACGGCATCAATGAGGGCATTGACCGAGAAAGATCGTAGAAATGGTGAGAAAAGCCAGATCGGCGTTGGCACGATCAGGCCGAAAGCAATCCTAAGAAAGATCCCGAAGGGCAGAGGAGGCACTGAAAAAATAACTTGCGATACGCCGGGGTTTCCCGCCAATAATTTGTCCGAATAGCGCGTGTAAAACCGCTTCAACATGTACAACAAATCGAATCGGGTCATTAGGATCGGCAACACCGCTAGAACGAGAAGAAGACTGATGAGATAATGTCGTTTTTTGTTCTCTACTTCCATGAAAACGAAGGAAAGCGCCATGATGGCGAGGATGATGAAGAAGTTGAAGTTCCTGACCCAGTATCCGATGTAGAGTGTCGGCAACGTGTAAAGGGCAATTATAAGGCGATTTGGCCAAGTGCACGATTTCTTGAAAAAGAGATCCCATTTAACGTACATGAATACGATGAGAAAAATTCCGATAGTATCGCGAAAGGCATGACCTGAGATATATAAGGCGTTCGGAAATAGGGCGGTCAGCAGGAAAATGCGGCAGCTTGTGCGCTCATTTTGCGGAAAGCGTTTTCGGTAATGATCGGAGATCATCAGTGCCGCCGCTAACCACAGGTGAACGTTGATAACGCGAAAACAGATGGTATGGTACCCTCCGAAAAGATCGCAGAAGCGCATCAGCCAAGCAAGTATTATCAGAAAGCCCTTGTAGTCGCTTGTGTCGAAAGCCATTCCCGCGTTGATATCGGAAATAGTGTACATGTTGCATTCGATCACGTAGCGGGCGCTTTTTTCGAAATGCATGTCGTCGGAGCCGCCTAGATAATAGCTGTTATTGTACATTTCGACGTTGCCGGCATAGATCAGCACAACAGCAGCCATCGCGATGAAAGAAGCCAGTATGAGCGCGTCCATGCGGTGCCCATTCGATCGGTAGAAAAGGAGAAGGAAAAGCGACGAAAGAAGGCAGATGGCGGCGACGGCGATACTCCCGTAAAGCATCCCGAGACCGAAAGCAAGCAACACGTGCATCAAGAGGTAATCGCGAATCGAAAACCGGTCTTGATCCACGGTGATGTCTTGAAAATGTCCGACGGGAGAAAAACCCGCCTGTTTAGACTGCACCATCATCCTTGATATCCTGCCGTAAGCAACGGTCTTTTCGTCAAAAGACTTGCTATTGTCGGATTTTCTGTGATTTTATCATATCGCGTTTATCCGTGCTCTTTTCACTTAAAAAGCATGGCGTCTTGGCGGTTCAGCGGGCTGCGTGGTATTCTGAGATCAGTTTGATGGAGGACTGTGTTTTCGTGTCAAAAGCAACACCGGGTCAAGAGAAGAACCAAGGGCGCGTTGAAGTGCTTGTGGCGGCAATCGATCAATATGACGAGCAGTTGCCGGAAGCGATGAATCTTCGAAGCGAGGCCTTGATATGCAATCAGTGCGGCAAAGACGGGATACATCAAATGTCCTCTTACGGTCATCGGGTCACGTATTATCATTCATCACAGCGAGGCGTCGGTCGCAACCGCAACATGGGGATCCTTAACGCCACGGGCGAGATCCTGCTTTTTGCCGATCAGGACGTTCGGTATCACGACGATTATGTTTCCATAGTGGAGCAAACGTTCGATCAGTATCCTGAAGCCGATATGATTCTCTTTGAAATGGAACGTCGGAATGATCCGCGTTTTCTTCGCAAGCCGAATCAACGGGAATGTATCCGAGTCCGGTGGTACAAGTCATTGCGTTACGGCGCTTGTCGGGTCGCGGTGCGCCGATCTTCGCTTCTCAAAGCCAACGTCTTCTTTTCATTGTTGTTTGGCGGCGGAGCGCCTTTCGCCGCGGGTGAAGATTCGCTTTTTGTCATGGATTGCGTCCGGAGCGGTATGCATGTGATCGCCGTCAATCGATCTCTCGGCGTCATCGACCAGCAGCCGTCTACATGGTTTGAAGATTACAATGAGCACTATTTTCGCAGCAAAGGAGCACTTTACTACGCGCTTTTGGGCAAGGCTTATCCGCTGCTTATTGTGTACTATCTCTTGCGAAATCGTGAGGAATATAAGGGTCGCTATGGCATAAGCGAGTTGATCTCTTTACTAAGACAAGGCAAAAAAGATTTCCTAAGTTACACCTGCTAGGGCAAAACGGTATTCACTTCATGTCGAATCGCCACGATAGACTTTTAAGCTGCACCTTCTAGGATGCACACGGCGCCTGATATCAATAGGATGCATACGGCGCCTGATATCAATTGGTATTTTTGCGTTCTTTTTCGAGGGTGCCGGTGCCGCCTTCAACGACGCCGGATCCTTTGAAGACGCTTTTAATAGTGAGGAAAAAGCAGCGGACGTCCATGGCAAAAGAAAGACTGGCGACATATTCGCCGTCCAGTTTTGCTTTAACCGGAATCTCAAGTTCATCTCGGCCGTGTATCTGCGCCCATCCGGTCAGCCCCGGAAGCACATCGTTCACGCCGTACCGATCACGCTCACGGACGAGGTCATCTTGATTCCAGAGCGCCGGCCTCGGGCCGATGATACTCATGTCTCCTTTAATAATATTGAAAAGCTGCGGCAGTTCATCCAACGACGATTTTCGAAGAAAGCGTCCGCTTTTCAGGAGGTATTGATCAGGGTCCTCTAAAAGATGTGTCGGCACATCTTTAGGTGTGTCAAGGCGCATGCTCCGGAATTTATATATTGAAAAAAGGCGTTTGTATTGACCGACGCGTTGTTGCTTGAACAAAGCCGGACCGGGGTCTTCTTTTTTGATCACGCACGCGATAATACACATCGGGATAGCAAGCAAAACAATGGCGATCGCACTAAAGATAATATCGATCAGTCTTTTGAAAAAATGTTTGTACATCGCAGGTCATACCATCCTGTATCATACAGCGTAATAAAGTTTCTATATCTCTAGAAGACTATAGGATCCATAGAGGACTTTAAAGCCGCTATCATTCTACACTACACCGAACATAGCAAAAACCGAACTTAGTAAAAAGAAGGATGAAGGATAGGCGTTCAAATGATTGCCGGTGTTCAGCAATGCATTAAAAGTGGCTGAGAGTGCTAAACCCTCAGCCACTTTCAATGTCCTGTTGAACAATATTTATCAAAATAACTTCTTAATCGATCCTTTTGCACTGAATGTCGGTTTTCTACACTCAATAAGTCTTTTCAATCTCTGCTTCTACTGCGTTTTTCCTGACACTTTCAATACCGTTGAGACAACCGGCCTTAGCTTTGTAACCCTCAGAAGCGGCAATAATTTCGCCATTTCTGGCTTTTAGCCGGAAACGAAACTCGCCTGCCTTGTCGATGAACATTTCAAATTTGGGGTTAACAGCTGTCTCGACAGAGTCACCGGTCTGGTCTTCGAAATTTGCGATGGGAGCATTCTTGGAAACACTCTGAATACCCTTGAGGCACGCGCCTTCGCTGGTATAAACCTCTGATGTGGCAATGATCTCGTTATTACCTGCTACAAGATTAAACGAGTACCCCGCATCCGTCTTTTTAACTACAAACTTGCCCATGCTATACTCCTTTCATCTAAGAGAATGATTACATTTTATTACTTTTTATGGCGTATGACAATATCCAAACTAATAATTCGTATTCTATTGTCGCTCGTGTGTTGTGTTTTATTGTGCATGGTAGAATGACACGAGGTTAAGAAGTTTAAGGAAAGGATATAAAGACCGAATAATGATGATGTCGGATCCGAGAATTGAACGTTCCTGCGGTGCGATCGTGTTTCGCCTCCATGGAGGCGTTTTGCAGGTATTGATGGTGCGCCATTCTGCAAGACATTGGTCTTTCCCCAAAGGACATATTGAAATCTGTGAGACGGACAAGGAAACTGCCATTCGAGAAGTTTTTGAAGAGACCGGGATTGAGATTACAATCCTTTCTGATTTTGTAGAAGAATCCACGTATTCGCCGAGACCGGGAGTAAAGAAAACGGTTCGCTTTTTTATCGGCGATTATGTAGGCGGTGTGCTCTCACCTCAGCTGGAGGAAGTGTCCAACGCGGAATGGATGACGCCGGAAGAAGCCTGTGAACTTCTGACTTTTGACCGTGACCGCGAAATATTTCGCAGCGCGCTTTCACATATCGGTTTTGCTGGTGCGTTCTCGGTGAACGCGCGATATACGATTGAAGAGCTTTTGCAAATTATGCGCTTTCTTCGCAGTGACGAAGGTTGTCCGTGGGATCGGGAACAGACGCATGAAAGTATTGCTGGAAATATGCTTGAGGAAGCGTATGAGGCAGTCGACGCGATTACGAGCGGCAACATGGAAGATCTCTGTGAAGAGCTTGGCGATGTCCTCATGCAGGTCGTTTTTCACACAAGCATGGCCGAAGACAAAAACCTTTTTGACTTTGATGATGTCGTTTCAGGTATTTGTCGCAAATTGATTTCACGACACTCACACCTGTTCGGTGATGATCAGGCGAAGACTCCGGAAGAGGTGTTGACGATTTGGAATAAAAATAAGGATCGGGAGAAAGGTCTCGACAGTGTAAGCGCTTCCTTGGAAGCCGTGTCGCGAGGGCTTCCGGCACTGACACGGGCATTGAAACTGCAAAAAAGAGCGGCGCGCGTTGGTTTTGATTGGCCGGACGCTTCAGGCGCACTCGACAAAATAAAAGAAGAATATGGCGAGTTTTGCGACGCGTTGGCTGTCTATCGAAATATCGATACGACAGGACTAGTGGACACCGAAACGACTGCTTCAACGACTGTTTCTGATAATTTCGTCAAATGCCAGTCCGCGAACAGTCAAAAAGGCCAGTCCGCGAACAGTCAATCCGCGGACAAGCATTTCACCAACAGTCGTTCATCGGACGGTCAATCATCATTCGATCAACTCGCTTATTCTGCGAAGCGAAAGGCTGTGGAAGAAGCGGGAGATCTTCTCTTTGCCGTAGTAAACGCGCTTCGCCTCTCCGACATTGATCCGGAAACGGCGCTGACAATGTCCTCGGAAAAATTCATAAGACGATTTTCCGAGGTCGAGCGGCTCGCGTTATCCGAAGGACGCAAGTTGGAATCCATGACACTTGAAGAGATGGATGTCCTTTGGAATCAGGCAAAACGAATGAGCTAATCACGAAAGGAAATGTAAAAAGCGATGAGACTGGATAAATTTTTGAAAGTATCGCGTATTGTGAAGCGTCGAACGGTCGCCCGCGATATGGCGGCAGCCGGACGTATTGATGTCAACGGCAGACAAGCAAAGCCCGGCACCGAAGTTAAAATTGGAGATGTTCTTGATATTGGTTTCGGCCAGCAACGGACACGCGTTCGAATTTTAGAGCTCCGAGAGCATGTGAGAAAAGAGGAGGCTTCGTCACTTTTCGAGGTGCTTCCTTTAGAAAGCTGATCTCCTGTGGAATACGATCCCCTGTTTTATTAGATTTGTCATTCAAATGAAACAGATCCTCAGGCGGAACAGAGGGCAATTTGTTTGCAAAAGCGGTAATGCTGTACTATCATGGTAATCACCACAATAGGACGTCAGGTCGACAGGTACACATAATGCATCTACGGCAAGCCCAAAATCGCAAAATGAAACAGCGGCAGAGCACCTCAATGTTCTTGCTTCGTTTTTTTGTCGGCATATGTGCCATTATTATTTTGGCGCTTTGCTTTTCTGCGTTCTTGAAACAGCAGAACGAATTTGCGGTTCTTTCAAAAGAAAGACGTCGGCTTGAAAAAGAGCGCGACGAACTTGCCAGCGAATATGAAAGGCTCAAAAATCTCAATGAGATGGCAGACACCGATGCCTATGTCGAACACATCGCACGACAGTATTTGGACATGGTGCGACCTGGCGAATATTTGATTATTGATAAATAAACGTTCGGAATTTCGACATGATAGACGAAGGGAGGCGCGACATGAAAAACGATCTTCTCATCGTCGTGGATATGCAAAATGATTTCGTAGACGGCGCTCTCGGAACGCCTGAAGCGCAGGCCATTGTACCGCGTGTCGCGGAAAAAGTCCGCCAATTCGAAGGCCGCGTCATTTTTACTCAAGATACACACGATGATCAATATTTAGAGACGCAGGAAGGGCGCCTTCTTCCTGTTGAACACTGCATCCGCGGGACACACGGATGGGATATTATCGATCAGCTTGATTCGGAAAATGACGTCACCATCGAGAAAGATACCTTTGGTGCAAAGGAACTTGTAGACGTTCTCATGAACGCACACAATGAGACGCCGATCACATCGATAACACTCGTTGGGCTCTGCACGGATATCTGCGTTATTTCTAACGCTCTTCTGATTAAAGCATATCTTCCTGAAGTACCCATCCTCGTCGATGCGACCTGTTGCGCGGGCGTAACACCAGAAAGTCACGAGAACGCTCTTAAAGCGATGGAAGTCTGTCAGATTGACATCAAACGCTAATCTTCAGCATTCTAATTATTAGGCGAAGATCGTCTTTCATGTAGAAGGGTCTATTTAAGTACTCGTAAAAGCTCTCGTATAAAAAAATACGCGAGCTTTATTATTGAAATATTCGCCGGATAAAATAATAGTGTTTAGATACTCCGAGCATTAACCAAGCGCTCGTAGCTATCTTTTGTATCGACATCTTCATAAAAAAGATCACATCCGCCGGTTAAGATGAGTTGCAGTATTTCAGGATGTTTCCACATGACTTGCCGTCCCCCGACATCGCCCTCTAACGCTGCAAGTTCGTCATAATATTTTTTCCCGAAAAGAACAGGCGATGCACGGGAACCGTCCTCACGGCATGGAACGAGAATCGTGTTACAAGTCGCTTTTTCCGCGAGCGTGCGCATGGCGCCCGGTGAGATCAACGGTTGATCACCCGGCACACAAAAGCCTGCGATGCTTGCTTCGCCAAGGAAGGTAATACCGCGAGCAACCGACGTGCCCTGACCTTCCAAATAGCGCTTATTATGGACTGCGATGACGCGTGTATCGGGAGGGGTATCTTTCTCAATAATAGGATCAATCACTTCACGGATCGCGTCCGAATCGTGGCCTGTCACGATGACAATGTCACGGCATGGACCCGCGAAGATGCGCCGAAGCGTTTGGACAATGACCGGTTCACCGCCTAATGGAAGCAGAAGTTTGTTTTGTCCCGGCATGCGGGAAGAGGTGCCTGCCGCCAGCAGAACCGTTGAAAAAAGAGGCAGCGCCGGATGTTTATGTGCTAAACCCATGTAGGTTGTAAGTTGTTGATCCTGATTTGGATCTTTCCCTCTAAAAAAGACGGCGTCGATCCTCGGCACATCGAGAGTCGCTTCTGCGCACGCGAGAAGCTGATTTTTAGAACGCATATCCTCCGGCAAAACATCTGTCTGGTGGAAGATGACCGAAACGCGGCTTGTGGGAGGAATGCCTTTGAAGAGCATTCCGCTTCTTAACAGTTTTACAAGATGGTCAAACGTGATGTTATCCCCTTCGCTGATGCCGACAACATCGGCAAAGAGCGATGAACGATGGACGACGTCCTCCGTACATTTCTTTCCTATTCCGGAAAGTCCGAACAAGATCAGGGTGAGATCGGATGTTTCCGGGATCACCGGTTCGTGGGCGGCATGCGCCTTGAAGGGTTTCTGTTTTGATCCGTCCGCTTCGCAAAGAAAAAGCGGAACACGATCGGATACGCAAGTCGTCATTTTGTTAGTCGACAGAATCGGATCGTTTGACATGCGCAACGTGCGAACATGAGCATCGAAGACTTCTTTGTCGATACCCTTGTATTTGCCTTCTACATTTTCAAAGGGATGTTGAAACCAGACACCGGAGAATGCAGGCGGATTGCCAAGCGTGACCCTCTTCAATGTGTCGGGCATTGAGCGGTCTCCGGCAACACGAGTAAAATCCGCTTGGCAATATGTCGGCGCAAACATGGCAGTCGTTGATGTCAATATTACCGAGCGTTCGTTGTCATGCTGAAGATAAAGATCTAGAAGTGTCGTCGTTTTTCCGCCGCCGCCGATAGCGCTGATGACAAAGGGCGAGGCCTTGTTCTCATCTACGTGCGCAATGAGGGAAGCCGTATATGCCTCAAAGGAGATTTCACGGTAAGAGGAAGTTTCCGATCGTTGTTGGAGCTGCCTGTCAGGCATGGTCACAGCCGTTTTTTATGAAGCGAAGCGATCCTTCGGAAACAAAAAAGTTGACGATTGCTTCAAGAACGGCGCCGGATATCGTACGGCCTTTGTCGCTGATGGTGTAACAGTGGTCTTCAAAGCCTCGCGGATCAATGTCACCGACCTTTAGGCCTTTACGAGCGTGAAAACCGTGAGCGATCAAACCGCGAACGATGCCGTCGATCGGGGCTCTGACAGGTTGTCCCGATACCGTCAACACGGGCTCTCCTTCGTTTACCTGATCTCCAATCCGGCGTAAACAAACGACTTCACCCTCACACGGCGCGCGAAGGACGCGGTCATACGTGTGGCCTGTGATGTTGCCGGGGATTCCCGTATTCGGAAGCGCTTTTCCTTTCTGAATGAGAGTACCTAGGTAATGACCGCGCTGTGTCTCAACGACAAGATCCGCGTCTTCGCCGGCGGTGATTTCCGGCCCGAGTCCGATTACAAGCGGCGCCCAGCTTAGGTCGTAATTCGGCTTTTTCTTGCTGATCGTCGCGTCAATGAAAACATCCGGATGAACGGCCTTTAACACGACGTGATCGGGAACGGTGAGCACCGGAATGATACATTCGGCAAGAGTTTCTTCGATGGCGTCGATTCCGTCGATATAGCGTGATGTCACACCTTCAATCGTCCACTCTTTTTCGTAGATGCTGTTGCAAAAGGAGACTGTGCGCCGAACACAGGAAGGCATTTCAAGATCGCAGACGATTACACGCATACCTGCGTTCCAGAGACGATGGATGACGGCAGACGAGAGATCGCCTCCGCCTCGAATGAGCACCGTGATGGTTTCATTTTTGCCGCGCGGCATTAGAGAATGCGTCTTCTTTCTTGTTTTTTCAGACATGAAAACTGTCTCCTTCTAAAATTGCCGGCGATACGCCATCAGTCGGCGAGAGTGTCAAAATAACCTTGGATGAGGACGACCGGCGTGCCTTTGTCGCCGCTGCCGGATGTAAGATCGGCGAGTGATCCGAGAAGGTCGGTGATTCGACGGGGTGTGGTGCCCTCTTTTTCTTCACACGATGACGCCTCTGTGTCTTTATCGCGAATCGCTGCTTTGATCGCCGTTTCAAGTTCGGCGCCTGTAAGGTCGGCGAACTGATTGTCCGCGAGATATTTGAGCTTCAGTTCGCTGGGCGTGCCGGTAAGTCCGTCGGTAAATGCCGACGATACAACAGGGTCGGCAAGTTCCCAAATTTTGCATACAGGATCTTTGAAAGCGCCGTCGCCGTAAATCATGACTTCGATGCGTTTGCCGGTGCGCTTCAAAAATTCTGCGGAAATAGCGTCAACGAGCTCTTTTCCTGCGCGAGGAAAGAGTTTAACGCGTTCTTCGTCGGCTTTGTTGCTTCCTAAGAGTCCGTAAAGTTCGTTGTAACCGTGTTTATCTGAGGGTTGAGCGAGGAGATCTTCCAGCCCGAGTACACGTTTCGCGCCGGCGCGTTTAAGCAGTTTTTTTGTGCGTTCACGCGTGTGAATGTCGCATACCAATACATAAGGCGTGTATTCCAATACCGCTGTGGGTTGATTGGCGAGGATGATCTCTGTCGTACAGCCTTCCTCGGTGATGATATCGTGGTAATACTTGACGTAATCCACGCCGGTAAAATGATGACGATACGTGCCGAAACGCTCGCGGTATTCCTCTTTTGTAAGACAGCAGGTCAAGGGGTCAATGCCCGCTTCATCCATGCGATCGATGTCCATGAGAGCATTGCCGACTTCATCGGTCGGGTAGGCAAGTTGAAGGACAACATGGTTCGCTCCGCGCGCGATTCCCTTGAGATTGAGTGAGAATCGATTGCGGCTCAGAATCGGGAAAACGAGGCCGATTTCCCCTTCAGGGAAAAGCCTGCGCGTATCTTCCGCGATGTCGTCGCAGGTTGCGTAGTTTGATTCAGCTCGTGCTACCACAGACTCCGTGATGGCTACGACATCGCGATCATGCAGCTCAAAACCTTCTTCTTCTGCTGCGAGCAACACGCTGTCAACGGCGATTTCGATCAGCGGATCTCCGCCTCTTATGATGGGTGTGCGAATACCGCGGGAGGTTGTGCCTGTTCGTCTTTTCATGGCGTGTGCGACATGAGAGCCGCTTCTCCTTTCAGCGTCTTGCCGTATGCTTATAACAGTGTCTTGACGTGTGCCTAGACTCAGTGTCCGGCAGGGTATCTAGACTCAGCGTCTTGCCGTATGCCTATACACTCAGCGCCTATCCGTGCGCCGATACTCAGCGTCTAGGCATGTGCTGACACTAAAATCCAGCCGTGAAACTACACTCAACATCTGGCCGTGTGTCGATACAGCGGGATTTACATTGGCGGAGGCATGTGAGAATCGAACTCACCCGGGAAGCTCCTAACTCCCCATATCGGTTTTGAAGACCGCAGGGCACACCAGAACCCATCTGCCTCCAACGGTATTGTCTGCGTTCCAGTCTTTTTTGTCAAATAAATGTCTCTTTACCATCTAGGCGGAATACCTTGGAATTATTCGCCTGCTTGTCTTAAGAATAATGTGTTTCCGTTCCTGTAAACAACACATTTTGATTCTGTGAGTTTTAAAAAATTAATCCGCGGCCTGCGCGTATGAGCCAGAGGATACGCTCGCGAACGGTTCGTCCCGTCGCGCGCTCAATGGCCTCGGCGTATGTTTGAAGTTGAAAACCGTAGCGCTTCTTGAAGAATATTTCTTCGTCATGAGCGGGAAGACGATCCGATTTAAAATCGATCAGAATCGCGTCACCGTTTTCTTCGACGAACCAGAGGTCAATCATGCCTTGCACAAGCGTCATTTCGTCTTCCGCCCAGCTCGACATGAGCGTTTTCGAAGGAACAGCAAGCGTGAAAGGCATTTCACGATACACCTTACCGGTCGTCCTCGCAACTGAAAGCAGCCTGCCTGCAAGGTCGCTCTTTGTCCAAAGGAGGGCCGCCTTGGAAAAGGGAATCGCCGCGGCATGTTCTGCAGAATCGAGCACATCTCGATCACGAAGATCATCCAGTTGTTTGTGGTAAAGCGCAACGCCCTCTTCTTCGGATGCATTTCGAAGCGACTCAATGTCTAAAAATTGAAAGACAGTATGCAAGACGGTACCTAAAACGACCCCTTGAACAGGATCTTCATCCTCACGACGACGCATCGTCAACGCGATGTCATGCGCGCCTTTCCTATCGCGACGGTACTCGGGAAAACTGGTGCTAAAAGGCGCGGGTTCCCCCACGTGATCGCGTTCGAAGGAACTCACGACACTAGGCACATGAGCTCCTTCACGATCGCCCTCAAACGAACTTGTGGCAATAGGCACGGAACTCCCTTCAAGATCGTGCACGAATGGATCCGTGATATTAGGCACAGGAGCTCCTTCACGATCGCCCTCAAACGAACCTGTGTAAATGGGAACGGGCGCGTCGGCAAATTCGCCTTCAGTAGCGATCAGGGTCGCTTCTTCGCGCAGTCGCTTGAGCTCGGTGACAGATATTTTAGCGGGGGTGTTCGCGGCGTCTTTACGAGGAATCGTTGCCAGAAGGAGTTTTTGGTAAGCTTTTTCAGATTCAAACAATGTGTCATCGCCGCACATAATATCAGGAGGTGTATTTTCATCTAGCCGTACGTCCATCGGAGAAGATGAACGTTCCTCTACCCTTTTATAGATGTCGATCCAGCGCTCAACATAGGCCGTAGCGTGCTCAAAAGAGAATTCCTCAACAGTTTTTCGTCTCAGCTCGTCGTCGTTCAGACTGATTTTTGCGGCATCACCCGGTTGGACGTCATCTGTGCTCGTTCGTATTTGAGCGTCAGCTATGCTCATACGTGTTTGAGTGTCATCTGTGCTTATACGTGATTGGATTTCATCTGTGATCACGCATGATGGGGTGTTATCCTCTTGTTCGTCCATATTATCTTGTATTCCTTCAGAATTGATCATGGCATCCAAGATAAACGGTTCGCGCAAAGCCAGGACGCCGAGGATCAGCTCCGCATCGGAATTCGTGGCAGACGCAAGCTCGGTCGAAAAGGCGCTCCTTTGTTTTCGCAAGTCATCCGTCATTGTTTGCGTATCGGCGTAGACGCGTTCGATGAGTCTATTAACGCGCCCGATATCACCCACTGTTTTCTTCGCTGGGAATAACAGGAAAAGGCGCTCCTTTGCTCGCGTCATGGAGACATAGAGCAGACGCCAAGATTCCGCTTGTGCGTCACGGGTATGCATAGAGACGGCACGCTCATGAAGCGGGTTGTTGTACACGGCAAGACCGCCGTCCGCGATCGTACACGAAGAGAGACCTTGTTGTTCGGAGAAGGTAATAATTTCGCTGGAATCCCGTCGTTCATTTGGGCGAAAAAGACCGCCCAAGATCACGTGATCCCACTGCAATCCTTTGCTGCTGTGGCGTGTGAGCACGTGTACCGCACCGGGAAGAAGCGCGCTTTCCGAAGAAGGAATCGTGCGAGCTTGCTCACGTGCCTCACGAACCCTGTTTAGCGCCTCTCGAAGATCCGGCAAAGGAGCGCCGGGATCACCCTCTAATAGCTCTTTTAGCATGTCAAGATCGGCGGAGTAATGTTCACTTTGCGGGAGAGTGGCCACAAACGCTTCATAATCGGTTTCAGAGAAAATAACATCGACAAGCTCACATGCGGGAAGCTCTTGCGCCAGCAAGCGCCAGCGCTCAATTGTCTTCGAAAAGCGTCTGACTTTTTGATAAAGGGCCGTATCAAGCGTTTGGCAGACGGCAGGATTTCCTTCTGCAACTGCCTGAAAGCGGCGATGGAAAGAACGCTCTTTCTCCTGCTCCGCTTTGAGAGCGAATGTCTTGGTTGGCTTGTCCAAGGATTCAAGATGAAATACTGCATCAATCAGCATATCTTTCTTTGTTGAACGTGAAATGCCGGATTCTGTGTCGTCGGGCAAATCGCCCTGGTTAGATGTAGCATTTCGTGCCATCTTCGCCGTCTCACTTGGATGCGATTCTCCTCGGTAAGGCTCAGAATCATCCGAATCGCCCGACAAGTCGCTCTGATCAGGTGCTGCTGTGCCAGCGAGTGCCACAAGCTCTTCTTCTGAGAAGGATTCAAGAACAAAAGGTCCAAGCAGTGTGTTGATCAGCGGAATATCCTGCAATGGATTGTCGAGAAGAGCCAGCAGGGCTTCAACTTGACGAGTTACCGGATTATCCGGGAATACAGGTCCGGTACGGGTAACGATAGGAATATGGTATGCCTTCAGGACGTCACCATATACGCGGCAGTTGTCATTCGTCGGCAAAAGCAGCGCGATGGATTCCGGCGCTGCGCCGTTGGCGAGCAGATTTTGGATGATATCAGCCGCCATTACGGCTTCGCGCTCCGTTTGCGACAAATGAGACGCATCCGACGTGTCATCGTCGTCTTCCGCGCTTTCGTCCGTCATGCAGGCGACGGAGAGAACAACAGGCGGCAAATCGCTTTCCGACACCGGGCGAACCGGTGTCATAGCCTGCGTTTCGTCATATTCGATATCGCCCGATTCGCGTGTCAGAAATGCGCTGAAAAAATCATTGACGAACTCCAAGATACCGGGGCGGCTGCGGAAATTTCGGCTAAGGAGCGCCAGATATCCTGCTGCAGAGCTTGGTGTTGTTGGCATGGAGTCGGCGTTATCCGCAGATGTTAGCGTATCCTGTATAGACTCCCGCGTAGGCGTATCCTGAAAAGCTTTCTGTAAAGCATTATCCGAAACGGTTTTCAGGGGAGCTTTCTGAGCCGATGTTCTCTCGTCTGCCTCCTTATCCGGCATATCCTGATAGGGGGAGATGAGTACCGACGCGTCTGCCAGCGCTGCGAAAAGCTTCGGATTCGCGTAGCGGAATCGGTAGATGCTTTGCTTGACGTCACCGACCATGAAGACATTGTCACGCCTGACTGCCTTTATAATGGCGTCTTGGATGCTGCTCGTGTCTTGGTATTCGTCGACATAGACCTCGTCGAAGTGATTCCTGTAGTAGGCGCCGATGTCCTCGTTTTCAAGGAGCGCGAGCGCACCGTGTTCAATGTCGCTAAAGAGAATAACGTTGTCGCTGAAGCGCCGTTTTTTGTAATCGGCATCAACTAAAAGCACAACCTCAATGAATCGTGCCGCCACGCGAGCAGAAGCGATGAGGTCGCGCCTAAGCTCACTTGTTGACATCGTGAAAACGGGAGGGAATCCTTCCAAATAAGGCTCCAAGCGCTTTGTTCTCGGCGTGCGGTCAGAGATCAGTCCCGCGAGCGGGAGCACGTCTTGCCAGAAGCGGTCGAGATAGCGGTTGCGCTCCTGAATGCTTTCGTTCGCGGATCTTCCCATATAGGAGGGGAACTTCAGCTCATCGATCGATTGACCTGCACGTACAATGGCATCCCAGCGCGCTGCTGTGCGGACATGGGGACCGGCAAGTTGGCCGATCACTTTTTCCATCGTGAGGGTGACGGTCTTAAGCTGACGGATCGGGTTGCTTTCCGGATTTTTAAATGAAGCGTAAACACCGGTTTGACGCAGGTCTTCAAGCGCCCTTTTGGCTGTGTCGTAAGCTTTTTCAAAGCGCTCCCACCAAAAAGAGGAGACGGCATCCGAAGGGAAGGCTTCCGCCACGGTAAAGAGTTGCTCCACCGCTTTGGCGGCCAGATTCTCGTAATGAGGGAGATTGTGCAGATGATTGAGCATAGAAACGATGGCTTTACGAAACGGGACGTCGGTAAGGCGCGGCGCGAAGGCGAGCGAGAGCGCGCGGTAATCTCTATACCACTCGTCATGCGTGCGTTCTTCCCCGGTGAGGATAAAAGGCGCCGGCGATTCCTCTTCATCCGGCAAACCGCTCGGAACACTTTCACCGGAAAGCTGCGGATCGGTTTTTCTCAACATTGCATCAAGGCCGATGTTCAATGACGATATGACGCTGTCGAGAGACTGGTCAAGCAGTGTTTTTGACAAGGATTCGTCGGCGATGCGATAGCCCGGTTCTAAGAGCGGATTTCCGTCTTTTCCTGCAAAGCGGTCAAGATGAGCAGAAAGCACCTGATTACAAAAAGCGTGCACGGTCGAGATTTGAGCGAGCGGAAGTTCCTGAAGCAATGTGTCCGCGTCCTCTTTTCTGACTTCGCGAAAGCGCGCCGCGATGCGCTGTTTCATTTGTTTGGCTGCCAGTTCGGTGAACGTCATGACGAGGATATGGGGAAGACGGATTTTCTTTGCCAGTGCGCGCTGAACGATACGTTCCGTTAGGACAGCCGTCTTGCCTGATCCGGCGGCAGCAGAGACGAGCAGATTCGCCGGTCGATCATAGCGGATAATATAGTCCTGTTCTTCTGTCCAAGTGATCATGCGCTCTTTTCTCCGAGATACATTCCAGTGATAAATTCAAGTCGTTAAGGACATTCTTGCAGATTCGTCGGCCGATTCGATACAGGAATACGGATTCCTTATCGACAATGCGGCATGATCCGGTGATTTTCGTTTCCGGATCGAGAATGTGGTATAGTCCGACAGTTTCCGGTTCCTTATCGACAATGCGATATTGTTTAGCAGTATTCCGTTTCGGATCGACAATGCGGCATAGTCCTGCAATTTTCGAGCCGTCAATGCAACAAGGCTCGCGGCTGCCGAAAAGTCACTTCATACATCACTAGTTTACCAGTGTATCTTGAAAATGCTGAAAAGAATGCAAAAATAATGTAAACTAGACGGACACGAAATTGACATGCGCAAAACAAACGCTTTTCGAGGTAAAAAAGCATGCAACGCAAGAGTATCATCGTTATTTCCGTTATTGTTCTCATCGCGTCCTTGATGACGGTGGCGTTCGGTTGTGCCGGGAGTTCAATCGATGTGCGGGAGCTGGCGTCCATTCATGTGAGCGGCGCCAACGGCTATGGCACGCTCGAACTTAAAACGAATCGAGAGCGCACGCAGGCCATGGTGCGTGAAAAAATGGATGCGCTGAAAGACGGTGATGAAAAAGGGCTCAAACGCGCGTTCATGTATGAGGCGGCGCTCGCGACGTTGTCGTATACGGCCAAAACGACTACTACGCTTAGGAATGGCGATACCGTAGAAATTCGCGCATCCTTTGACGAAGCGCTCGCTAAAGCGGCAGGCATTCGTTTCAAAAATACATCGTTTGTTTACACCGTTCGGAATCTTTCCGAAGCAGCGAGGATTCATGTAGAAGATTCGGTGAAATTAACGTTCAAAGGCTATAACGGCGTCGGCGAGGCGGAAGTGGCGCTTTCTGGTGAAATTCAACATTTTAAAGACGATTTTGCGTTTGATTTCTTAAGCCCGTCCACGAAGCTTTCAAACGGCGATACCGTCATCCTTCACGTGATTCCAGACAACCGAGCGTTGACATCGGCAGGCAGGATTGCCGCAGAAACAACTCTTAATTTTACGGTAGAGGGTCTCCCTGAGCCTAAGACGGTCAATCCTTTTGAAAACCTTGTATTGATGTTTAACGGTGTCTCGGACAACGGTACGATTTCGTTCGATACGACGCGTCTTCCGGCAGATTGGGTAGATCAGAAAACGGCAGCACAGCCTCCGCTTCAATTCACAGCGGAGCCGGACGATCAGCTTTCTAACGGCGATCGCGTGACGGTTCGGTGCGAGATCGACGAGACATGGTTTGCCGAGAATGGCGTAAAGCTCTCCCCGATGACTAAAACGTTTGAAGTCGTTGGCCTTAAAGATTATCCTCGCAATCTCGACGGCATCGATCTTATGCCGTTATTTAAGACGATTGAAGCAGAGATGGAAGATGATATCGCGCTTCGTCTTAAGCAGAATTACTGGAACGAGGACGCGAGTGCCGGTGAACCGTTAAGCGTGTGGAACTATGAGGAGACACACGGTGTGACCCGAGTGTATTACGGCTACCATGAAAATGACCGCTCTGACAATTTTGTCGCAATTCTGGTAAAAATCAAGATCAATGGTACGTGTATGTCGGTGACACCGTACAAATCTGCCGTATCGCCAGGTCAACAAGAGCAGGCGACACTATACCTGATGTATGTCGTCGAGAACATCATGTACGATCGTTCCAGTGTTGATGATTTCAGATCTTTCGGCTTAAAGGGACACAGCGATGCCGAACACAAAGCCGTGGGCGCCTTCCGCGAAGATTGGGTTTTAAGCGACGATAGCGTACAAATGGTTGAAGCAAAAGTTCCCGCCGATGTCGCATGGCGTGACGGTAAAAAGTCGTCTAGATAATATGGCTGAAAATTCTCCTAAAACGCGTATGCGTCGTTTTCTCGATGCTTTCGATTCTCCCCCGATTAAGAGCGCCTTTTTGTTAACGCTCATTCTTTTCGGAGCTCAGATGATCTGCGAAATCGTTTTTCGTCTGACGATTCTCCGTCCGTTATTTAACATCGGTTTGCTGCACGCTGCCTTTTTTGCACTTGCTCGCTCCGCCGGGATTGTATCCGTCGTCAGCTTCTTTCCTCCAAAGGTTGCGAGAGTTCTTTATAGCATCGCCATTGTCTCTTTTTCGATCATCTATTCAGCGCAACTCGTTTATTACAAGTTTTTCAGAACGTTCTTTATCGTCTACTCTCTTGAGCGCAGCGGACAGGTCGCTGAGTTTATCGGAGATATTTTTCTGAAAATAGCGATGAACATACCGACCATCCTATTTCTGCTTTTGCCATCGATCTTATTTTTCATATATCTGTATAAGCGTCGGCCAATTGAGGAATTTCAAAACGTCTCCGGCTGGAAAAAGGCTCTGACCGGTCTCGGATGCAGTGTATTGCTCTTCGGCCTTTCGATTGTATCCATGGCGTTTAACCGTTCTTATAACAGCCCTTGGCAAAACTATTTCCACCACAATGAACTGTTGCTAGGTTCGCATCAGTTTGGCGTTATGACAGCGATCGAAATCGACATTCGACGCTTTCTGTCGCCGCCCGTCCTTCCGGACGATACTTTGGTACGAACGGATGAAGATATAGAAATGACGCTGCCGACAGTCAATGACACATCGGTCACTCAGCCAACAGACCCGGCAACGAATCCGTCGCAACAGACAACGTATGACCCGCAGGTCTGGCCAATTGATTTTGAGAAGCGTTTGGAGGGTTACACGTTTCCGGATGATCGCCTGTTGCAGCCTGCGACGAGGGAAGACCAAGCGAGGTATCTCGATGATGCCTTCTCGAAAACAGCCCCGACGTACATGAACGATCATACGGGGCGGGGGAAAGGGTTTAACCTGATCTTTATCTCGGCGGAAAGCTTCTCGCCTTACTGTATCGATCCTGTGCTGACGCCGACGCTTTACAAAATGTACAAAGAAGGCATTCAATTCACAAACTATTACAATCCGATGTGGTCGGTATCGACGTTAGACGGCGAGTACGCCGGACTTTGCGGAATGATCCCGAAACAGGGCGTTTGGTCGCTCGTACAGTCTGCCGGCAATGACATGTCTTACGCGCCTGGAAATTTCTTTAAACGCCTCGGCTACAACACCTATGCATGGCATGACCATACGTGGACATATTATGAGCGCGACGTGTCGCATCCGAATTTGGGTTATACCTACCGGGGGATCGGGAACGGTCTTGATCTGGAGCCGCTTTGGCCGAAATCCGATAACGAAATGATCGAGAAAACGACGCCGGAATTTATCGACAAAGAGCCGTTTCACGTCTACTATCTAACCGTCAGCGGACATATGCCGTACTCTCAGTTCGGCAACGCAATGTCAGAACGACACTGGAATGTATATCCCGGGGATATTTCTAACGAGGCCCGTGCCTATTTAGCGTGCAACTATGAAGTCGAGCTGGCAATGCAAACACTTATTGAGCGGCTTCAAGAGGCCGGCATCATGGATCGGACGCTTATCGTGCTGAATCCGGATCATCACCCCTACGGAATCCGCCACAGCACATATGAAGAAATTGCAGGCCATTCCCTCGATGAAACGTTTGATGTCTACAAGAGCGTTCTGCTTTTTTATCATGAAGGTATTGAGCCCGAACAGGTCGACAAATATTGTTGCAGTTTGGATATTCTTCCGACGATTTACAATTATATGGGTGTCCCCTATGAATCGCGTCTCCTTTCCGGTCGCGATATCTTCTCTGACGCGGAAGGACTCGTTTGTCTTTTAGGAAAAAGCTGGATCACCGACTACGGCAAGTATGACGCGCTCACCAACGAGTTTACGCTCCACGATGGCGCTTCGCTGGACATCCCGGAGGATCTTTACGTTTCCCGCGTCAATCGGGAAGTAATGCTGCGTTTTCAGACAGCTGAACTTGTACTTGATTGCGATTATTATCTCGATCTGATTTCGGATGACACCTGGAAAGCGCTCGTCAAGCCATACAGAGACTACATGCAAACGCGGTCTTATGATTAGCGGCAGGCCAACGGGCCTTAATAAACTTTGTATTTGTATCGGTCGCCTAAGATCGTCTGCTTTGTGTGATGGATCGGATCACCGTTTTCATCAAAAATCGTTTCCGTCATGAGCAAAACGGGGTCGCCTCTCTTAATCTGAAGGTACAGGGCTTCGCGTTCATCCGCAAATCCGAGTTGAATTGTTTTATGCGATCGATGCATGGTTATACCGAACAGCCTTGACAGCGTGCTGTAAAGCGAGACGCCTTCAAGATCTTCATTCATCAGCGAAACATATTTCGGGTGAAGAAACATGCGGTCAAGGATTACCGGCACATTATCTCCGAGCAAAACACGCTCAATAAAAATGACCTTATCACCGGGCTTAAGTTTTAGCTCTTGTATATCTTGCTCGTTCGCCGGCTGCAACGCGAACGTCAAGAGGCGGTGGTCAGGCACGATGTCATTTGCTTCACACGCTTCCGTAAAGCTGATGTTTGTAGAGATGTTTTCGGACACAATGCGATGACGGACAAAAGTACCCTTACCCTGTTTTCGCACTAGAAAACCCTCGTCTGCCAGTTTGCAAAGCGATGTGCGCACCGTATTTCTGCTAATACCGTATTGATGGGCAATCTCAATTTCACTTGGCAACTTGGATCCGTAAGGCAACGTTCCATTCATAATCTTTTCACTGATATCTTTTTTCAACTGCATATATAGAGGAATAGGTGAAAGATCATTCAGCACATTATTTTTTTCATCTTTTACAGACAAACTAACACCTCCAATACTTTATATAGGATATAAAAGCAATAGAACATTCTCTGAACATCATCCTATCATATAAATTAAATACATGTTTTCTTATTCAAAAGGGGTCACTCATTACTATGTAAATCCGGATAAAAGAAGATGCATTGAAGGGAAATAGGAACAAAAAACGATTCTTTTTGCAAGATATTTACCGTGAATTTGACCTGTGGTATTAAAATGTGCTACATTGTACTAGAAAGTTCTATAACAATGCAGAATAAAGGAGGCTTTAATGTTAAATTTTAACGTTCCACGATTTGAAAAAATGGTCGGTGATGCGCTTGGGATGCGTGGAGGCATTGAGAAGGCAGTCGATGAAATCTTTGACGCCGGCTATTCAAATTTGTTTTTTATCGGCACGGGAGGAACCTTTGCCCACGCATTGCCGATTAAGTATTGGCTTGATTCTGAAACAGACATAGAATCTCACGTTGAAATCGCCTCGGAATTCATGACGAGGAAAAATAGACGTTTTAACAAAGATTCAGTGTGTATCTTCTCAACTCGAAGCGGGACAACGAAGGAAATTTTACAGGCGGCCAAGTTCTGTCAGGATCACGGCGCGCGCACGTTCGTCTATGTTTCCAATCCGGATACGCCGATCTACGAGCATGCCGATTACATTGTCCAAAGTTACGCTGAAGATGATCACTTAGGCGAGGCCATTTATCTCTTCATGTACATGTTGTTGGCGCGCCTTTGCTATCGCGAGGGTCTGCTCGCCGATTATGATGCATGGATGGAGAAGCTCGAGTCGATCACGCCATACTTGATCAAGGGCAAAGAGCAGTACGATGCGACAGCTGAGAAATTTGCGAAAGCCTACAAAGACGAAACTTGGATAATGGTCGCCGGCGCCGGCATGATGTGGGGTGAAGCCTACGACTACGCGATGTGCATTTTGGAAGAGATGCAATGGATCCGCACGAAATCGATTCATTCCGCGGAATTCTTCCACGGCACGTTGGAGTTGGTCGAGGACGATACCGTCATGCTCGTCCTCCAAGGCGATGACGAGGCAAGACCTCTTACCGATCGTCTCCTCCGTTTTGCTAAACATATTACTGAACACGTTACTGTTTTTGACACCGAAACCGTGGATCTGCCGTTCGACGATTTCAAGGACAGGAAACTTCTGTCCCCAATGATTATTTACTCTTTGCTTGAGCGTTTAAGCCGCCATCTGGAGCATGAGCGCAATCATCCGCTGACTACGCGTCGCTATTACAGGCAGTTTGATTATTAATCTGTTGTTTTGTAAGGTAAGTAGTACGGATTTAGAGCCGTAGTTGTCACAGATTCGACCTCGACGGAAAAGCGCAGATAGATAAAGGAACAGGATAGGCGATATTGATGTTACACATTATCGGAATGGGCGACAATGTCGTTGACATTAATGTGACGCTGGGTCAACGTTTTCCCGGTGGCAATAGCGTCAATGTCGCTATCTTTTCCCAATATCTCGGTTATCGTTCTTCTTTCATGGGCGTTGTCGGCAACGATGAGGAAGGCGATCTTGTTCGAGCGGCTCTAAACGACAAAAATGTTGACACACGCTATATCCAAACTAAAGAGGGTGAAACGGGCAAGTGCCGCATTGAGTTGAACAACGGCGATCGGACAATTACCGACATTAACGATTTGGGTGTCGTGCGGACTGATCCTCTCATCTTAGATGAAGAGATCCTTGATTATATCCGTACGGCAGATTTAGTTCATACGGCCTGTTACGGCTGCATGATCCCTGAACTTCACAAGATCAACGCCATTCAGATTCCTATTCTGTATGATTACTCCGACAAGTGGACGGAAGAGAAGCTTGTCGAGGTGGCCGAATTTTCGACGTATATTCTATTTTCGGGGCGTGAACGGCCTCTAGAGGAGCTGGAAGCGTACGTGCGCCGCCTCGTCGGAACGGGGCGTTGCGAGATGGTCATTTGCACCATGGGAAAAAGAGGCGCAATGATTTATGATGGTAGGGAGCTTTATCTTACGAAAGCCTTTGGTCAAGATGTTCGGATTGTCGATTCGACGGCCGCGGGAGATGCGTTCATAACGGGATTTATAACGACTTATCTTCTAGGCAAGAAGCATTTTAATCTTCTCCAAAGAAACCCGGACAAACAAATCGAGTGGACACTTCCGGATGAAGATGAGTCGGACTATCATCGCTCCTTAGTGAGATATGCCATAAACAAGGGCAATATGCAGGCGCTTTATACCTGTATGCACGAAGGGTCGTTTTAACGACCGATCCTTGCTAATGCGATTGAGAGCATTGAGCGCTATATAATGTACGTAAAAAACAGATAAAACCGAGAGGTATTGCATGGAAAATGACGTCATATTAGATATTAGAGGCCTTTCTAGAAACTTCGGAAAAGTTGAGGCGCTAAATGATGTCAGCGTCACGCTCAAGCGTGGAGAAATCCTTTGTATATGCGGTGAAAACGGTGCGGGCAAATCCACTCTCATCAAAATATTGTCGGGCGCGGAAACGCCGTCGTCCGGTACCATCATCTATGAGGGAGAGGAAATCCGCTTTCAATCGCCGGATCATGCCCACCGCATGGGTATCAGTACCGTATACCAGGAAATGGTGCAAATTCCCGAGATGTCCATTGCGGAAAACATCTACTTGGGACGTTATAAGAAACGCTTCGGTCTGATTGATCTGCATGACGCCGCGGAACGTACGCGTGAGCTTATGAAGCGCATCGGGCTTAATCTCGATCCTTATACAAAAATCAAGGATATTTCACTAGC
>JAAZJH010000016.1 GCA_012800435.1 Clostridiaceae bacterium | reverse complement strand
GTTCCAGCGAAAAGTCTACGTCAGCATGCTGTGCTTTGTCTTTTGCAGCTTCTTTCATAGAGTTACCTCCCTCTCCTAGTCCTCAGAATATGTAACTATTTACATATCAAGATAAAACCACTTTAAGGTATCTTGTTCGATCTGTCAACAAATAACTGGTGCTACTCTATCAACATTGTTTAATTAGTCGGACACAAAATTAAGCTGAACAGGCGATGCCCCAAACTAAGCTGTGCAAGATACTCATCACTGTTCAGCTTAGTTTAGTATTCAGCTCTTCATTTAATTCGCATGTTTGCTTGCAAAGATGTCTTTTTTACACAAGTTCCATTAAGGTATAATAAGATCGCTTACAAAATCTTGGCGTTTTTGTAGCCTCATAGACTGAAAAACAGACGTATCCGCACTGCATATAACATCAGGGAATCGTCGTACAAAAACATGCTCGTTGGATGGCATTGGAATGTTGAACAAAAGGCATGTTCTCCGGACAACTTTCAAAATAAATTGTCATCCGTTTCCCGCTTTTAGATGCATGTGCTATATGGAAATGTAACTTTCTACATGAATGTTGAGCTTGTGATGAACCGATGAACATCAAGAGAATTGCTGAACTTGCAGGCGTTTCTGTCGCTACCGTCTCACGCGTTGTCAACCATCCCGAACGCGTGCGTGAAGAGACACGTGAGCACGTGTTAAGCGTCATGCAAAAATACAATTACACGCCGAACTGGTTTGCTCAGAGTCTCAACTTAGAATCATCAAAAACAATCGCGTTGCTGATCCCCGGCATCGAAACGAATTTCTTTCAGCAAATCATCTCCGGGGTGGAGACAGTTGCCGGTAATAAAGCCTATGCCGTTCTTTTCGGACAGACGAACAATCAAGCTGTGCGTGAAGCGGAGTTTGTCGACATGATGGTCCATCGCAAAGTGGACGGTATCATACAGGTCAATTCCCGGCTTAATGGCGAAGGAACACCGGCATTGCAAACTTTTGAGCTTCCGCGAGTACACATCGGAAAAAATCGCATCTACACCGGTGACACTCTGTGTTACATCGATATTGAAGAAGGTGCCCGACGCATGACACAGCATCTGATTGAGCTTGGACACAACACCGTTATAGCGCTATTTGACGAGATACAGGGTGACAATTCCGAACAAATTAACGCGGGTTGTCATCGCGCCATTCGTGAGGCAGGTCACTACGTCGCCTTTTCTTCAGCACAGGCGGAAAACAGTGTCCGCGGCGGTTATCTCGCCGTACAGCGATTGATACAGAGCAACCGTCTGCCCGAAGCTCTAATCACAGCCAGCGACTTGCAGGCAGTAGGCGCGATGAAAGCGGCGCGCGATGCACACATAAGAATACCAAGAGATATGGCGCTAACAAGCTTAACCGATTCTGCCGTTTGTAGCGTTCTCTCTCCGGCTCTTACCGCTCTTGAGCTTCCTTCCAAGAAACTCGGCATGGCCGCTGCGCGAATGCTAATTGATCAAATTGAGGGTACGATGCATTACGTAGATATGCCGCACGATCTGATTCTGCAGCCAAAACTAAAAATTCGGGAATCGTGTGGCAACACCCAAGACATCTACGAATGGTTTGACTAAGACGAGGAAACTGACATGGCATACGACGTTAATCTAGCAGGCATGACGTTGAAAAACGCAATCGTCACGGCGGCAGGTCCTTGGGCAGGAAGCGCGGAAGGAATTCAACGATGTATCGACGCCGGAGCGGCTGCCGTTATAACGGAGACTATTTGCCTTGAAGAACGGCAACGCATCAGCCCGCGACTTTTCATGAAAGGTCAGCAGCTTTTCAACACTATGCTCTATTCAAATCTTCATCTAGAAGACTGGGAGCGCGTACTCGATCAAATCGACCGCAAAGACGCAAAAATCATTTGCAGCATATGGGGCACATCGGCCTCTGAGATGGCTTATTTAGGTAAAAAACTGGAAAACATGGGCGCCGATGCACTTGAGATCAGTTTATCCGCCCCCATCGGTTCTAGGAATAAACTCATCAGTTACCACTCGCCGGATACGGAAGAATTTATTCGTGCCCTCGTTGATACAGTCGATATCCCTGTCATAGCCAAGCTCTCTTATGAATCGGCATCGTCACCCGATTTTCTAAAAGAACTGGAAAATGCCGGCGTTACCGCTTTCAGTGCCATCGATGCGCTGAAAGGACTATTGGGTGTCGATCTTGAGAATAAGCGCGTGCTGATGCCGACGTACGGCGGATATACCGGACCGAATATCCGTCCCGTCTCCCTTGCCATGACAGCGATGTTGCGCCAATACTCCCAGTTGCCCGTCATCAGTTCAGGGGGTGTTCATCATTTCGAACATGTGCTTGAATTTCTTATGCTTGGAGCGACAGCGGTACAACTCGCTTCCGCCATTCAACTAAATGGCTATAACATTATTTCTTCCATCATTAACGACGTGGAATCATGGATGGTTTCGCGAGACTATGACTGCATCGACGACATTCGCGGTGTTGCCCTCGCATCACTTCGACCTTTTGAGGATATCGTTCCAAGCTCACTTACTGCAAAAATCATCGATCCGTGCAGAAAGCTCGATTGCGCCTTGTGTCAGCAAAGCTGTCTGAAGGGGGCTATCGCGCGAAATGATGAAGGCACAATCATTGTCGACGCGTCGCGTTGTGACGGTTGCGGACTTTGCGTTGAACGATGCCCTGATAAGATCATTAAACTCTGTTGGCGTTGATCATCCACCACTCAAAAAACCGTTTTGCAAGTCGTGGACATAAGCAATGTAATTAGTTACAATAACTTTACACATTGTGTCCTAAATAGTGTCAGAAGGGAAGGCACGACATGAAGAATCCATCAACTTTAGGGAAAAACATTGAAAGGATTGACGCCCGGGCAAAGGCCGAGGGAAAGGCGCAATATGGCGCTGATATCCGGCTGACGGGTATGCTTTTCTGCAAGAACGTCTATAGCGAGCGAGCACATGCGAAACTTCTAGCCGTTCACATTGAAGAAGCGGAGAAAATGCCCGGTGTTGTCAAAGTGGTGACGGGAAAAGATATTCCCGGCGCCAAGATGTTCGGCGAACTGTTCAGAGATCAGTACGCCCTCGCATGTGACCGCGTGCGCTATTTCGGCGATGTCATCGCCGTCGTCGCTGCGGAAACACAGGAACAGGCCAATAAGGCGGCAAAGCGTATTTACGCAGATTATGAGGATCTGCCCGTTCTTGCCTCACCAAAAATGGCAATGGAAAGCGATATCGCCATCAATCCGGAATACCCGGATAACATCTGCGGAGAGGTCCATGTCAACAAAGGCGATTCTGAGACAGCGTTGAAAGAGGCAGAGGTCACAGTCAAAACGAAATATATAACTCATTTCGTCGAACACTCATACCTTGAGCCTGAATCGGTTACTGCCGTACCAAGCCCGATGCGTGATGAAGTCACTGTATACGGCTCCATGCAGGCACCTTACAACGCGCGGATCTCCATTCATCGGATGTTGAACATCCCGATGTCTCAGATCATCTTTAAACCGAGTACGGTCGGAGGTTCTTTTGGCGGCAAAATCGAAACGGCTGAAGCCAACGCGATTCGCGTCAGCCTGATCGCCCTTTTGACCAAACGACCCGCCCAAGTCACTCTGACACGGGAAGAATCCATACGCGAGAGCTATAAGCGCCATCCGATTGAATTTGATATTGAAATTGGCGCAAAAAAAGACGGAACGATGACGGCACTGCGCATGTTGTCTATTCTGGATGCCGGCGCCTACATCAATATGTCACCGCCTGTCGCTTTCAAAACGGCTATTCTCGGCGTTGGTCCCTATAATGTGGACAATGTCCATTCCCGCTCGACGGCTGTGTTGACCAACAACAATCACACCGGTTCAATGCGAGGATTCGGAACACCGCAAGCTATCTACGCCTTGGAAAATACCATTGATACGCTCGCCGCCAAGCTCGGCATGACGCCAACGGAATTCCGTCGCAAGAACCTTCTTAAGAACGGTGACGTCAGCCCGTGTGGCCATCTGATGGATTTCCATGAGGTTTCAATCAGAGAGTGCATGGAGAAAGCAGCTGAGGCCATCGACTTTGATCGAAAATTCAAGCAATACAGAGAAGAAAACAAAGATCCTAAACGGCGTGTCCTCCGCGGTGTTGGCATCAGCACATCAATGCGCGGCGCAAGCGTCGGCGCAGACGGCAACGGTTTCGATGTTGCCCGCGTGCTGATTGAAGTTATGAAGGATGCCAGTATTCACGCCAACATCGGTCTCGTTGAGATCGGCCAAGGGCTACGTACTGTCCAGATGATGATGGTCGCCGAAGGCATGGGCGTGAAACCGGAGCGTGTCACCATGGGTGAAACCGATACGTCGCGTTCGCCTGCAACTGGTGCCTGCATTGCCTCACGCGGCACGATGTTGGGCGGCGGAGCCATCGCGGATGCCTGCAGAAGCCTTAAACTGATCCTGAACCAGGGACTCTCCATGAAATATGGTGATGATATCGGCGAGATTGTCTACGAAGACGATCGCGTTCGTTTTGGCGAACAAGATCTCTCATTTGACGAGGTTGTCAGTATTGCTTACGGGTATAACCTGACTCCTGCCGCGGTCGGTACGTACGCAGTCCCTGTCATCGACTGGGATGAGGGAAAAGGCTTCGGCGAGCCTTTTTACTCATATACGTACTCGTGCCATGCTGCAGAAGTCGAAGTCGATCTCGACACAGGATATGTCACCGTCGTCAAGATGGCCGGCTGCCACGACCCCGGCCGTATCATCAATCCTCAGTTCGCTGAAGGCCAAATATACGGCGGTCTTGCCATGGGTCAAGGCATGGCGCTGATCGAAGATCTTGGACATAGCAACAGAACAGCCGCCCTCAGCAATCTAAACTTTAATAATTACTTGCTCCCGACGGCCATGGATGTTCCGGATGTCAACGTACCTATTCTGAACGGCCATCCCGACCCGCGTTCCGCTTTCGGAGGACGCTCGCTCGGTGAGCCGGCGACTGAACCTGCCGCTGCGGCAATCACGTGCGCCGTGAACATGGCACTTGGCAAGCCCGGTGCGATCAAAGAGCTTCCTTTCGATTTGGAGCGCGTCATGGAAATCGCACAAGAGATAGACAAACAGCGTGACGTTGACGCGGCATCAGCCGCCGCGGGCAAGGCGTAAAGACAGGAAGGCAGAACGACTTATGAAAATACGTAATTTTATACAGGTCAAAACGGTAGAGGCTTTCCACGAAGCTGCCAAAGCGGCGGACGGCCCGATCACCATTCTGGCCGGCGGAACCGACGTGCTTGTCAATGGTCGCGAAGACGATGTTTATAAGGATAGTACCGTCATCGATATTTTTCCGATCGAGGCGTTGCACGGTATTTGTGAAACGGAGAACATGCTGTTGATTGGCGCGTGTACAACTCACGAAGTGATCTCGCATGACCCCTTGGTGAAACAGTACGCCCCCATTCTCGCAGAAGCTTGCGGTGCCGTCGGATCACTTCAGACGCGAAACCGCGCTACCATTGGCGGCAACCTGGCCAACGCTTCCCCCGCGGCAGATACCATGTCAGCACTCGCCGTGTTGCATGCTGAACTGGTCATCGAACGTGACGGAGAAGAACGTGTCGAACCTATGACGGCAATTTTCACGAAACCGTACAAAACGAACCTCGCGC
>JAAZJH010000077.1 GCA_012800435.1 Clostridiaceae bacterium | reverse complement strand
TTAAGTGCTAAAGGTATTGCATAGTTAGAATCATGAGAGTATTCCAGTCCTAGTTGTTGTACCTCTTTTATATACATTACTTTTTCCTGATGATAAGATTCAAGTGTATTATGTCTGTAAAAAAAAGATTCAGGAACAGATGCATATTGGGACAATATTCTTATAGTGCCAATAAAAGGCATCCTTTCTCCCGATGTGTAAAGCTCTAACATTTCAGGAGTAATCATTGTACCTGTCTTCCTGAATATGTCTTTTGAAAACTCTTCGAAGGTAAGTTTGCCTTTTATTAATTTAATGTTTGCAGCAACAGTTATCACATTGATATCTTTACATGAAGTTCTACCCAGCAAATAATCTACAGAAACGCCAAAAAAATCTGCCAACTTTCTTAACACTGAATAATCAGGCTCTCTTTTTGCTAGCTCATAGGAAGCTACAGCTTGCCTTGTAACCCCTAGATACTCGGCAATATCTTTTTGGGATAAGTGGTTTTCTTCCCTAAGCTGTTTAATAGTTTTTGCAAATCCCATATACCTCACCCCAATTCATGAAAATATTCTACATTATTTTACAATAAATTATAAAATAATGCAAATATTGTTGGGCTTTTATGGTTACTTCAAATTCTAGCTTTACTGTCTTTTTGCAAAACGTTGAATTCTCTTTAGTGCTTCAATGATATTTTCCATAGAGTTTGCATAAGTTGCTCTTACAAAGCCCTCTCCACATTGGCCAAAAGCTGTACCAGGAACTACCAAAACCTTCTCTTCGAGGAGAAGTCGCTCGCAAAACTCTTCAGAGTTGAGCTTCGAACTTCTTATATCCGGGAATACATAAAAAGCTCCAAGAGGTTCAAAACAGTCATAACCCGCCTTTTTGAAACCATCTACCATAATCCTTCTTCTTCGATTGTATTCTCTAACCATTGTATTCACATCATTAGCACTGTTCCTTAAGGCTTCGATTGCAGCTTTTTGGGCTGTAGTAGGTGAAGACATTATTGCATATTGATGTATCTTGAACATTGCTCCTATTAAATCAGGATGCCCACATGCATACCCCAGTCTCCATCCTGTCATTGCAAAAGCTTTTGAAAATCCATTTATCAGAAGGGTTTTTTCTTTCATACCCGGAAAGCTTGCTATAGATATATGTTCACCCTCATATGTCAGTTCTGAATATATTTCATCTGATATTACAATGATATCCTTATCTCTTAATACCTCTGCAATTTTAGCCAAGTCTTCTTTTCTCATAATTGCACCTGTCGGGTTATTGGGATACGGGAGTATTAACAGCTTAGTTCGTGGAGTAATTGCATTCTCTAAAAGTTCAGGAGTAAGTCTGAATTGGTCTTCAGCTCTTAAATTTATGATTACCGGTGTAGCACCTGTAAATATGGCACAAGGTTTATAAGCTACAAAAGAAGGTTCAGGAATGATAACTTCATCACCGGGGCCTACTAAGGCTCTACAGGATATATCAATTGATTCGCTCCCTCCCACAGTAACAATTATTTCATTTTTGGGGTTATATTCTACTCCGGTTTTTTTATAAATATACTTTGAAATCTCTTCTCTAAGCTCCATATATCCTGAATTGGGAGTATAATGGGTATGCCCCTTTTCTAACGAGTATATTCCGGCCTCTCTAATGTTCCATGGAGTTACAAAATCCGGTTCCCCTATACCAAGGGAAATAACATTATCCATCTCATTTATCATGTCAAAGTATTTTCTTATTCCTGAAGGAGGCACATTTTTAACTAACGGTGAAATCATTTCTAATACATTCATAATATAACAACCTCCCTATGATCCCCTTCCTCACATTCGAAAATTGTCCCATTTTCTTTATACTTTTTTAATACGAAATGGGTAGATGTACTTAAAACTGAATCAAGGGGAGCTAATTTTTCTGCCACAAAAAAGGCAACTTCTTTCAGTGTTTTACCTTCGATAATAACGGTAAGATCAAAACCGCCTGACATAAGATAGCATGCTTTAACTTCCGGATACCTATAAATTCTTTCAGCTACTTTGTCAAAGCCCTCTCCTCTCTGAGGGGTCACTTTTACCTCAATCAAGGCAGTAACAGTTTCCTTGGGCATTTTCTCCCAATTAACAACAGTTTTGTATCCTGCTATAATATTCTCATCTTC